>CAJQJX010000057.1 GCA_905478795.1 uncultured Flavobacteriales bacterium
GCTGAAAGCGCCGCCAAGCGAAACACTTCTTGCCATTCAGGAAGACTGCGCAAACATTCCAAGACAACTGCATGACGTGAGGAGGCAAGCTCATGGGCTACCGCTTGCTGGGTCCAAACGGCCAGGGGTTGATCGCGAAAAGCGGCGGCAAGTGTCGCGCATTCATCGCGGGTCACGCAGCCGGCATCCCAAGCTGCGGATACCAAAGGGATGTCCAACGCCGCCGCCTCTATGGACTGACCGTGTACAGAAGCCAATGCTGCGAACCACAACCACGGAAATACAACACCCCGTTCTGCCACCAACCTCATTGCCACAGCCATTGCAGGTGCCATTGATCGGCGGGATTGGATCCAAAGGTGCCTGCAGCCCCCCCGTCTATGCCCACCCATGGAATGTCCCCTCGAAGAACACCCAATGCGAGGCGCCATTCGACCTTGGGCTTCTTGCCGTTCATAGACCATCCAAGCGAAAGCCAAGCCCCCGCAGATCCTACTCTGCCCATCCAACGGCTGGAGCGGGCGGTGAAGGAGAGCAACGGCATGGAACCTGGCTGCCATTGTACATCGGCTATCGCTTGGACGCGATCCACCACAGAAAACCTCACTGACCACTGCCAATGAGCATCGAAGGGACGCGAGGAGGGCTGTCGCCACGGGACCGTGACCTGGGCGGCCCAATTCTGGATCCCCACCGAAAGCAACACACTCCCCATCCCCGAGGTATTCCAGACCAGACCACTGCCCAGCCTGGTCTCTTGGTCCACAACAACCCAATTCAGAAATCGGCATTGGGCCGTTCGGCCCTGGTCACATTGCGCATAGGCTTGCCAGCTCCCCCCTTGATGAGGCCGTCTGCCACCTTGGGCATGCAAGGCAACGGTCCAGATCCCTGGGTCTCCGGCTCGGAGATGCACCCCCCACTTTTGGAAACCAGGCCCCCGCCGTTCTGCCTGCGCACGCAGGCCATGCCCAACCAAAAGCAGCAAGCAGAACAAGACCGCCTTCCCAGCAAAGGCCGACCACAATCGGTGTTGGACACCGAATGGGCCGGCCTTCTGGGGCGCCAAAAACGACACCGTATGTGCTGAAAACAGGGAGAGCACAGCGCCAAACTGCGCCGCCAATGCGGCCAATCCACATTCAGTTCGCAGGTGTGACAAGCCGCTTCGTCATCGTCGATGGAAAGCCTATCTTCGCGCCCTTGCGGGCGTGGTGAAATTGGTAGACACGCCAGATTTAGGATCTGGTGCCGTAAGGTGTGTGGGTTCGAGTCCCTCCGCCCGCACTTCTTAAAACCGAAGGCATATCCAAGCCATGGAAATCACCAAAGAGAACATTGATGCGCTGAATGGCGTCCTCACGGTTACAGTTCACCCGGAAGATTACCGGGAAAAAGTCGAGGGCATTCTGGAGGAGTACCGCAAGCAGGTGAAAATGCCTGGTTTTCGCCCTGGAAAAGTGCCCATTCAGCTGGTCCGCAAGCAATATGGAAAAGCTGTTCTTGCTGATGAGCTCAACAAAATTCTTGGAGAGCGCCTTGACGGATACATCCGCGAAGAGAAGCTGAGGCTTTTGGGTCAACCCATCCCCACTGTCGACAACGAGAGCGATGGAAACTGGGACAAGCCTGAAGCCTTCACTTTCCGCTACGACATTGGTTTGAGCCCCACAGTGGACATCAAGTTTGGGTGGTTCACCAAGTTCGTCAACCACAAGGTTCGCATCGACGACTCCTTGATTGACGAGCAAATCGGCGATTTGCGCCGGCGCTACGGAAAGATGTCTGAGCAGGACGAATCGGGTGAAGAGGATTTGCTGATTGGAGATTTCGTTGAGCTTGAGGCCGACGGCAAGGAAATCAAGCCTGGTGGTATCATGCACGAAGGCACCATCACCTTGTCTGAGGTGAAAGACAAGGCCACACTCAAGAAACTCTTGGGGCTGGCCAAAGATGCCGAGGTCACCGTGAGCCCGGGAAAAGTATCCAAGGATGCTGACGACTTGGCCCGCCTTTTGGGCATCGACCGAGACGCCGCTGCGAAATTCACCCACCCACTGCGCTTTACAGTGAAGGAGATTCGCCACATCGAACCTGCCGAACTGGGCGAGGAGCTCTACGACAAACTCTTCGGAGAGGACATTGTCAAGGACGAAGCAGCCTTCCGCGTTAAAGTCGAGGAAGATTTGCGCCGCATTTTCGAGCGCGATGGAGACCGCGTGTTCCGTCGGAAGTTTGTGGAAGAAGTGGTCGACAAGTTGAACCCGCCCCTTCCAGAGGACTTCTTGAAGCGGTGGATTCGAGTGGCCAACGAGAAACCCATTACTGCAGAAGAGATCGAAGCAGAATTTTCGGAGTACGCCAAGGGCATCAAGTGGCAGGTCATCCAAAACCACATCATCGATGAACACGGCATCGAGGTTTCTGGTGAAGAAATCCAGGCCGAGGCCGGCAACGCCATCAAGGCACAGTACGCCCAATATGGCATTCCACTGGAAGCAGAGCAGCTCGACCCCATGGTGGCGCAGATGATGAGCGACCAAAAGGAAGTGCGCCGGGTGGCTGAATCGATTTACGAGAGGAAGGCCATCGACAAGCTTCGCGAACTGGCCAAAATCAAGGAGAAAGAGGTTTCCCACGAAGAGTGGATGGAAATCGTTCGTTCCCTTTAATTCTGCCTGTGGACCTATGGCTGTCCAGAACTAACTTTCGGACCATACAATGATGAACACGCGCAAGGAATTTTTGAAGTACGCCGTCCATGACCGCGGCTTCACCAGCCACCACGTAGAGGATTACATCTCTGCCGTTCACGGACCGGAGAACATGACACGTACCGTCATCGAAGAGCGGCAGATGCCGTTTAGAGAGGTGGATGTCTTCTCCCGATTGATGGCCGATCGCATCATCTTCCTCGGAACAGGGGTGGACGATTACATCGCCAATATCATTCAGGCACAGATGCTGTTCTTGGAGTCCACGGACCCTACCAAGGACATCCAGATTTACATCAACTCACCCGGAGGAAGCGTTTATGCTGGCTTGGGCATCTACGATACCATGCAGTACATCCGTCCGGATGTTGCGACCATTTGCACCGGTATGGCTGCGTCCATGGGGGCTGTTTTGTTGTGTGCTGGTGCCGCTGGAAAGCGGACCGGTCTCAAGCACAGCCGCACCATGATTCACCAGCCCCTCGGCGGTGCACGTGGACAAGCCAGTGACATCGAAATCACAGCGCGCGAGATCATGAAGCTCAAAGAGGAGCTGTACAAGATCATCGCCCACCACAGCGGACAGGACTACAAAAAGGTCTGGGAGGACAGCGACCGCGACTACTGGATGATTGCCGAAGAAGCCAAGAACTACGGCATGATCGACGAGGTCCTCGAACGCAAGTAAAATTGACAACGCCATGGCGGATCGCGAAATCAACTGCTCGTTCTGTGGGCGCAAGAAGTCGGAAGTCGACATCCTCATTGCGGGGGTGACGGGCCACATCTGCGACCATTGCATTGAGCAGGCGGACGCCATTGTTAAGGAAGAGCGGACCGACGAGGGCGATGCAGGTTTCGATCCAGGAGTGCAGATGGACCGCCCTGCGGACATCAAGCGCTTCTTGGACGACTATGTCATTGGTCAAGAGAACGCCAAGCGCACCTTGAGCGTGGCGGTCTACAACCATTACAAGCGTCTCGCCCACCCTGCCGCGGAAGGAGAGATTGAAATCGACAAATCCAATATCGTTTTGGTCGGGGAGACGGGGACGGGAAAAACATTGCTCGCCCGCAGCATTGCCCGACTTTTAAAAGTCCCCTTCTGCATTGCAGACGCCACGATTCTCACTGAGGCCGGCTATGTGGGCGAAGACGTGGAGAGCGTCCTTTCACGCTTGCTGCAGTCGGCCGATTACGATGTGTCCAAAGCAGAACGGGGCATTGTGTTCATCGATGAGATTGACAAGGTGGCCCGCAAGAGTGACAACCCCTCTATTACACGCGATGTGAGTGGAGAGGGGGTGCAGCAGGCGCTGCTGAAACTGCTCGAAGGTGCCGAAGTCAATGTCCCACCTCAAGGTGGCAGGAAGCACCCTGAGCAAAAGCTCATTTCCATCGATACCCGCAACATCCTCTTCGTGTGCGGAGGGGCTTTTAACGGCATCGAACAGCACATTGAGCGAAGAATCGCCACCTCCAGCATCGGTTTCACTACTGACACCGGTGACCGCCCAGAGAGTTTGTTGTCTTCGATCGCTCCTTCAGACCTGAAGAGTTTTGGACTGATTCCAGAGCTCATTGGAAGGTTCCCCGTGTTGACCCACTTGGATCCTTTGGACCCCGAAGCCCTTCGTCGCATTTTGACCGAGCCGAAGAACGCTTTGATTAAGCAGTACCAGCGCCTCTTCGAAATCGATGGCATCGACCTTCAATTCGATGCTGGCGCATTGGACTTCATTGTTGAGAGAGCGGTTGAATTCAAGCTCGGTGCCCGCGGTTTGCGCAGCATTTGTGAAGCTGTCCTCAGCAACGCCATGTTTGAACTCCCCGGAAAGGAAGGTGTGGACAGCCTCCGCATCACTGAGGAATACGCCAAACAGCAATTTGGCGACAGCGCTACCGGCCGCCTCAAAGTCGCATCCTGATTCCACATGGCGCAGGCCAAGGGGAAAGCAAAAGCGGTCAAGCCCGTAAAGGAGACGCCGCTGATGGCGCAGTACAACCGCGTCAAAGCCCAGCACCCTGACGCCCTGTTGCTCTTCCGTGTCGGGGACTTTTATGAAACGTTCGGCTCCGACGCAGTGACCGCAGCGAAGGTGCTCAACATCGTGCTGACTGCCCGCAAGAACGGAGCCGCTGCTGAGATTGAACTCGCTGGATTTCCGCACCATGCGCTGGAAAACTACCTACCTAAACTGGTGCGCGCCGGGCACCGTGTGGCCGTCTGCGATCAGCTCGAAGACCCCAAGACCACCAAGACCATTGTCAAGCGCGGTGTGACCGAGATGGTCACGCCAGGAGTCGCACTGAACGACCAGGTCCTCGAAGCGCGCGAAAACAACTGGCTTGCCGCCGTGCACGTTGTCATGGAAGGCCGTGGCGCCAACAAGCGCGAGCGGGCGGGAGTGGCATTTTTAGATGTTTCGACCGGAGAATTTCTGGCCGGGGAAGGCACACCGGAAGACATTGCGCCTTTGCTGCGGACGTTTCGCCCCAAAGAAACCCTGCACCTGAGGCATGGCGAACCCACCTCGCTTCAGCTCAGTGGTTACCGCTTCCCTCTCGATGATTGGGTTTGGCAGCTGGACTTTGCACGCGAGACGTTAGAAGGACATTTCGGAACCAAAGGCCTGAAAGGATTTGGCTTAGATGGTCAGCCGCTCGCGGTCATCGCCGCCGGCGCAGCCATGCATTACGTGGGCACGACCAAACACGACCGCATGGCCCACATCGCCTCTTTGGGTCGTGTGGAATGGGGGCAGAATGTGGCCATGGATGGTTTTACCATTCGCAACCTTGAGTTGCTGGTGCCTACCCATCCCGAGGGCACGGCCTTGGTCGATGTCGTCGACCGATCTGCTACCCCCATGGGGGCCCGCATGCTGCGACGCTGGATTGCCCAACCTCTGTGTGATGCCGGTGCCATTTCCCGACGCCACGAGGCGGTATCGGCATTTTTGGACCAGCCTGAAATGCGTGCTGATCTCATCGCCGAACTCGGACAAATCGGTGATTTGGAGCGGCTGCTCGCCAAAACAGCTGCGGTCCGGATCTCACCTGCTGAGCTCAAAAAACTGCGCCAAGCCCTCACAGCAGTGGAAGCATTGCGCCTGATGGTCGACAGTTCGGATGACGCTGTCATCGGACGCTGGGCTGGCCGTTTGGATCCCGCAGATGCCGCCCTCGAGAAACTGCGAACGGAATTAACGGAAGACCCGCCAGGCGTGCTCGGAAAGGGCGCTTCTATCGCTTCAGGTGTGGTGGACGAACTGGACCAGCTGCGCGACCTCAGAGACAACGGCAAGGCCAAATTGGACGGCATCCGCATCCGAGAGGCCGAAGCCACCGGCATCACGTCGCTCAAAATCGCCTTTAACAACGTCTTTGGTTACTACCTCGAAGTCCGGCATGCCCACAAAGACAAGGTGCCCGAAACATGGATTCGCAAGCAAACGCTCACCCAAGCAGAGCGCTACATCACGCCCGAGCTCAAAGAGCTCGAGCAGCGCATCCTCAACGCTGAAGAGCGCCTCGACGTGGTGGAGCGCGAAGCCTATATGCGATTGGTCACTGCCATGCACCCCTTTCTCCCCGTGCTGCAGGCGACAGCCCGCGCCGTAGCCGGTTTGGACCTGCTCCTTGGTTTTGCCACCCTCGCGGAAGACCATGGTTATACCCGCCCCACCCTGGTAGACGGCTCAACGCTCGAAATCGTTGGCGGAAGGCACCCCGTCATCGAACATTGCCTCCCCGATGGCGAAAGCTATGTGGCCAATGACGTCGCCCTAGACCGCGACCACCAGCAAATCCTCATGATTACCGGCCCCAACATGTCGGGAAAAAGTGCCTTGTTGCGCCAGACCGCGCTCATTGTTTTGATGGCGCAAATGGGGTGTTATGTCCCTGCGCGCTCAGTCCGGATGGGGGTGGTTGATAAGGTCTTCACTCGGGTTGGAGCCTCGGACAACCTGAGTGCGGGCGAATCCACGTTTATGGTGGAGATGAACGAAACGGCCTCCATCCTGCACAACCTTTCGGACCGGTCATTGGTCTTGCTCGATGAAATTGGCCGTGGAACCAGCACCTATGATGGCATCAGCATCGCATGGGCCATTGCGGAATTTCTCCACGAGCACCCCAAGAGCCGCGCCAAAACACTGTTTGCCACGCATTACCACGAGCTCAATCGCATGGCAGAGCGGTTTCCCCGCATCCACAACGCCAATGTGAGTGTGCGACAACAGGACGGCAAGGTGGTGTTTTTGCGGAAGCTCATTCCCGGTGGCAGCGAACACAGCTTTGGCATTCATGTGGCCAAGCTTGCGGGCATGCCTGCAGCGCTTGTTCGACGTGCCGAGGAGGTACTGACCGGACTTGAGGCCCAAGGCGCGGGACGCAAGGAATCGGGTTCAGGACCTGTGGAAACTGAAACAGACAGCGAAGGGCTGCAGATGAGCTTCTTTCAGCTGGACGACCCCGTTCTCCAAGACATCAAGGAAGACCTCCTGGGGCTGGATATTGACCGACTGACTCCGGTTGACGCCCTTCTGAAACTGCACGAAATCCGCAAGCGCGTTGGCGGGTAAGTGCCAAGCCTTGTTTGGCGGGCTATAGCGCCCTCAGACGGGACATTCAGTCCAGTGTCGCCAGCAATAGATTGAGGTCCTTAAAGGGCCACCCAAAGGCTTCTGCGAGGTCTTGGTTGACCACATTGCCCCTGTACAGGTACAACCCACTTCGGAACAAGGGATTGCCCTCCGCTCCGCGGTCGATGCCGCCGGTCTCCCCGACCTCCTTGAGCAATGGGCCCAATTGGTTGGACAATGCCATGCTCGCCGTCCGCGGCACCCGGCTGGGAATATTGGTGACACCGTAATGGGTCACACCATGCTCCACATAAACCGGGTCTTGGTGGTTGGTCAACCGGGAGGTCTCAAAACAACCGCCGCTGTCGATGCTCACATCTACGATCACAGAACCGTCGCGCATGGCCTGTACCATGTCTTCCGTCACGATCATCGGGGTCCTTCCATGGTGCGGACGAATCGCGCCGATGACCACATTGGCCTCCTTCAAAGACTCCCGCAAAACCTTGGGGTGGAAAGTGCTTGTCCACAGTCGGCCTCCGATTTCGCCGCGTAAACGCCGCAAGCGGTAAGGGCTGGCATCGAACACCCGCACAGAAGCCCCAAGACCAATGGCAGCGCGGGTTGCAAACTCTCCCACCGTGCCTGCGCCAATGATGACGACTTCCGAGGGGGCCACTCCGGTCATGCCCCCCATCATGGAACCGTCCCCAAAATCGGGGTGTGCCAGGTACTCGGCGGCGATCAATATGCTCGTGGTGCCTGCGATTTCACCCATGGCGCGCACCAGAGGGTAAATGCCCGTGCGGTCCTGCATGAAGTCCCATGCCACTGCGGTGATTTTGCGGTCCATCATTTTTTCGATGGTCGCTTCTGGACGGGTGGCCAATTGCAGTCCGCTGAAGATGGTCTGTCGATCCCGCATGTGTTCCAACTCCGCTTCTTGGGGTGGAGCCACCTTGAGGATGACGTCATTGTCATAGACGGAACGGGCATCGGGTGCAATCCGCGCGCCGGCTTCGCTGTAATCGGTGTCCGTAAACTGCGCGTGTCGACCGGCGCCTGTCTCGACCACCACTTCATGGCCATGGGCCACCAAAAGGCCCACAGCATCGGGATCGAGGGCCACACGGCGCTCTTGCAATGCAATCTCCTTGGGGATTCCAATGCGCAATGAATGGTCTCCCGTCGCGATGGGCAACAATTCTTCTTGAGGGGACAGGGCGGCCTGAAAGGCCAGCCGGCGGATGCGTTCCTTGGTTTCCACAGTATTATTGGACGGCGTCCGGAATTTACGCGGTTTCCCTGACCCACAAAGAAGCGAGTCGAAGGCCATCGGGTTGACGCTCAATCCGCAGCAATTTAGCGCGGTCTGGAAAGTGGTCTGCTGCGCGTTCCGGCCACTCCACGAGGGTAATCGCACCGGCATCTTCCATCAATTCATCCCAACCCAGACCTCGCAACTCGGAATCGTGTTGGATCCGGTATAGGTCGAGGTGACGAATGGTCCGTTTCTCAGTGGAGCCAGCACGCTCTTCTAGCGGGTATTCCTGACACAGCGCAAACGTGGGACTCGATGCGACATCTTGTGCCCCGAGCACCTGCGCCAATGCCGATACAAATGTGGTCTTTCCCGTTCCCATGGGGGCTTGAACCGCTACGACGTCGCCCCATGCAATGTGCTGGAAAAACGACCCAACAGCCCCGCGCAACTGGGACAGGTCATAGGGCTGTGACCGCCATATGCATCGCAGTTGCTTTTCTTCGTCGGGGGTGTCGGCAGTGCTGGGGTGCTTCATGTCATCTTGCGCTCAAGTGCACCAAAGGCACCAACATCTCTTCCATGGAGATGCCCCCGTGCTGGAATGTGCCTGTCAGATAACGGACAAAGCGGTTGTAATTGTTGGGATACACCATGAAGTCCCGCTCTTGGGCAAAAATGTATCGGCTCGAAAGGTGGGACTTGGGCAAGCCAAACGCTTCGGGATCGTTCACGGCGAAGACATCGTCGTCGTGCCTGAGGTTTCGACCCGTTTTGTATCGCGGATTGTCCGTCACCTCTTTCTCGCCTTGCACCTTAATCGGGTTGTCGACCTGGACAGTACCGTGGTCCGAGGTCAGAACAAGCTCCATGCCTTCTTGCGCCGCCAAGGTGAGCAATTCTTTGAGTGGGCTGTGCTCAAACCAACTCATCGTCAGCGAGCGGTAAGCTCCCTCGTCTTCAGCCAGCTCCTTGATGATTTCGCTCTCTGTGCGGGCATGGCTCAGCATGTCCACAAAATTGAAAACCACAGCCGTAAAATCCCGGTCCTTGATCAGGTGAAAGTCCTCTACAAGCTTGCGGCCAGCCGCCACATCGGTGATTTTGTGATAGCCCCATTTGCCTGAAAAACCCCACTTCTCCAGCTGGGCTCCCAACAAATCCGCTTCGTGGGCATTCTTGGACCCTTTGGCTTGCTCGTCCTTCCACCACTGAGGAAAGGCCTGTGCAATTCGGGATGGGGTCATGCCTGCAAACATGGCATTCCGCGCGTACTGGGTAGCTGTAGGCAAGAAACTCCAGTGCATGCGCTCGGATTGAACCTGCCATTGGTCTGCCAATGCAGGCCCCAATGCCCGCCATTGGTCGTAGCGGAAGTTGTCAATGAGCACAAACAGTGTTTTGCGGCCCTGATCGAGCAGAGGTTTGACCGACTCTGACATTACTTGGGGTGCCAAGAGAGGGTCCTCTTCGTCGCCGCAACGGTCAATGTCCTCCAACCATTGGCCGTAGTTGGCCTTGACATACTTGGCAAACTGACGCCCGGCATCGACGCGCTGCATGTGGAGCACCTCGGCCATGCCTTGGTCACCCGATGCAGACAGCTCCAAGTCCCAATGGACCAATCGCTTGTGGATGTCTTCCCAATCTTCACGCCCCAGCCGGTCCATCAGGCGCATGCCCAATTCCCTAAACTCCCTTTGATAATCGCTCATGGCCTTTTCGCCCACGAGTCGTTTTTCATCCAGGATTTTTTTGAGAGACAGCAAGATTTGGTTCGGGTTCAGCGGCTTGATCAAGTAATCGGCCATTTTGGAGCCTATGGCCTCCTCCATGATGTGCTCCTCCTCACTCTTGGTGATCATCACGCACGGCAAATGTGGACGGCGTTCCTTGATGCGCTGAAGGGTTTCGAGGCCTGAAAGACCGGGCATATTCTCGTCGAGAAACACCACGTCTACAATCCGCTCGCCTTCCAAAGCATCGAGCAATGCCGCGCCGTCGGTGAATCCCGTGACTTCGTATCCCTTGGCTTGCAAGAAGATGATATGGGGTTTCAACAGGTCGATTTCGTCGTCTGCCCAAAGGATGTGTGGAGTGCGCGTCATAAATGGTTCAATGGCCTTTGCTCGCAATTATTTTGTGAGGGTGGTGCCAATGCAAAGAAAGACACCAAATTTCGGGTATGGCTGCACGACCTAAGCTGCTCAATGACCCGGTCTACGGGTTCATCCAATTGCGCCACGCCGACTTCACCCAAGTCTTGGACCACCCGTGGGTCCAGCGGCTGCGTAGAATCAGCCAACTCGGCTTAAGCCACTTGGTCTATCCCGGAGCGGTGCACAACCGTTTTCACCACGCTGTAGGCGCGCTGCACCTCATGCAAGAGGCGTTGGATTCGCTGCGCGAAAAGGGGGTCATCATCACCGAGGAAGAATACCGCGGAGCCTGTTTGGCCATTCTATTGCATGATGTGGGGCACGGTCCATTCAGTCATGCCCTCGAGCACACCATCGTCCGCGGGGTGAATCATGAGGAAATCAGTACGCTCATCATGAATGCCTTAAATGCGCATTTTAATGGCATGCTCGATGTCGCCATCGAGATCTTCAACGACCACCATCCCAAAGGATTTCTGCACGACTTGGTCTCCAGTCAACTCGACATGGACCGGATGGACTACCTCAGAAGGGACAGTTTTTTCACGGGTGTTACGGAAGGCCACATCAGTTCCGAACGCATCATTCGCATGCTCAACGTGCACGAAGGGCGCCTCGTGGTCGAAGAGAAAGGCATTTACTCCATTGAGAAATTCATCATTTCTCGCCGCCTCATGTATTGGCAGGTATACCTGCACAAGACTGTTCTTTCCGCCGAGTGGATGATGATGCGCATTTTGGAGCGGGCTGGAGAAATTGCCCGTCGTGGCACCGAGGTTTGGGCCACCCCTGCCCTTGCCCCCTTTCTCAACGAAGACTTGGATCGGGCCCGTTTCATTGCGGACCCAGAAGTATTGGCTGGGTTTTGTTCCATCGACGACAACGATGTGATGTGTTGTATCAAAGCTTGGCAACACCATGAGGATGTGGTGCTTTCAAACCTGTGCCAGCGGCTGCTGGATCGGCGTTTATTCAAAATTGAACTGCGCGACCAGCCCTTCGACCAAAATGACATCGAGGAACGCCTGAAAACCGTGAGTGCGGCGTTCAACATTGGCATGGAGGAAGCCTCCTACTTTGTCCTGCACGATCGGATTGACAACCGCGCTTACTCCACCGCATCCAACGGCATTAGCATGTTGTACAAGGACGGTTCTATTCAGGACGTGGCGGCGGCCTCTGACCACCTTAACCTGAGTGCGCTGAGTATGACGGTGGAGCGGCATTTCCTGGCTTATCCAAAGGAAATACCGCCCCGTCCGCAATAATTAAAGCGCGATCTCCTCTCCGTTTGCGTCGTAGAGGTGATGCTCGAGCAACTCCATCGAAGAGTTGGCTTCGACGTGGATTTTCATCCCATAGGACTTCTTCCACGATTTCAGCTGGTTGTTCCAGAACCCTTTGGTGATGTATGACTCCACCATCGGGTGCAAAATCAAGGTGGTCTCACCCATTCCACGGTCAGCGGCGGCCTGAAGGGCTGCCTCAATGCCGTCGGTCACCAAAATACTGGCCGTCACCTTGCCCGTTCCATTGCAGGAAGGACACACTTCGGCGGTTTTGATGTCCGTGACGGGACGCACGCGCTGACGCGTGATCTCGACAACACCAAACCTGCTTGGCGCCAGCACATTGTGCTTGGCCTTGTCCGGCTTCATGGACTTGCGCAGGGCCTCGGTCAATTGCCGGCGGTTGGCCGTCTCACCCATGTCGATGAAATCAACACAAATGATGCCTCCCATGTCGCGCAAGCGCAGCAAGCGGGCAATTTCAGTGGAACATTCGAGGTTGGTGGCTATGGCGTTTTCCTCCTGAGAGGTCGCACCCGCCTTTCTTCCTCCCGAGTTCACGTCAATGACGTGCATGGCCTCGGTATGCTCAACAATCAAGTAAGCGCCACTCCGCAAGTTCACCTGACGGCCGAAGCTCGCCTTGATCATGCGGTGCACGCCCCGGTCATCGAAGACATCCTTGGCCTTCGATTCCTTGACAATGTCAACTTTGTCTGGTGCAATGCCCGCGAGGAATTCCCTCACTTCATTCGCCACCTCCGTGTCGTTGACCAGGATTTGAGAAAAATCAGCAGTGAGCAGATCCCTCAAAAGGGAGCTGGTCTTGTTGATTTCGCCCAAGACGCGTTGTCTGGGTTTAGCGTTCCGCAGGTTGGAGTGCAACTCCTTCCAACGTTGGCTCAATTCTTCGAGATCCGAATGCAGATCTGCGGCTCCCTTTTCCTGGGCTACAGTTCGTACGATGATCCCGCAGTTCTCCGGACGGATGCTCTGCAGCAATACCCTGAGGCGCTTGCGTTCGCTTTCCTTCTGGATGCGTTGACTGATGCTGATCTTGCTCGAGAACGGGACCAGCACGAGGTACCTTCCTGCCAATGTCACCTCGGCTGTAAGCCTCGGTCCCTTGGTAGATATAGCCTCTTTCGCGACCTGCACAAGCACATTTTGGCTTGCGGAGACCACGTCTTTCATATTGCCCTTTTTGTCGATTTCCGACTCCAACTTAAAGTTGGTGAGGTCACCGCTCTGCTGCGTCCCTTTGACGGAACGTTGGGCATATTTTTTAAAACTTCGGTACTGCGGACCCAAGTCGAGATAGTGGAGAAAGGCATCCTTTGGATGACCAATGTCCACGAATCCAGCGTTGAGACTGGGCAGCACCTTCTTGACCCGGCCGAGGTAAATGTCCCCGACCGCATATTCCTGGTTGCCTTTGTCCTCGTGAAGCTCGACCAAATGGCCGTCTTCTAACATGGCAATACGCAACCCGGACTTGGTCTTGTTGATGACCAGTTCTATGTTCACGCGTCAGTAAATGACTGATGGTGGTCTGCGAAGCGGAAAGGCTTCCAATCCCACCATCCGTTAGGTCACTTCTTCTTCTTGTGACGGTTCTTACGTAGACGCTTTTTCTTCTTGTGCACGGCCATCTTATGGCGCTTGCGCTTCTTTCCACTAGGCATGGGAAGGGGGGTTTAGGAGTTCGTTAAATTTTGTTCGAGGAGGAGGATTCGCTGGGAAACTGCTTCCTCGATTACAGTATCCGGGGATAGCGGTAAAAACCGCTTGTAACTGGCGAGCGCCAAGCCCGGATTTCCCAGGCGCTCGTGGCATTGGGCTTGGAAGAACCAAGCATTGTGTGCAGCGCTGTCCACGACGAGCGCTCGCTCGAAATGGATCAGGGCATCGGCGGGAGAATCGCCGTCCAATTCCAGCATGCCGAGCTGGATCAGAGGTTCGGAACGTTCGGGAGCAAGCTCAATGGCCTGCACAAAGCGCTCTCGGGCTTTGTCGAACTGTCCGGATTGAATGCTGAAGCGACCGAGTTCGATCACAGCATCCACATTGGGTGGTTCCGCCTCAGCCAGGGCTTTCAATGCCAAGATTCCAGCCATCGGATTCGGGCCGTTTACTTGGTCAATGGCAGCCTGCACGGGGTCCTGTTCGATGCCCTCCTCCAACGATGTTGGGATTGGATCGTCAGAATAAGCCTCCGGGGAACGGGGAACCACTTGCCAAACCAACACCGCCAACAGAACGCATAACCCTCCTATAATCAGGGGCATGGTGCTGTTATTTGACGGCGCGTTTGACATGGATAGGAGGTGTCAGCTGGCCGACACTTTCGTCTTTACGTTCTCCATAAAGCTCTTTGCAGGCTTAAATGAAGGAATGTTATGGGCAGGAATCTCGATGGTTTTGTTCTTCAGGATGTCCCGGCCGGTCTTCTTGGCGCGTCGCTTGATCACGAAGCTGCCAAAACCGCGGAGGTAGACATTGTGTCCATTCTCCAGGGAGTCCCTTACTGATTCCATAAATGCCTCTACCGTCACTTGGACGTCTTGGCGTTCAATTCCTGTTTTGTCAGAAATGCGGCTTACGAGATCCGCCTTTGTCATCTTGTTGTCAGTCACCTTGCTGGATGATTATGAGATTCAATGATTTGAAAATCCACTCATTGGGCCGGCAAAAATAGGACATGGATGGGAGACCTCATGACCCCATCTTGCCAACGATAAATCTTTCCGCTTGACGACGCCCCATCTTCTGACCTCAAAACTGCTCCATTGGTACGGCCAAAACGCCAGAACTTTGCCTTGGAGATCCAACCCAAACCCATATCCCACGTGGCTTTCAGAAGTTATTCTGCAACAAACCCGTGTGGACCAAGGCACCGCGTATTGGGAACGGTTTATGGCCGCATTTCCAACCGTGCAAGATCTTGCTGCGGCCAAAACCGATCAAGTCATGGCCCTTTGGAAGGGGCTGGGCTATTACAGTCGGGCCAGAAATTTGCAGAAAGCGGCCCAAATCATCGTGAATGAAAACGGGGGCGAATTGCCCAAAAATGCCACAGAGTGGGCCGCATTACCCGGAATTGGTCCTTACACCGCCGCAGCGATTTCGAGCATTTGCTATGGAGAGCCTGTAGCCGTTGTGGATGGCAATGTCCAGCGCGTGATGTCCAGACTGTTTGACATCGAACATGCCGTTGACCGCAAAGAGGGCAAAAAATCTGTGCAAGAAGCTTGCGATCTGTTGCTGGACGCTACAGATCCCGGCAGCTCCAACCAAGCATGGATGGAACTCGGCGCATTGGTTTGCGCGCCCCGGAGCCCGCTTTGCGGAGAATGTCCCTTGTCCGACGGCTGTCTCGCTTATGAAAGAAACACTGTACTTCAACGTCCTGTCAAGCAGCCCAAAAAGGCCGCGCTTCCTGTTGAGGTCGGCTTTTCAATTGCGCTGCGAAAAGAACAAAATGGCCCACTTCAATGGTGGGTTGAGCGCCGACCAGATTCGGGCATCTGGTCTCAGCTGGAAGCTTTCCCTTGTAGGATGACGCCACAACGATTGGGAGAAGAAGCAGACATCAATATCGGGCTGTTTGGAAATCAAAGCCCTGAACGCCAGATGTTTGGCCCTGTAAAACACATCCTCACACACCGGAGAATGACGGCCTGGTTCAGTATCGAACCCCACTTTTCTCCCCCAAAAACAGGGGGCCGTTGGGTCGATGTAGAAAGCGGAGAGGCCAATTGGCCCAGACTCATAGACAAGGTACTTCCAGAGTTGAGGGCCTGGATTGTGAAGAATTGAGGCTTTTCTAAAACGCCACTCGCAGCGCCTTCGGTACTTTGCACCCATGCCCGGATTGAACAAAGTCATGCTCATTGGCCACCTCGGCAAGCCTCCTGCTTTGCGCTGGCTTGAAAGTGGACAAGCCATGTGCAAGCTTTCTTTGGCGACGTCTGAGCGGTACAAGGACAACGCCGGGAAAACCCACGAACGCACAGAATGGCACCAGGTGGTACTCTGGCGAGAACTGGCCGAAGTGGCTGACCGCTACCTGACCAAAGGCCAGAAAGTCTACATCGAAGGCCGTCTTCGTACACGCACTTGGCAAGACGCCAACGGCACAGAACACCGCTCTACTGAGGTGGTTGCCGACAGAATGGAAATGCTCTCACCCAGAGGATTCTCCGAGGCTGAACCCGGCGCCGAGGAAGGAGAGCCGGCCGAGCAAAAGCCAGGCCCATTCCACATGGACGCCTCCTCCCTGCCCTTCTGAATCATGGAGAACCTGATGGGCATCCACCTTTGGATTGTAGCGATTGGTTCGCTGCTTCTGTTGGTCGCCAGTGCATTTATTTCTGGCAGTGAGATCGCGTTTTTCTCCCTGACACCTCAAGACAGACAAGCACTCGAAGAGGCCGAGGATGTCCCTTCAAAAATGGTGTTTGATCTCTTAAACACTCCGGACGCCGAGCGCGGTGCCCGACAGCTTTTGGCCACCATTCTCGTGCTCAACAACACGGTGAACATTGTGATCATCCTGTTGTCGACGGTGTTGATGCAACATTGGCTTGTGGCACTCCCCCCGATCATTGGAACCGTGCTGCACGTATTTGGCGTGACCTTTTTGATCGTGCTATTCGGCGAAGTCCTGCCCAAGGTTTACGCCAACCGCCACCCGTTAACGCTGGCCCGACGCATGGTCCGCGTGCTCTCTTGGTCCAAAGGAATTTTGAGGCCCATTTGGCAGCCTTTGAATGCCATGGCCGGGTGGCTCACGACGTCATCTGGGACTTCCGTTGAACTCTCGGTAGAGGATTTGGAGCACGCCGTCAATGTTACCGACTCCGCCGACCGCTCAGACGAGGAAAACCGCATCCTCAGTGGTATCGTGAACTTTGGATCCAAGGATGTCAAACAAATCATGCGCCCCAGGACGGACGTGACCATGTTTGCGCACGACTTGCCCTGGTCCGACCTCAAATTGATGATCTCTGAGTCGGGGTTTAGCCGGGTTCCAATCCACGGAGACGGACTGGATGAGGTCAAAGGCATTCTGTATGCCAAGGACTTGTTGCCCCACAGAAACGAAGAGGAATTTGACTGGACGACCCTGCTGCGTTCGCCCTTTTTTGTCCCCGAAAACCGCATGATCGATGACCTTTTGCGGGACTTCCAAAGCATGAAAGTCCACCTCGCGGTGGTCGTGGATGAATATGGAGGAACCAGCGGCATCGTCACCTTGGAAGACGTGATCGAAGAGATTGTAGGAGAGATTTCTGACGAATTCGATGATGAAGACGTGCTGTACTCGCGCATCGACGAGCACACCGTAGTCTTCCAGGGTAAAACCGCCTTGGTCGATGTCTATCGCATACTGGAAATAGACGGGGCTGCGTTTGAAACCGCCAAAGGCGAAAGCGATACCCTCGGCGGGTTTTTGGTAGAGCAATTGGCCCGCCTTCCAAAACCAGGTGAATCTGTCACCTTCGAAGGCATCCAACTGGTGACCGAGGCCGCTGACCGCCGGCGGGTACTGCAAGTCAAAGTCGTTTTAAACAAAGGTTTGGCCTCTAAACCCAACCCCAATAGCACTCCATTGCGCTCGGGCGGCATGGGCAGCGCCATGGTACTGCTGGCCGCCAGCCTCGCTTTTGGATCAGGTTGTAGCACCCCTCCTCCCGTGCCGCGCCCAGCAGGTTATTATCGGATTGCCCTCCACGACACGACATATAGGACGGTGGAACTCGCATGCCCGTTGACCTTAGATATTGCCGGCACCGCCAAAGTGGAGACCGTTCAAGAGTATGCCCCGGACAGCTGCTGGTTTAACCTCGTTTACCCGCGCTACAATGCGCGCATACACTGCACTTACGGAGGAGACGTGGCCCTAGAGCCCGTGATGGAGGACGCGTTCAAACTCGCCTATGAGCACGAAATCAAAGCCGATGCCATTGAAGTCCGAAAACGCGAATACGAGCAGGGAGGAGTCGCCATCACCTGGCGCATAGCGGGCAACGCTGCCAGTCCGCTTCAATTCCTCTGCACCAATGGCAAGGATCAATTTTTGCGCGGTGCCTTGTACTTCGAAGTCCGTCCCAATGGCGACTCTTTGGCGCCCGTTACTGCGCGGTTAAATGCCGATGTGGAGCACCTCATGGCAAACCTCGACTGGCGGTGAATTTGGTTCTCGATCCCGGAGGGACCCGCCTCAAATTCGCACGGGCCTCAAAAGGCCAATTACAATCGGTCCACCACATCTCCTGGAGCGTGCTTCAGGAGAGGTCAGTCCGCAAAGCCTTGCTTGCTGCAGCCCCTTGGATGGAAGAGGTCCAAGACGGTCTTTCCTTGCATGTATTAAACCGACATGACCCACCCGCGGCACCCTTCGATTGGCGACAGATCATATCTGAGGCACTGTCCCCTGCGGCCCTGACTTGGAACGTCCTCGATCCTTTTCAAGGCACGGGATTCGAATTGGGCTATACCAGTGGCCGACCCGGCAGCGACCGCATCGCCGCGGCGGTGGCTTGTCAGCGTAAAGATCCCGGAGGCAGCTTTGTGATCATCGATGCCGGCACCTGCATTACCATTGATTTGCTTTCACCGGGAATGTGGCGAGGCGGCGCCATTCTCCCTGGTCTCCGTTTGCAAGCTGCCGCCATGAAGCATGCTGGCCTTCCAGAACTTGAACCAGACGCTGCACAAGTTTGGCCCAGTGCTACCGAGGCCAATGGTGCACTCGGGACCAATACTTTGCACGCTTTGGCAGCCGGTATTCCTTTTGCCGCACAAAAATCTACCGAAGCCATTGCCCGAGAATTCAAGGCCCTGGATCCCTGCGCACAGGTCATCATCACCGGAGGAGATGCTCACCATTTTGATGGTGTAGGGGGATGGCGGACTTTCGCAGACCCAAATTTGGTCCTCCAAGGATGTGCTACCCTGCTCAACGAGCGAAACCCATGACACAAATCCCCCCTTTCCGCACCCTCTCGCTTGCCACAGTGCTGGCCTTGATGTTCTGGAATTCCGGCATGGCATTGGGCCAGTCTACCTACTCTCCATATTCAAGATTTGGACTGGGGAAATTGCAGTCCGGCGCCAGCATTGCCCAGATGGGCATGGGCCAAATGGGCGCAGCATGGACCGACCGAAGCCACCTCAACACCATGAACCCCGCTGCGGCAGCCTTTTTGACGCGCACCACTTTTTCAGGCGGCCTTGAGGTTCGTTCGGAGCGCATTATGGAAGGGGACTCCACGACCCAGGGCGAATTGGGAGGGTTGACCCAAGTGGCGTTTGCTTTGAAGCGCGCCGGAGGTAAAACGGCCTTCACTTTTGGTGTTCAGCCGCGTTCTCAGGCCGGCTACAACGTGAGCCAGATCTTGGAAAACGACGTGACGGATGAATACCAGATCCGCTACTTTGGGTCGGGCGGACTCTCTGAAGCCTATGTGGGCCTGGCGCACCGCTGGGAAGGTCAGGCCTGGCGAAAATTCAAAGACTCCGATGGCGAGGTCACCGACAGCGTGCGCATCATCACCAGCGGGACAGCTTTGGGCGGTCGGTTTGAACAAGTGTTTGGAGGCTTGACCCGGTCTCGGACCATCGACATTGCCAACCCCATCTTCATAGACACCCGCGTTCAAACAGATGAGATTCACAGAAGCGCTGGGTTTACTGTGGGGCTGGTCCGTGAACAACTCCTCACGGCACAGTTTAACAAGGACAGGAAATTGGTGTCTAGTTCATTGCTGCGCATTGGTGCCATCGCCCAAATTGGGAGAAACCACAACATGAATCGTGCAACGCGATGGGCCTCCTGGCAGGCCCTTTCTACAGGCCCTATTGAAGTAGACTCCGTGCACGCCACAGAAGAAACTTTCACTTTGAACCTCCCCATGGAGCTCTCGTTGGGTGCAGATTGGGAGTTGAACAGCAAATCTGGAGCCCGTTTGCGGGCAGGCATTGAATGGCGTCAAGCACGTTGGTCCAAGGTATCCAATGCCTCCCTTGACCCTGGAGTCTCCTGGCAGGACGATGCCGGTTTTTCTGCAGGCGCCTCATTTACTCCCCGTTCCATGGATGATGCCCGGAGCGGGTGGGAACGGATGACCTACAGTGCAGGGTACTGCCAGCAAAGTGGGTATCTATTGATCAATCAAGGTGCCATTCAAACTCAAGCTTGGAGCCTCGGTTGGTCATTGCCCATGCTCGGATCGCGATCTGGTTCCAGCATCAATGCGGCCATTTCTTGGAACAATACAACGGCCGGAGACTCCAGCCCCCTCATCGAAAAAGGGGTCAGTGCACTCTTTGGATTCACCCTTCATCCCTTCTTTAAAAACCAATGGCTGGTTCCCCGCCGTTACGATTAAGGACATCCTGAAGCCCACAATGCTGGCTTCGGCTATTTTAGCCGTCCTTAAAACCGAGCTGATCACTTTTTGGCCCGGTCCTTGATTGTAGAGAACGCAGACGTCCATCACATGACCAAGAACATCCTCCTCACCGGCAGTCTTTTTGCCACCTTCCTGTTGATTTTGGCTCCTGCAGCCCAGTGCCAGGACGACAGCAAGTATGGCGATACTCCTGAGCAGCAAGCGGCCTGCAAGGAAAACTTGAGTTTGTACGACACCTACTACAAGCAAAAGAATTACGATGACGCCTACCCGTTTTGGATCAAAACGTGCCAGGTCTGTCCTCCCAAGGTGTCACAGAATATGTACACCCGGGGCGTCAACCTTTTGAAGCGCCAAATGAAAGCGGCCATCAAGGCCAAAGACAACACGCGCGCCATCGCCCTGCGCGACAGCATCTTCATCTTTTATGACCTGCGCATCCAACATTTCCCCGCGACAACCAAAAAGCCCGATAACGGATGTCAGGTACTCGCGCGAAAAGCCATGGACTGGACCAGTTTAAACAAGCGCGCCGCTGCGGAGGCCCGCCCCATGTTTGAGGAGGCGATCGATTGTCTGGAGGGCCGTTCAGATGCGGCCGTTTTGAACGGATACTACGCCTTGTTGGTGGAGGCCTTGAACGGTGCAGAAGGTGCCGAAGCCAAGGAAGTGGCCATCGGTGATTTGCTCAATGAATACTTGCGCCTGAGCGACTTCATCGAGGCCGGACGACAGCGGGAAGTGGCGGCGGCCGACAGTGCCAAGGCTGCGAAGTACAGCACCACCCAGAAGAACCTCGACGAGATCTTTATTCAGGTCGCTAAGTGCGAGGACATGGTGCCCGTTTTGACCAAAAAGATGGAGGCCGCGCCCGAAGACATTGACATTAAAAAGAAAACATTGCGCCTGCTCAACGAGAAAGGCTGCACAGACAATGACATCTTCTTGCCCGTAGCAGAAGCCGTTTACGCCGTGGATAAGAATGCTGATGCGGCCTATTCCATTGGCATCCAGCTTTCCAAAAAGGGCGACTACAAAGGTGCGCTGCCTTATTTCGAAGAGTCGGTTGAGCTTTGCACAGACTGCCCCAAGCGTGCCCGCAACTTGATGAAGGCCGGACAGGTGGCCAAGAACGCTGGACAGGTGACGAAGTGCATGCGCTACGCCCGTCAGGCGGCCAAGGCCGACCCTGGAAACGGCGAGCCCTACCTCTTGCTCGGAGATGCGATTGCATCCATGTTCAGCTCCTGTGCAGACAGTCCCTTGCAAGGCCGTGAGGTGTACTGGTTGGCCGCCGACTACTACGAGCGCGCCAAGGCCATCGACAGCAACGTCGCTTCGAAAGCCAACACCAAAATCTCACAGGTCAGGAAGTCATACCCGACCGTTGATGACCTCTTTACTTACGGCATCAACGAAGGCAAGGAGATCACCGTGAAGTGCATCGGAGAAACCACGAAGGCCCGGAAACCCTGATGTTTTCGCGCCCTCGATTGGTCTCTGCGCTGGCTGTTCTCACCTGTTGCGGCACGGGCTGTAGCAACGATTTGAATATGGTCGCCGAGTTCGAGACTTTGGGCGGCCCGTCCCAAGTGCTGAGCGGAGCATCACTCGAGTACAGCGATGATGGAAAACTGACCCACCGTTTGGGTGCTGCTCATATGATTCGCTCAGCAGAAGAGCCGCCTGTTTGGCAGGTCACTGGTGGTTTTACCCTCGAAGTTTTGGACGGGCAAGGTGCAACCGATGCCATGCTCGCTGCGGACCGCGGCGTATTTGAAGAGGAAACCCGATTTCTCGAAGCGCATGGAGACGTGGTCTTGAGAGGGTCCGAAGGGGACACACTGTTCACGGAACTGCTGTTTTGGAGTGCCGACAGCGACCGCGTTCATACCACAGCACCTGTCGAAGTCCGCACGCCACAAGGAACGCTTTATGGGCGCGGACTTGAATCAGATGCACGCTTCCAGCGGTACCAAATCCTGGAGCCCACAGGCACCTTTATTGTCGATACAACCCGCACCTCCTGATGCACCAAAAAGTTCACCTTATCGCCGAACGATTGTGGGGTGTGATTGCCCTCATCGCATTATTCGCGGCGGCGTATCACCTCTTCGACAAAGGTTGGGAAACAGGCAAGACTTCGCTCATTTTTCCGGGCATCGCCGGTGCTTGGTACTTGACACGGCGGGCCATGCGCAAAAAGATTTTCGCGCAAGCAGAAAACGAACCCCTTCCGGACTGAATGGTCATCCGAAACGTGCAAAGGCCCTTAGGTCTTAACTTGTCAAGACCTGTCTGATCCATGGACACCGACCCCTCGCTATATATCCTGGTAGCGGCCTTGTTGGCCTCTGCTTTTTTTTCGGGCATGGAGATTGCCTTTGTTTCTGCGAACCGACTCCAAGCAGAACTCGACCGAAACCAAGGAGGGTGGGCCGGCCGATTGGTCGAACATCTGCTGAGGCACCCTGAACGGTTTATCGCCTCCATGCTGGTTGGAAACAACCTCGCCTTGGTGATTTTCGGACTGGAATCCGGAGCGCTCATCGCGAAAATGCTCTTTGGGGTCCCCGACTGGGAATCGGCCAGCAGCCCGATGTCTGCGCTCGCTACCCAGACCGCCATTGCCACCCTGGTGGTCCTTGTGACCGCGGAGTTTTTGCCGAAGAGTTTTTTTCATGGCGCACCGAACCGGTGGTTGCGGTTCTTCTCGCTGCCTTTGGTCGCGGTGTTTTATCTGTTGTGGCCATTGGCCATGATTGTGCTCGCCTTGAGCCGTTTGTTCTTGGGCAAACAAACCAATGAAGACCAGGCAGACGGCTTGAGCGCTGTCGATTTGGATGACTTTGTGCGCGGCCTCAACGAGCGCATGGTCGACGAGGACGATTCCTCTTTGGACAACGAATTGCAAATCCTGCAGAACGCCATGGACTTTTCCAACCTCAAAGCCAGGGACTGTTTGGTTCCCCGCAATGAGATTGTGGCCCTCGACGTCTCTGCCTCTATGGAGGAGTTGGACCGCTGTTTCACCGATACAGGATTGAGCAAGGTGGTCATTTACAGAGACACCATCGACCACGTGATCGGTTACGTGCACTCTAAAGACCTCTTGCGCAGGGCCGCCGAGGGCGGTGCATCCGAAACCGCAGGGGTGGCTCGCTTTCTGCACCCGACAATCATTGTACCGGAGCCCATGGGGGCCCAAGACATCCTCGCAGAGTTTATTCGCCGAAAACGCCACCTCGCCGTCGTCGTAGATGAGTACGGTGGGACGTCAGGAATCCTCACCATGGAGGACATTGTAGAGGAGTTGATCGGCAACATCGAAGACGAACACGACACTGAAGCCCTGATTGAAATGGAGTTGGGACCAGGTCATTACCGCTTCTCCGCCCGGCATGAGGTGGACGACATCAACGAGCGATTCGACTTGCATCTCCCTGAAAACGAGGCGTATGAAACGCTCGGCGGAATGGTGCTCGATCTCACAGAAGAAATTCCGGAAGAAGGAGACCGCCTGGAATTCGATGGTTTTTCAGTGCTGATTACCCGCGTCGATGGGGCGCGGATTGTCTTATTAGAACTCTTGACAAAAGAGGTCGAAGAGGGCTGACGCTGTACCGCAAGCGATACGTATCTTTGCAATCCACATAAAATCCTGCCAAAATGGGCATGATCGAAAGCATCCGCAACCGCCAAACTCTGCTCCTCACCATTATTGGTTTGGGCATGTTAAGTTTCCTCGTCCCGTATGACGCTGTTATCGCCATGCTCGGTAACAATCCCGGCACCCAATCCGCCGGTACCATCAACGGAGATGACATCTCATTCCTCGAATACCGCACCCGGGTTCAAGAGAGGAACAGCTTGTTCAACTATACGGACGACAAGGCTGCCCAGAATGAAGTCTGGGGTGACATCGTGATTGAGCGCCTCTACGGTGACAACTTCGATGCCCTCGGCCTCGGATTGACCAAAGAGGAGTTCGATGATATCCGCTACGGAGATTATGTTTCTCCATGGGTATCCCGCACGTTCTACGGAGGCCAGGTGACCGAAGAGCAGAAGCAAAACTGGAAGCAGACCTTCAGCACAATGTATTCGGACCCTGCCGGTAAGGCCAACTATGCTGGCTATGCCCGCGTGATCACGCAAAAGCGGATGCGCGAGAAGTTTGACGGCATGGTGCGCGCTGGACTCGCGGCCAATTCTTTGGAGGGCAAACGGGAGTTCTTGGGCAACCAAGAAAAAGTTGACTTCCGATACGTGCTCAAGCGTTACAGCTCCATTCCTGACGGTGATGTTACCGTCACCGATGCGGATGCCAAGGCGTTCTACCGTGACCACAAATCGGATGCGCAGTATGCACAGCGTGCTGGCCGCGACATCGAATACATCCGCATTCCATTGACGGCGAGTTTTGACGACCGTCAAAATGCCCAGTCCGGCATGACCGAACTCAAAGGCACTTGGTCTGCTGCTACGGACGATGATGCGTTCCTCGCGGAGAACAACCTTTTGGCTGAAACCAGCCGTTTGGAGATCATCGGTCCAGCCCTCGACCAGGAAAGCCAAGCCGCAAACCTGGAGGCCGCCTCCGTTGGAGATGTCGTCGGGCCCTACTTTGAAGGAACGAACATTCGTTTGGACAAAGTCATCTCGAAGGATGCTGTCGCTGACAGCTCGGTCAAGTGCCGCCACATCCTCCTGAAGACTGCGGACATTAAGGATGCCGCACAACTCGCTGTTTTGGAAGCCCGTGCGGATTCGCTCAAGCGCCGCTTGCGTGCTGGTGATGCGTTCGCAGATTTGGTCAACAAGCACAGTGAGGACCCCGGATCAAAAGCGACTGGTGGCGAGTACGAGTTCCGGAGGGGACGCATGGTGAAGCCGTTTGAAGACTTCTGTTTCGACAAGAAAGTCGGTTCCATCGGCACCGCCGAAACCAACTACGGCCTGCACCTCATCGAAGTTTTGGACCAGCAGTGGACATCCGACGCCATTACGGTGCAGCGCGTTGAGCGCGAGGTTGAAATCTCGACGTTGACAGCGTCCGGTGCTAAAGAGACCGCCATGAATTTCGCCATCGAATACGGCGATCTCGAAGCGTTCCGCAATGCCGCAGACACCATGGGATATGCCATTGTGCAAGCCCGTGACGTCCAAGCTGGAACAGCGGCCATCACCGGCTTACCGAACGGTGCCGAAGTGGTGGGTTGGGCATACGGTGCCGAAGCAGGCGACGTTTCTAATCCCTTCCAGATTGACGGCAACTACATCATTGCCTGTTTGGTCAACATCAAGGAAGAGGGAGAGCCTCCATTCGAAAATGTGGAGGACGCCATGCGCGCCGGTGCCTTGAAGCAGAAGAAGGCCGAGATGTACCTCGACCTGATGACCGGGAGCACATTGGAAGAAATTGCCGAGAAGACCGGAGAGACTGTTGGAACCAGCAATGGTAGCAACTTGAAGAACCCCACCATCAGCGGTTCAGGAAGTGCTCCTGAGCCCAAGGTGGTTGGTGCCGCACTGGCATTGGCAATGAATGAAGTGAGTGCTCCTATCGAAGGACAAAACGGTGTTTGGGTCATCATGCCCACGACCCGCAACCCTGTGGAGGCCTCTGGACAATTCACCACTGAGGTGAAGAACCTGAATGAGCGCACCTATTTCCGAAACCAGCCCATCAGCAGTGGTGCTCCAGTCCGCTTGTCCAATGCCATCATTGAGAAGGCAGACATCGACGATCTCCGCCAGGGCAGCTGATCAATCGCCCTCCAAAGACTGGGACGCCTGTCCGTTGAAGTGTCCCTACCGACGCTCCAACAGACAGGCGTCTCCGTAACTGAGAAAGCGGTATTCGGACGCCACAGCGTGGGCATAGGCTTCCCGCCAAACGGGTCCCACCATGGCCTCAACGATGCACAACAAGGTGCTTTTGGGCATGTGAAAATTGGTCAGCAAACGCTGGGCAGAACGGACACGATATCCGGGGACAATCATCAAACGGGTGACGAATTCAATGTCCGCGTTGGCATCAGTGCGCCGTTCAGCAAGCCACGCCATGGCTTCGGAGAAAGAGGAGAATGGATCTCGCACCTCTTTGTGTACCCATTGCTGTACCTCGACTTCTGGCCCCACACCCTGCTCCCGCCAACGACATGCGAGCCAAAACAGGCTCTCCAAAGTCCGCAAGGTGGTCGTACCGACTGCGGTGATTTCCGACCCTGATGCGAGCAAGCGGAGTTCTGAAGGTGTCACGATGCAACGCTCTCCATGCATCACATGGCCCTTTGGATCTCCATCAAGCGGCTTGAAAGTGCCCACACCCACGTGCAAGGTCACCTTACCACATCGGATGTTCTGCTGCTCAAGCTGGGCCAGCATATCTTGGGTCAGGTGTAAACCTGCAGTTGGCGCTGCAACGCTGCCAGGCAGCCGGGCAAAGACCGTTTGATACCGTTCCGCGTCTTCGGAAGACGCTGCCCTGCGCATGTAGGGCGGCAAGGGAATGCGCCCCAAGCGATCCAAGACCGTTCCGAAGTCCTCTGGGCCGTCCCACGAGAACCGAAGGGACGGGCCTTCTCGCTCCACAGATAAGCCTACCCCACTATCGGGAACAGACAAGGCACCCGACTTCCATTTTTTAGCGCCACCCACCAAGGCATTCCATACCACGGGAGATGATGCAGTCAGCGCCTGCTCAACAGGCTCGTCGGCAGGCTCCAGCAAGAGCAATTCAAGGGCGCCCCCTGTGGGCTTGACCGCCATCAGCCTGGCATGCAAGACGCGGGTCTCATTGACCCAAAGCTGACCATCAGCAGGAATCAGCGAGGGCAAATGGACAATGTCGCGGTCCTCCCAAAGGCCTTGTCGGTTCAAATGCAACAACCTGGCATCCTCGCGCCGGGCTGGAGGATGCTTGGCAATCCGGTTTTCGGGCAGTTCGTAGTCGAATTCCATGTCGTGGGTCCCCGTTTACACCGGTTCGCATTGCAAGCTACATCCTCCCCATATTTGCTCCATGCCTCAGGACATGCATTGCATCATTGGTGCCGCGGGACAGCTCGGAACCGAATTGGCGGTGGCCTTGCACCATGCCGGGGAGCGTGTATTGCTACTCGACATTCAAGCACCGACTTACCCTGCACTGCTCGAGCTGCCTTTCGAAACTGTAGATGTCCGCGACCAAGCTGCTCTTTCTGCAGTGTTTGGTGCGTACAATGTGACCCATGTGTACCACCTCGCCGCCGCATTGAGTGCCCGTGGCGAGCAGGATCCACAATGGGCGTGGGACCTGAATATGAAAGGCCTGCTGCACGTATTGGACCTCGCTGCTGGCATGGACGGGATCGCGCAGGTCTTTTGGCCCAGCTCGATTGCGGTTTTTGGCCCCGGCTCAGGGGTGGTGGCCGCGCAGTCAGCATACCGACTGCCCAGCACGGTTTATGGCATTAGTAAAAATGTGGGCGAACAATGGTGCTCTTGGTACCACCAACACCGCGGTGTCGATGTGCGCAGCGTTCGCTACCCTGGTCTGATTGGCACCTTGGCGCCTCCGGGAGGAGGGACCACGGACTATGCCGTAGAAGTGTTTGATCATCTCCATGGTCCCGACCCATACACCTGCTTCTTGAAAGCCGAGGAGCGGCTGCCCATGATGCACATGGACGATGCTGTGGGGGCTGCTTTGCAAATTCTTTCGGCGCCCAGGGCATCGCTTCGGTGCACAGAAGCCTACAACATCAATGCGATGTCCTTTAATCCACAGGAACTGTTTGCTGAAATCCGCCGCCACGTTCCAGGGTTCAAAGTGGAGTATGCCCCCGACTTTAGGCAGAACATCGCGTCCAGTTGGCCTGACGCCCTCCATGACGATATGGCCCGCGAGGACTGGGGGTGGGCTCCAAAAATTGGCCTGCCTGCCCTCGTAAGCTCCATGATGGAGGCGAGGAAAGTCCAGACCCCCTCATCACCACACTGAAGTATTTGACCTGAATTTTCTCCGAACTGAAACCTTGGAGGAAAGCTGCGCGTATTGGGAGCGTCACAACTGAACGCCCCATGAAATTCGATTCGTTCCTATTGCTGGTTTCTTTGATGGTCTCACCCGTCGTTGGTGGTTACGCCAACATTGGCACTCCATTTACCCAAACTCCTTCCAGTCCTGAACATGTAGTCATCACTGGAATGGACTCGGGACTTGAAGATTTTCCAGCCGATGCCATTTTTGAAGAAGGCGATCTGGTGGATGGCCGCAGAGAAGGATTGTGGCAACGGTACCATGCCAATGGCGCGTTGCGATCAGAAATCCACTATCACGATGACGCCCCATTCGGAGACTACAAAGTGTACTCTGATGATGGCCTGTTGACCGAAGAAGGCCGGTGGGAGCAAGGAGTGAACGTAGGCCACCTGCGCCGCTTTTGGCCCAATGGCACCATTCAGCAAATGCTCACCTTTGACAAAATGGGGGTTGCGCAAGGACAGCAGCGCTACTTCCATGACAATGGCCAACTTGAGATGCTCGTAGAGCTTCGGGACGGTCAAGAAGAGGGCGACCTCGTCCGTCTTGACCGCGAAGGCCGCGTTCTCAGCCGCACAACATACCGCTCAGGCCGCATCGTTCAGCGCGCCCAATGAGCACCCGATATACTGCTTGATGCCTTGGCCGGTGCGTCCGGCCCGCTTGACCAAGAAGACCGGTCCACCGAATGCGTGTGGGCCGGTCTTTGCTTTGCGATATTCGCACCCGGAACCCCCACTCAATTAGGTCCATATGGATTCCCATTCAACGCCTGCCGATCGTCCGCTGTCTCCCTTTGCTGAAGGGCTGCACATTGGCAATTCTCTCTCCCGAGAAAAAGAACGCTTTGCCCCGTACAACCCGCCTTATGTAGGGATGTATGTCTGTGGGCCCACTGTTTACAGCAATGTGCACCTCGGCAACGTTCGAACGTTTCTGACTTTCGACATCGTCTACCGCTACTTGTTGCACCTGGGCTTCAAGGTGCGCTACGTCCGCAACATTACAGATGTGGGGCACCTCACTGGCGACACAGATGACGGTGAAGACAAAATCGGCAAGAAAGCCAGGCTCGAAAATCTGGAGCCGATGGAAGTGGTGCAGCGCTACACGAATGACTTTCACGATGTGATGCGCATTTTCCGCATCCTTCCGCCCTCCATTGAACCTACGGCCACAGGCCACATCGTGGAGCAAATTGGAATGATCGAGAACATCATCGACAATGGGTTCGCCTATGAGGCCAACGGCAGCGTCTACTTTGATGTCCGGAAGTACGCCGAGACGCACGACTACGGTGCGTTGAGTGGCCGGAAAATCGACGAGCTTCAAAACCAATCCAGGGCGTTAGACGGACAGGATGAAAAGCGCGACCCCCTCGATTTCGCCCTTTGGAAAAAGGCCGACTCCAGCCATCTGATGCACTGGCCCTCGCCATGGAGCGAAGGATTTCCCGGCTGGCACTTGGAATGCTCGGTGATGAGCACCAAATACCTCGGCAAGAGCTTTGACATTCACGGCGGCGGCATGGACCTCAAATTCCCTCACCACGAATGTGAGATTGCCCAAAACAAGGGCGCACACGGTCCAGAATCGCCTGTTCGATATTGGATTCACGGCAATATGCTCACCGTGAATGGCCGCAAGATGTCCAAATCTGAAGGCAACGGATTTACGCCCGAAGAACTGATCACCGGCAACCACAAATTGCTCGAGAAGGGCTATTCGCCCATGACCGTGCGCTTCTTTATGCTCCAGGGGCACTACGCAGGAACGCTCGACTTCTCTAATCCCGCCCTCCAGGCGGCCGAAAAAGGATTGGAACGCCTGATGACAGCCTGGGACTTGCTCAAAAGCTTGGCGCCTTCGGATGGCACGGATGGACCGCCAGATGTCGACGCTTTGCGCACCCGTGCATATGCTGCGATGAACGACGACTTCAATACGCCCATGCTGATTGCCGTCCTCTACGATGCGGTCAAGGCGATCAACTCTGTGGCGGCCGGTCATCTGTCGATTGATGCCGCCGGTATCGCTGGCTTGCAGGCCCTGTTTGCAGACTTCGCCGATGACATTTTGGGCCTGGCTTCAGAAAATGATGGGCCATCAAACACTGAAGACCGTTCAGATGGATTGATGGAAGTGCTCTGCGCCCTTCGTGCTGAAGCCAAAACCAAGAAAGATTGGGCCACAGCGGATCTGATTCGGGACCGATTGAGTGCCATGGGGGTCAACATCAAGGATGGAAAAGATGGCACGAGCTGGACGTTTGATTGACCGGCTGACCGTCACCGCCGCGGTTGTCGTCGCATTGGTTCTGGTTTCGTGCGGCGAAAGCCATTCGGATTCGGGCGCCCCGTCGCGAGCGATTCCCGAGGCGCCCACCTTGGTCGCCACACCGTCTTTTTCTGCGGACAGCGCTTATGCCTTTGTAGCCCGTCAGGTGGCCTTTGGGCACCGTGTACCCAATAGCATTGGGCACCAACAATGCGGCGACTACCTGATTGACCAACTCACGTCTTTTGGAGCCACCGTATCGGTTCAGGAGGCCAGGGTGACGGCTTACGATGGCACCAAATTGGACATCCGGAACATTTTTGGGGCCTTCAACCCTCGGCAAAAACGTCGGATTCTGCTCTATGCACATTGGGATACCCGGCCCTATGCCGACAAGGACTCAGTGCGCACAGGAGAACCCATTGACGGGGCCAACGACGGGGCCTCTGGCGTAGGTGTTTTGCTCGAATTGGCCCGCATCATGTCTGACTCACTGCCATCGGTCGGAGTGGACATCGCGTTTTTTGATGCAGAAGACTATGGGGAACCTGAATGGCTGCCCAACCGAGATGCCGACTATACCGACTGGTGTCTGGGCTCTCAATACTGGGCGCGTAAGCCGCACATTCCTGGTTACAGGGCCAAATACGGTATCCTGCTCGACATGGTGGGAGCGAAAGGAGCGGTCTTCCACCGCGAGGGAACATCTGTGGCGCTGGCCCCAGCAGTGGTAGAGAAGGTGTGGTCTACGGCCAGACGGCTGGGTCATGCCGACCTCTTCCGCAACCGCGTCACCCCACAAACCATCGATGACAATTTATTTGTGAGCCAATTGGCAGGCATTCCTTCTGCCAACATTGTGCACTATCACTTGGACACCAGAATGATGGGCTACTTCCAGCATCACCATACCCATGGCGACAACATGGATGCCATCGACCCCGAAGTGTTGGGCAAAGTTGGTGAGGTACTGACCCAGGTGGTCTACGCCGAATAAACCGGCAGGCCCACTTCCAAGTGCCGCGCACCTGCGGCATCGCAGTCGAGGTTCAAAGACCCCCCCATGCGGTCGCAACGCAACCTGACCAGCGACCAATGACGTGCCTCGCCGTCTTGGGCGAACAGACTCATGGCTTCGCGCCACCAGCTGCGCTCGGTGAATTCGTCAAACTTAAATTC
>CAJQJX010000058.1 GCA_905478795.1 uncultured Flavobacteriales bacterium
TCACCCGAACCCAAATCCCATTGTGCGGATGCGAAAAAAGGGGTGCCCCGCAATGGAGCGTGGCGGTAAGTCAAGGACAGCTCGCCGAGCAGGCCTTGCCAATCCACTTCAGGGGACATTTCTTCTGGAATAGGCAAGGTGATGGGGCCAGTGGCCATCAAGTGGCCATGCGGGGGCAGCTCCATGGGCAGCTCCACGGGCAGCTTGGTGTAATGCAGGGCGACGGTGTCCAATTGGATGTTCTGGCCATCGAGCCCCCCGAGCAGGCGCACTGTGCCCCAATCGGCGGTCCCGGTGAGCTCAAGTGTGGAGTCACGGCGAGAAATCTGGGCAGCCCATTCTCCCGGCAATGCCGATACGGTGGTGGAAGGATACAAGGCGTTGTCGAGCCAAAACGCTGGAGCGGTTGAAAGTCGAACCGTGAATGGATGGCCTTGGTCTTCCCACGCCAGATTGGTGGTATTGACGGGCCCTGAACTCCCGTCTTGACTCCTGAGTTGAACGAGGCCGGCCGTGTTCGACCATTCGGGCCACCCACCCTGCCATGTCAGCCCTTGCACGGAGGCCTCCTCGATGAAGATTTCGTGCGACCAAGGAGAAGCGGCCAGGGAATCTGGCAAAGCGATGCGCACATTGCGCAGGTCCAGATCCGCAATGGAAAGAGGGGCTACAGCGTCAGGATCAGTGTGGTCCGGTTCAGACGTTCCGGAGGTTCCATTCATGAGCCATTGACTGCCTTCGCGGGTGATGGTCAGTCCTTCCGCTGACACCGTCAACCAGCGCTGTCCGGAGCGATCCGCGGGAAGCACCACGAGTTGCGAAAGGGAAGCCAATGGTATGCCGTCATCTGAGCCTCCCTTCTGTATGAGGTCCAACCCGTTTAAGGACAAGCCCAAGGGCGACCAGCCCAAGTCAACAGCATCCAATTCTACTTGAACCTTGCCACCGTCATTTCCCACGGAACCGACGACCATTCCCAGAACTTGGTGCACTGCCCATCGTTGTCCAGAAGGAGTGAAGAGCACAAAAGCGAGCGCAATCGCCACCGCTGTGACGGCCCCCAAAAACCACAAAAGCCCTTTGCGTCGCGTCTTTTGCGGACGGCGCTCTGAACTTTGGGGCGGTGGTTGTGGGACCTTCATTTCTCTATGCGAACTTCGCCCATACAGAAATGATGCCATGATCGCTTCCGGGCAAGAACAAAACGCAGCAAAAGACGGCTTGGTCTCCATGACCGAGCGCATCATGTTGGGCATTGAAAGCTCGTGTGATGACACGAGCATTGCCATCTTAAAAGGGCAGCAGCTATTGGGGCAATTCGCTGCAGTACAGCACATTCACTCTAAGTATGGCGGCGTGGTTCCCGAATTTGCTTCGCGGGCCCACCAAGTGCACATCGTTCCCGTCCTCGAGGGTGCGCTCAAAGAAGCGGGCTGCAGTCTCCGTCAAATCGATGGCATCGCCTACACACGAGGGCCCGGCTTGCACGGGTCACTTTTGGTCGGAAGTGCCTTTGCCCGCAGTCTGGCCTGGTCGCTGGGGGTGCCCATGTACCCGGTGCACCACATGAGGGCCCATGTGGTGGCGCATTGGATGGCCGATGCAGCGCCCAATCCCAGTCAGCCCATGATGGCCCTTACGGTCTCCGGGGGTCACACCCAGCTCTTGGAGGTGCGCTCTCCCACGGACATGCACGTCATCGGGACCACCATGGACGACGCTGCAGGCGAAGCATTTGACAAAGTGGCCAAGATGCTCGGGTTGCCATACCCTGGAGGCCCTGAAGTTGACCGTTTGGCGGCATTGGGCAATCCCGAGGCCTTCAGCTTTACCGCTCCAAAAATGGAAGGGCACAACTTCAGCTTCAGTGGGGTCAAGACTTCGGTACTGCGCGTCTTGGAAAAGACGCTGGCCACGGGGGTCGAGCTGTCCGAGACCATGATCCAAGATGTCTGCGCATCGGTTCAGGCGACCATCGTCTCCATCTTGGTCAGCAAGCTAGAAGCTGCGGCCTTGGAGCGGGGCCTCAAAGCCATTGCAATCCAAGGTGGAGTCAGCGCCAATTCCGGCCTGCGTCAAGCTGTTCAAGAGCTCGGTGAACAACACGGATGGGACGTTCATATCCCGCCTTTTCGTTATTGCACAGACAATGGGGCCATGATCGCATTGTCAGGCCAATATGCTGCAGTGGAGTCGAAGGAAGGCCGGTTGGACGAAGCGCCTCTTGCGAGGTGGCCAATGACTTAAGGTCAGGCAGTTACGGCCTCCATGTTAAAGTGCTCTGAGAGCAAGGCCCAATAGTTCCTGTTCCAGGATTCGGTCATCCATCCTGCATCTACAGAAGGCACGCCAAGGTGGTTGAGGATCAAGGTGGTCTCACCGTCGGCATTCTTACTCAACCTCAAGTCCACAGTGGTGAAATGTCCTGCTGGAAATTTCTTGTGGGTCCAAGCACATACAATGCGTTTGTTTTGGACGAGGTGAAGGAAATAGCCGGTGTGATTTTGGTTGCACAGAGAAAAGGCGCCTCCTTCATGCGGTTGAATGAAGGCTTCTTTGTCCGTGAAAGCAACGTGCGCGTCCTGATCGAGCAAGGCCTCAAAAACCTTGGCAGGTGCAGCAGCCAATTCAATGACCTGATAAATGTTCTCCGTTTGGAGTTTCATGATGCAGCGGTGTTACCATAAAAGTAAGAGGTGCACTTCAAAAAATAACGCCGAACTCGGACAAGTAATTCACCGTGTTGATGTGCACGGAACAATCAAATTCACTTGGGTATTGTGGGGCGATGTCACCATACGCAGTCCGCTTTTCCCTGAACGGTCCAACAGGTTAAGGCGCTGACGAATGAGGTCGTTGGCATGGCGCCTGCGCGGGGTGCTTTCGTCGGGCCGGACGGGCTCAGGTTCTTGTGTACGCGAGGAGTTGGGTGTGTTGTGCACATGGATGGATACATGCCCATCCCCTGATTTTTCTGCCCAAAGTGAAAGGCGTCCAGGACCTTTTCTGGAAGTTCCGCCCAAACCATGCCACAGGGCATTTTCTACCAGTGGTTGAACCAACAGAGCCGGGATGTGACACCCCGTCAAGCCGGCAGGCAACGGGGCCAAGTCCCATTGGATGGGACGGTCCAACCGGCGCACTTCCAGTTCTATGTAGTCGTACAATGTGGTCCACTCATCTTCCATGGTGCGCCAGCCATCATGCCCGGCTTGGATCTGGTGTCGTGCCAATCGATTGAAGGCCTTGAGGTGGTGCACGGCGCGGTCCCATTCACGGGTCATCAGATCGTGCATGATGCCGTTGAGTGCATTGAACAGAAAATGAGGATCCATGAGCCGGCGCAACGATTTGGCTTGCACCCGGTCCAGTTCCTTGCTGCGCAACGCCGCTTGATGGGCCAATCTTTGTTCGGTGGGTTTTCGCACCTTCCAATGCTCCATTTCGATCTGCCTCTGATGGGATTCACGACTTATAAAACCATGTACGCTCTGGTCCAGCATGAAGGCTCCTGCAGCGCCCAGCGCCAGCGCAGCGATGGCCAAGGCGGGCACATGTTCATACAGGGCCACGCCCAGTGCGAGTGGCAATAGGGTGGGACATGCGACGATGGCGGCTTGTTGCCCAGCACTGGTAAGCCCCATACGCCACCATTTGCGTCGCGCTGCCCAGTCCAATCGGTGCAAGACCATACCCCCGAAAACGAGCAGCCCCATGGCGAGTCCAGCAGCGCAGCATTCGAAGAGCAATAGGGAAGGGGCTGGCAAAATCACGGTCTTGTTGTCCGCCTCTATGGAACAACATTCTGTGCGAACCGAAGCCGATTCTTGGCTGCAGTTTTGTGAGCGTTTGCGATGGATTTGTGGACGGTTCAGTCCTCAAAGGCGAGGCGGATCAACTGCTTCATCTTCCGCTGGTACTCATCCATGAGCCATTGGCGGTAGTTGTCCGTCGTCTTGGAAATACACTTGGTGTAGTCTCGAATGCGCTGCTCAATGTCGCCTTCTAAATGGTCTGAAAGCTCAATGGCATGAAATTCGTCTTCTGAGACAGCAGCCAAGATCTTGACATGGTGCTCCAAGCTGGCATCAATGGCCGCTTTGGGTCTTTTTCCCTTGCGTGTTGCCTCGATGTAGGCATCCTTCATGTTGAAATCAGGATGGTCATCGAGCTTGAACAAAACCCGCAGGTTTTGGGGCATGGTGTAGACAAAAGTCTCCTCGATTTCATCGTCCGTGTAGAGGCCTTCGAGGTAGGCATTGGGAGAACGGAAAATGTCAGGCCAGTTGACGTGAGCATCCCACAAGCCAAAGCGCCGGGCATTGTTCCCCAAGTCAATCACCGTGAACTCTTTCTTGTTTTTGAAGGTCCTCGAGCCGCGGCCAATCATCTGATGGTACAGGGTCAAGGACTTCGTGGCCCGATTGAGAATAATGGTCTCCACAGATGGCGCGTCAAACCCGGTGGTTAGAATGCTGACCGAAGTCAAAATGGCATCCGGCTTCTCATGGAACCACGCCAAGATTTCGTGCCGTTCTTTTTCGCTGTGGGTATTGTCGAGGTGACGGATTTCGTACCCCTCCTCTTCGAACAGCTGAGCCACTTGCAGTGAGGTGTGGATGCCGTTGTTGAAGATCAGTGTTTTGGTCCCCTTGGCCTTCTCCTCATATGCGTAAAGCAACTTCTCCTGCATGAAGTAGTTGCCGTACAGCCGCTCCGAACTGGACACCGTGTAGTCTCCATTGATGCCGACTTTGAGTGACTTCAAGTTGACGTCATAACTGTACGTCTTGGCCCGGGCCAAAAATCCATCGTCCACCAGTGTGGAAATCGACTCTCCAACGAGCAACTCTTGGTAGTTGTCCTTGAGCGGAAGCTTGATGTTGCTCGACAAGGGCGTGGCCGTGACACCGAGCAAAACCTGATTTTCAAAGTGCTTGAACAGCTTTCTGAAACTGTTGTAGTGGGCTTCGTCAATGACCACAAGGCCCAATTTGTCGAACACAATGTGCTCGTCATTCAATCGGTTGTTGAGGGTCTCGACCATGGCGACAAAACACCAATGCTGCTTGTCTTCTTCGAGTACCTTGACCTTGGAGTCGATGATTTTATTATCGACGCCGATTTCAGTCAGCATCCGACTGGTCTGGCCCAAGAGTTCGATTCTATGGGTCAGAATCAAAACCTTCTTACCCGTCTCGATAATAAAACGCTTGGCCAATTCGCTAAAAATGACCGTTTTACCTCCTCCGGTCGGCAACTGGTACAGGAGGTTGTATTGGTCAGGGAACTGACGCATGCGCCCCATGATCTGATCAATGGCGCGTGCCTGATAACCGTACAGCGTCTTGCCTTGGGTCGATTCGAGTTTCTCCTTGAGCGTTTCCAACATCATCAGACAGTGCGCAAAAGTACCGAGGGAAATGACGATGACCAATCGCGGAGGGACTTGTATTTTAGGAGGTTTCACACATGCTCGCGTTTGAGGACGAAATATCTGCGGCTTTGGAAGCTGCCATCGCCATTCCTGGCTGGGGTGATGTTTTGCTAAAGGCCATGCCTTCAGGCTTTTCTGAAGACATTTCGGAGGCCTATCGCTTGGGAACGGCTCATCCTGAACCCAAGCGGTGGTTTAGGGCTTTGGAAGAAGTGGGGCCGCCAAAAAATGTGAGGGTCGTGATTTTGGGGCAGGATCCCTACCACGGGCATGGTCAAGCCGATGGTTTGGCGTTTTCTGTGCCCATGGGACATCCCTTGCCGCCATCCTTGCGCAACATCTTCAAAGAAATTTCAGCATCCTGTGGTGGGGTTCCACCGGGTTCCGGTGACTTGGTATCATGGGCGTCGCAAGGGGTTTTATTGCTCAATGATGTTCTGAGCGTGGCACACGGTACACCGCGTTCGCACCGCAGTTTGGGATGGCAATCGGTCACTTCTAGCATATTGACCGCATGCGTAGAGCGGCCTGCGGCGTTTTTGCTGTGGGGGAAGCACGCCCAACAGCATGCCGAAGTGATCCGAGCGCTGCCGCAGGAGCACTTGATTTTGGAAGCGCCCCACCCGAGCCCTTTAAGCGCTCACCGGGGATTTCTGGGATGCGGTCATTTTAAAGAAGTCAACCGGTGGCTGGAGTCTCGGAATGAGCCACCCATGAGTTGGTGGTCCGATGGCCTGTCTTTATATGACGCAGGCTGAGACCTCAGCAGGGGTAACTTTGTGACCATGTCCTCCACCTCCCATAACGGCTCAGAAGCAGGACACAACACGTCCCCTCAGCCGGTACTTCTTCAAGCGTTGGAAGGCCACCAAGGCGCCATTTATGACCTGTGCCTGACCTCCAATGGCGATCTGGTCAGTGCTGGAGGTGATGGCCTGCTTGTGCTTTGGGCAAAGTCGGGCCAGGGGTGGACCAACCAGGGAAAGGCGGTGGCCAAGGCGGCCGCTCCTTTGTTTACTGTGTGCACCAACGAAGGTGGGATGTTGGCTGGAACCGGTGACGGAGGAATTCTCAGCTTGGCTCCGGGAGGAGAATGGGAGATCAAGCCCGCCCATACCGGCGGGACCTATGTGGTGACGCCCGAGGCAACTGGCGGGGCAGATGGCCAGTGGCGAACATGGCCCGATGGTCAGGCATTGGCCCATTTAGCAGGGAGGGTAAGGTGCAGCCTCTCCACAGATGAAGGCACATTCGTGGGAACTTCGGAAGGCACCATCCATCACATTGCGAGCGGAGCGGAGACGGCAGCCCATGAGGGCGCGGTGCGCGCTATGGTCATGTGGCCGGGAAAGTCCGCGCTGGCCACTGTAGGTGGCGACGGTCGGCTGTGCATTTGGCGAACAACAGCTGAGGGGAAGTTGGAATCCGTGTTGACAGAGGATGCGCACAAGGGGGCTGTGTACCGCATGGTGGTTTCACCGGATGGCCGTTGGGTGGGAACTTGCTCCAGAGACAAGAGCATTGCTCTGTGGAATGCGGACACTTTGGCCTTGGAAACCCGCATCGTCCGGCCACACTGGCAGGGTCATACCCGTTCCATCAATGCGATGGTGTGGAGTGGCAACGGGACCTTGGCTACAGCGGGTGACGATGGCCGCATTCTCATTTGGGGCTTTTCCCGTTGAAGGAAGCCCGCGTGGCCTTGTAACTTTGTCGACTCAGCATGAGCAAGCCCAGCATTCCAAAAGGCACGCGTGACTTTACCCCAGAGGTGATGGCGCGCAGGCAGTGGATTTTCTCCACCCTTCGTTCCGCCTTCGAAAGGCGCGGTTTTCAGCCCATCGAAACGCCGGCGATGGAGGCCTTGACGACCCTGACGGGGAAGTATGGCGAGGAAGGCGATCAGCTGATTTTCAAAATCCTGAACAACGGGGACTTTTTGGGCAAGGCTCAAGACGACACCTTGAACGCCCGAGACAGCAAAGCGCTGGGCTTTCAGATCAGCAAGAAGGCGCTGAGGTATGATCTCACTGTGCCCTTTGCCCGCTTTGTGACCATGCACCGGAACGAGATTCCCATGCCGTTCAAGCGTTATCAGATGCAGACCGTCTGGCGGGGAGACCGACCCGGCAAAGGCAGGTACCAAGAATTTGTGCAATGCGATGCCGACATCATCGGTTCGACTGGAGTCTTGTGCGAACTGGAACTCGTGTGCCTGTTTTATGAAGCGCTGACTGCGCTCAAGGTGCCCCAATTCAGGATTTTGGTCAACGACCGCCGCATCCTTTCCGGAATGGCCGACCATTTGGGCATAGGCGATCGGCTCACTGAGTGGACCGTTGCGGTCGACAAGGCCGATAAGGTTGGCATTGAAGGCGTGTGCAAGGAGTTGGGAGAACGCGGCTTTAGTACCGAAGTCCAAGAGGGCACCCAAGCCCTGTTCGCCGCCCGGCCATCGGGCGTGGAGGGCATGAAGACCCTCGCCGAACAATTCCCTGTTCCGGCTGTCCAAGAGGGTGTTGCGGCTTTGGCTTCGCTGTGGAACCTCGCCCAATCAGAAGGTGTCCAAGAGCCAGAGCTCGTGTTCGCACCCGGCTTGGCCCGCGGATTGGATTACTACACAGGAGCGATTTTTGAAGTTCAGGTGGTCGATGGTCCAGTGGGCAGCATTTGTGGAGGTGGCCGTTACGATGACCTCACCGGCATTTTTGGAATGCCCGATGTGAGCGGTGTGGGCATCAGTTTTGGTGCGGACCGCATCTACGACGTCCTTGAGCATTTCGGTGCTTTCCCCACGGGGCTGGATGTAGGGCTCGACATACTGCTCCTTCATATGGGAGAAGAGACCTTGCCACAAGTGCTGGCCACGGCCGCAGCGTGTCGGCGTGAAGGGTTGCGCACAGAGGTGTATCCAGATGCTGCCAAACTCAAGCGCCAATTCAAATATGCCGACGACCGCAACGTCCCTTACGTGATTGTCATTGGCAGCGATGAGGCCGCAGCTGGAAACGTGACGCTCCGCGACATGGAGTCTGGCGCACAAGAGTCTGTCTCATTGGAGGGGCTCATTGGCCGCTTGAAGGCCTGATTCGGGACCTGAAAGGAGCGGGAGTTCGAACGCCCAGGCCCCTCCCGCATGGGCGATGCCCCCATGTCTGAGCATAAATGCGGCATCCCAGTCGCGGTACTCATTGCCACCGAGTTGCAAGGGGGCCCCACCTGTTGTTTCAAGCCGGACAACGTGCCCGTCTATGGACCACTGCCAATACATGGGTGCGGCAGTAGGATTCTGAAGCGCGGCCACGCCGAGGCGCTCAGTGGCACCCAACATCAGCAAGGCGGGGATGCGCCGCTGGGACAAAGGAGAACCGGCATCGGGCTCACCTGAAATAGAAATGGCCGAAGCGCCTAATTTTTCAAGCACTTGTGCCCAACGTGTGATGTGTCGGCAGGCTTCACCCAGCGGAATGTCATCGCAGTCAGACTCCATGAAAACGTGGCGCAAGTGCGCGGCAAATCCCCCGATCACATCGGCAGCATCCATAGCGCGGTGCTCCATGCTGGCCACCTGTTCTTCGAGGGTGTTAAACAACAGGGTGAGGTCGTTTCCGCCTCTCCTCGTGAGCATGAGGGTCGACTGACATCGGCGCAGCCGGCGTTCCATGGCTTCGCGCTCGCAAGCGCGCATGATTTGGTCTTGGACACTGCCACGCTGCCGCACAATCCAGCGCATTTCTTGGAGTTCCTGATTTTGAAACAGGGTGCGTCCATTTTGGCCTGTATGCCAGATCAATCCGCACAAGGTGATCGCCACACTAACGGACAAAGCACCGGCCAAGGGCACCTCAAAAAGCACCCAGATCAGGGTGAAGCTTCCCAATAAGTGAGCGGCGGTGACCGTCAGCAAAAACCATTGGTTCTCCGGAAGTGCGGGCAGCGATGCCTGCCCTTTGAAGCTCGAGTCTAAGGCCAACCCGATTTCATGCCTCAGCGCCATCCCCATGGCAAAGGCAGCGCAGCACAACGAAAGGGCGATAAAAGTGACCAGCACGACAAGAAGGTGAGGGGCGGAAGACCCGCATTCTCCTTCAATCTAAATGTTTCAGCAAGACCCGCACCTGCTCCATCGGCAGGATTTGTGAGTGCGCGGATTCTTCTTGTAGCCGTTTCCACAATGCCGCAAACTTGGGGTGGTTGCGCACCTGACGCAGGGCTTCTGCAGCCAATAGGGCTTCTGCACTGTCCCGCCATTGTCTGGACCGGCGGGCCTGAAGGTTTCCATTGCGTCTGGCTTCAGCCAACCGCGCTTCGAGCGCATCGATGAGGGCATGGACTTGTTCGCCATTCAACGCTGAACCCGTACCAAAAAGGGGAGGGGCACCGTCTTCTGGTGCGGCCAGCAACGACAACGCGCCTTGGTACACTGAAAGGGCAGACTGCGCGGCAGCCATGCGTTCGGGACCGCCGTCGGCTTTGTTGACCCACACGGCATCGGCCCACTCTAAAATACCCCGCTTAATGCCTTGAATGCCGTCACCTCCTCCAGGGATCAGCAACAACACAAAAACATCGGTCATGTGCCGGACTTCGGTTTCGCTCTGGCCCACGCCCACTGTTTCGATGAGGATGCGGTCAAATCCTGCCGCCTCGCACAGCACGGCAACTTCTGCAGTCGCTTCGGCTACGCCACCGAGCGTACGCCCTGAAGGCGAAGGCCGCACAAAGGCGTCCGGGTGCAGAGAAAGGTCCGACATCCTGGTTTTGTCCCCGAGCAGGCTGCCCCCGGTTCGGTGGCTGCTCGGGTCGACCGCCAGCACGGCCACCCGATGACCGCGCGAGATCAGGTCGATGCCCGCCGCTTCAATCCAAGTACTCTTGCCCGCACCAGGGACGCCAGTGATGCCATAGCGCAAAGCGTGACCCGCTTTTTCCGCGGCCCGCTTGAGCAGGGCTTCGGCCGTCGCCCTGTCTTCGGCCTTGGTGCTTTCGACCAAGCTGATCGCCTGCGCCAAGGCGGTACGGTCGCCCGATGTGATCTTGGCCATCCATTCTTGGACGCCGTGCACATGCTGGGTTCGCGCTTCACGAATTCTGTTCAAGGCCCGGTGGCGGGCTTCATTTTCAAGGTCTTTGGCCATCCCGTGCCCAAGTTAGCGGTAGTTTGGCACCATGGAGCACCGTCCGTTCTTCCAACAAATTTCCGCAGGCATCCTCGCCCTTATGGTGTGTGCTGGAGGCCCCGCAGTGTGGGCACAGGAATCCGAAGTTGCCCCCCAAGTAACGCAGCAGGTGAAGCTCAGTGGAGAGGTCTTGGGGCCCGATGGCCGTGGTCTTCCCGGCTGTATGATTGTGAACCGCAGCACAGGTGAAGGCCGTTTTGGGAGCGCCAGTGGACGGTTTGCGTTCCTTTCCACGCCGGGCGACACCTTGCAATTTGCCGCCATTGGCTACCGCACAGTGTCCAGGATGGTCCCCGCAGGGCCAGCCCCAACTTCGGGGTGGTCCTGGTCTGTACACTTGGCGCCCATATCGGTGCAGGTGGGGACCGCCGAGATCATTGCCCCCCGAGACTTGGGTGACATTGTGCGCGACATCAAAGCGTTGGGCTACAACGAGAAGGAATACCGAACGAGTGGAATCGATGCGTTGACCAGCCCGATCACGTTCCTCTACGAACAGTTTAACCGCATGGAGCAGAGCAAACGTGAGGTGGCCCGTTTAGAAAACGAGGACCAGCGCAGGGAGCTGCTGCGGGAACTGCTTGGCAAGTATGTGGACTATGAGATTGTCAGCCTCGAAGAAGGGGAGTTCGAGGCCTTCTTGGACTTTGTCGATCCTGGCGAAGCGGTGCTGAAGGCGCTCACGCAGTACGAGTTTATTTTGTGGACACGTGAGCGGTTCACGGCCTTCAAGTCCCAGCCAGAAAGGTTGGAGGACGTCGACTATGAATACCAGTGGGACGATTGAGGTCCTGCAGGACGGGGGTTACTCGAGGTATGCCGAGTTCAGGTAGAAGGTGAAGGCCTTGAACACCAATCCGGCCATGCAGATGGCAATGGCGGTGACACGGGCATTGCGGCGGCGGTTTTCGTAAGCATCGAACCGAACGATGAGGTCTACAAAGACAGAGAGCGCCGCGATGACTTCGAACAAGGTCACCCAGCCCCGACGCGCGTCGATGAAAGCCATAAACGTGGCGGCCCAGCGGCCCAGGCCTTCACCATTGAAGATGACATCCAACAAGAAGAGGCCATTGTATATCACCAAGATCACCAAGCTCACATCGAGTAGCCATTGGTCTTGCCCCTTGTCCTCTGCTCCTTTCATAGGCCGAAACTAAGGGTGGAAAGACAACCACAAACCTTCTTTGTCATGGAGACAACATTTCGGTGCTTACCTTCGTTTCATACCCGCTATGCCGAAACCAAATCCAACCGAATTCGGGCGCTCCTCTGAGCTGAGCAATGTCTCCGCACTGGATGCCAGTCAGTTGCATCGTCACTCCAACCTTCAGAGGTTGTTCGTAGTGACCATGGGATGTTTGTGGATCCTCGCTTTTGCGACCGGTTGTAGCCGGAACGCCAAGAACTGCAGCGCATATGATGGCGTTGATTTCTCGCAGGGAACGGTGGCCGTTCAGGCCGCTCACCAGTCCCAGAATTGACCCTCAGAACTGGAAGTAAATAAACGGCGTTCCTCCTGCAGAGAGGATGGCCGAGGCCAAGGATACCGCCAGAATGGCGCAACCGGCCTGAAGCGCCAACGGAGCGCGCACAAAAGCTTGCCGATACGCCTCCTTGATCTTGGAAGGCAACAAGTGGATCAGATAACCGATGACCATGACGCCAAAAACCATGCGGTAGTGGCTCACGACATCCAGTCCTACTGACAGAGGAGTGGCCTCGGCCAATTTGGAGAGGATGATCATGGCGGTATCCCATTCGCTCACCATATCGTGTTCCGTTCCAAACGTTGCCCAAGTGGTGTGGGAGGCACTGCGGAACCAGATGCGCGTAAAGGTGATGAAGTGAAAGGTGAGCGCCACCGCAATGGCCCGTTTCCAAAAGGTGTCCTTGGCCTCCCAGGGGCTGACTTTGCGCCAGAGCTTGTAGACAGTAATGCCCAAGCCATTGAGCCCACCCCAAATGACAAAGTTCCAGCCCGCGCCGTGCCACAGGCCGCCGAGCAGCATCGTCATCCAAATGTTGATGTTGGTGGTGACCCATTTGTGAAACGCAGGAACCCGGGCCATGACCAGGGCAATGGTGATCACCACACCGGCCAACCCTCCGAGCACTTTGGGGTTGGGCCACATCATCGCCACAAAAGACAGCAGGAATGCCCCGCAGACGGCTGTGAACCAAGAGGCCTTCCGGTTCCCACCCATGGGGATATAGAGGTAGTCCTTGAGCCATCCGGATAGGCTCATGTGCCAGCGCTTCCAGAAATTGCCACAACTGTCGGCCTTGTATGGGCTGTTGAAGTTTTGAGGCAGGTGGTAGCCCATGAGCAAGGCGACCCCGATGGCCATATCGGTGTATCCACTAAAGTCGGCATAGACCTGGAGGGAGTAGCCGTACATCGCCATGAGGACTTCAAATCCGCTGTGGGTAGCGGGTGACGCAAAGACCCGGTCGTTGAAGTTGACCGCGATCCAGTCGGCCAGAAGGACCTTTTTGAGCAATCCGTTGAGGATCCAAAATCCTGCCCTTCCTATGGTGGCCTGGGTCACCGGCTTGGGGTGCAGGATTTGAGGGATAAAATCAGCGGCCCGAACGATGGGGCCGGCGACGAGTTGGGGGAAAAACGACACGTAGAATCCAAAGTCGCTGAGCCGTTTTAGGGGCTGAACGAGTCCACGGCGAATGTCCACGGTGTAACTGATGGTCTGGAAGGTGTAGAAGCTGATGCCCACTGGGAGCAGGATGCGGTCTACAGACCAAGAGGAGCCTGCAGCGGCATTGACCCCCATGGCCAGCCAGTTCCGAGGGATGATGGACGACCCCGTGGCCGCATTCCACGATTCGGTCAGAAAGTAAGTGTACTTAAAGTAGAACAGCAGGGCCAGGTTCAGGCCAATGCTGAGGGCGAGCCATCGGTTCTTACCACGGTCGCCGGAGCTGGCTGCAATGCGGTGTCCTATGAGGTGGTCGCTGACGGTAGAGAAGACCAGAATGAGAAAGAACCACCCCGAAGTCTTCCAATAGAACAACAAGCTGGCGGCCAAGAGCCAAAGGTGTCGCAGGCCGCGCTGGCGGTCCCTGTGGAGGGCGGCGTCCAGGGCCAGGACGACAAGCAGGAAAAGCCAAAAGGAGCCATTCAAGAAGGTCCAGGGCGACGCGGCGTCGTGATCGAACAACTGCTGCAAGGCGCTCATGGGGAGGGGGTCCTGTGTTGTATGGCCGCTCTGAGAAGCAGTTCATAGAGCAGTTCACCCATCAGGATGTAGCCGTCTTTCCTAAAGTGCAGGCGGTCACCAGCTGCAAATCCGCAAGCGTTTAACGCGTCGATGGATCCCGCTCCGCCCAGGTGCCCGTATAGGTCCCAACAGGCCACGCCACGTTGAGAGACCAGGTCCAGCATGGCCCGCCGAACATCTTCGGCATTGGGGTTGTGTCGGTGGCGATAATGGCTGTCGTTGTTGGTGACGAGCAAGATTTCTATTTCAGGCCGGGCCATCCGTATGCTGTCGATAAGGGCCGCGTAGTGCTTCGAAAAGCGGTCCACGTCGAATCGGCTTTGGGCCATATGGGCATCGTTGATGCCCCATGCCAAAATGACCAGGTCGGGCGCTATCGTGCGCAACTGCTCTGGAAAATGAGGGTTGCGCATCCATGACGTAGAGCTGGCTCCATTGGCTCCCAGATCGTGGAAGACGAAGCCGGCCTGCTCGGGAATCCATTCGACGCCGTGAAGGGCCTGCGCGCCCGGTGCGGTAGGTTGGAGGGTGAGGGTGTCGGGAGCGGTCCCGCCTTCGGGGCCCACCCACTGTGTGATGCCCGCTGCGGACTGGGCTTCAAGCATCGGCACCCAAACTTGGGGGAGGAGGGGCTGCCAACCCGTGGCAGTGTCCGGACGGGACAGCACCCGGATCTCGGAAATGCAATGCTCTCCAGCCGGGGAACCGCTCCAGCACGACACGGGCGCCGCCGATGTGCTGATCGCCTCGACCCCGGTGATGCCCCAGTCTCCTCGGTGGCGGCGGTTGGCACAAGACTGTCCAGTCCAAACTGCGGGCGAAGACCAACCCCTTTCGGGCGGACCATTCGATTCCATCAAACGGTGGGGAGATTGAATGCCACAACCGACCACCACGCCCGGCCTGTCTTCACGCAGCCTTTGGCGAAATGCCCAGCCTATTCTGCCCGCTTGGACATGAGAACCGCCGAAATGCACCACTTGCAAAGGACCATCCAACATGGGGGCTTCGGAAGATTCGTCAAACAAAAGGGCGTGCCACGAAGCCAGAAATCGGGAAAGATGTTCCGATCCATAGAGCATGCCATCCATGTCGGCCAGCCCATTCAGGCCGTCGTCGCGGTGCGCATCTCCCCGTTGCAGGGGGTGCGTGGATTCACTCCATTCAGATTCTGTAGCTGCCGAGTCGCGTTGTCCCCAGCAAGATTCGCACAGCCCAAAGGATGCGCAAAGCAGCCCTGCCACCATGAAGGCCCAGCGCTGACAAGCCCAAGCGGGGCGGCTCACATTGTGGTCAGCGCCGCCCATCGGTTTCGAGCACTGGGGTTTGCAGTGAGGATGGAATGACCGGCGCTGCAGCGCGTTTGGGCATGGCAGATGGAGCCGGTTTGGACCAGTCCTGCCTCCATTCGCTGTAACACGCCAAAAAAGAACGGTCCAATAGTGTGCCCACCTGTTTGGCGCCCAGCGGGGTAAAGTGAACGTGATCGGGCCCGGCCAGTGGGGGTTCGCTGTCCACCCAAGCGGGCATGCTGCCCAAGCCTCCCATGACCTCGAGCAGGTCCCAATAACCGGCGCCATTTTCCAAAGCGGTGCGCTTCAACACATCCCGCACCGCCTCCAATTGAGGGAATGACGTCCACTGAAGGCCGGTTTTTTCGGCCATGTCCGACGGGCCGATGACCAAGATGGCTGCCTTGGGGAGAACCCTTTGGAACAGCCTGATTTGGCTGCCAAACCATCCGCCAAACCGTTCGGCCTGAGCCAAGTCCTTGCAGTGTGGAACCACATTCCCGCCGTATTGGAGGATCACCAACTCAGGGGATAAGGCCCGCAATTGACCGGTGAAGTGCGGGCGGTCCAGTTTCCTGAACAGCGTGCCCGAACTGCCCCGCATGGGCACACCATGCCATTGCACGCCTTGTCCTTTGGGTTCCACGGCAAAAATCCGCGGCACAACGCCTTCAAAACAGACTTCCGTCTCTTGCAGCCCGACGATGGGGCCGTCCCCCGTCATGGCAAGCGCCGTGTCGGCCTTTGGCCAACTTCCATGGAGGTCCAATACCGAGGCCGGTGTGCCCGCCCGAAGCGTATCGAGGAGGATGTCATTGACCCTCACAACACAGTCTGTGGCGACCGAGTCGTGCCACAAACGGATGCCCTTCCACATTCCGAATTGGCTGTGGTTGCGGGGTTCGGGAGCCAACGTGAGACAGGCGGTGGATCCGGTGGTGTCTTCTAGCTCTGCATAGCAGGCCAGCAGGCCATATCGCTCGTCGGTATCTGTGGTGTCGCGACGGCCATACCGGGTATGGCGCTTCCAGGGACCTGTGTGGGATTGCCGCAAGGCAAAACTTTGAACCAACGGAACAGGCGCCTGAAGCCCTGGCCCTGATCCTCCCCAGCGTTGTTGCCAAGCATGGCGCATGATGCCGGAAATCCGATCCCCCTCAATTTGACTGTCTCCGTAATGCAAAACGTTGATGTTCCCGTGCTCATCGAGTTGGGCGAAGAGTTGGCCAAATGCCCATTGGGCCGATTCCGGAATGGTCAGCCTCAGGGCAGCGGGCAGGGCCGAAGCGTCCGGAATGTGTGCAGGGCGCCGCCGTGGTGGGGCAGGAGCCGGCCCAAGGGCAACGTCTGCTTCCTGGGCGATGCTGTCAACTTTTTGTGGGCTTGAGCCCGCCACCGAGGTGCTGTCCACTCCCGTAAAGTCCACTCCCGCAGTGTCTGCAGCACGGGCATTGGCCGGTTCCAATCCAGTGGCTGCCGTCCAACCGGAGTCGTATTGGGCCAGCAAGTCCGAAACATCTTCGGGCCTCCAGCGTGGCACCACCAATTGTGGTGGGTCGGGGTGGAGCCAAGCCCGCCAAGATTCCGGGTAGGCCATGCGCACCACTGTGCCGCCTACATTGATCCCCTCGGCAGGAAATGAGGCAGCCAGAACCGTTACCACACAGCCCACTACAGAGAGGGCCATGGCGCCTTTCCATCGGTCGTCACGAGGGGGGTGTGGCGCGCTCATGGAGGCGGAATCTTGAGTTTCATTCCAGGTTGCAATGCCTCCGCGGATACGTCATTCATCCGCATGATGTCTTCTAAGCCCGCCTGAGGATATTGAAGGGAGATGGTCCAATACGATTCGCCTTCTTGGACGGTATGCCAAATCCAAGGAGTCTGGTCGTTCATACGGGGAGCAACGGATGGCGGCGCAGGTGCAATGCGGCCCAAGGATCCGGGAATCTCGAGCCGTTGGCCGACCCTAATCAGATCGCTGTCAAGGTTGTTGTACCGCTTGATTTCTCCAATGCGCACCCCATAATCGCGGGCGATGGCACCGAGCACATCTCCGGGCCCCACAACGTGCACGGTGCTGGAAACGGTCACGGAAGGTGCGGGGCGTCGGGCACAAAAGTGGTCTCGGTCAGACCAACGTTGGCCCACCTTTATGGGAATCAAGAGGTCGGGTCTGGCGTCGCTAAAGCCGATGGAGTCGGTGGTGAACCATGGGTTTTCCATGCGAAGGGCCCCGTACAAGGAGGGCACGGTGTCGGCCATGCTGAAATAGGCAGCCCCCCCATTAGGGCATCGCAACCGTTTCAGCTCGCCGGCGCGCAGCATCCACAGGGCATGGGTGTCGTTCCAATCAAAATTGCGGTCTACTTGCAAAATCACCCGGAACAGATGCAGCCATTCCAACAATGCGGCATCCAGCGAGGTGACATCCAAACCGCGGGCTGCCTGTGGGCCACGCACGAAAGACATGACCTGACGCAGCGGGTCTTGGGGGAATGCAAGGGCGGCCTGATGGGCCTGCGCTATGGCCGCCGATGTCATGGCTTCGGGGACATGCCGCTCGTCCCAACCCCGGCGGATTTCGAGTCCGTGCGACAGGGCAGAGGTCAGGTCCATGGCCCATGGCCCTGCGCGGCGACCTGGACCATAATAGGCGTTGTTCCAGCCCGTAAGCGCCATGGGGAGCATGGCCCAATCGGCAGGCAATCCCGCGCCCTCAAAGGCGGCCTCGACCTCATTGCGGTGCCGGTCCGTGGACGCCTCCATCAACCGGAAGCACAACATGCCATCGGCCAGCATCCGCTGGAGGGCTCGGTCCGCATGATGTTCGGCCAACGGAAGGGCTTCGAGCTGTTGCAGCAAGGATTCTCCCCACGGTGAGCGAATCCGCCAACGGCTGGGATCCATTTGCGGTTGCATGGGAGTGAGGACGCAACCAGACTCGAGAGATTCCAGGTCTTCGACCCAGGTCGACCATTCCATGGAGCGCACCAAGGATTCCCATCCGATCAGGTCCGGTTGCGCGCGGATGGCCGACCACTGCATGCCCCCCAAAATGAGGGTGAATGCCAAAATCAGCTGTATCCAGAACTTCCGCATAGCGCACTACGAATATGGAACGGATGCGCAGTAAATTACATGTTCGAGAGGTCGAACATCCCCAACATGCCAACACCGTCGAAATCCGACTTAAAAAAAAGACTCTCCGCCTTGGAACAAGAGCGGTCTTTGTTGCGGAAAAAAATTGCGCAATGGGACGAATACCAGGGCGAAGATGGGCTTCAATGGCAAGCGGCTGATGACGCCAAGACGGAGGTCTATATTTTGGACAAGGCCGCCGACGGCATCTTCACTTTGGACGAAGGGGGAAGGGTTTGTTACATCAATCCAGCGGGAAGCCGAATGCTGGGTTTGGAGCCGAATGCCCTGAAGGGCCAAAAAATTGTCGATGTCTTGGGGAGGGATGGACACGATGAATGGGCCACAAAAATTGGGGAGTGGATCCAAGACCCGCACAAGTTGTCCCCCCAGCTGTGGCTGGAGATTTCAAGCAAGAACATACTGGGCACGCAGCGTTGGTTGAGTTTGAACCTGAGTTGGAATGGCAACGCGCAAAATGCCAGGGAAGTGGTGCATGGCATCATCCGCGATGTGACCGACCAGAAACGGTTGGAAATCGCACTGCGCCAGTCAGAGGAGCATTACCGCGGAATCATCGAAAACATGGACCTCGGCATATTGGAGGTCGACACGGAAGAACGCATCACCCGGGCATTCCCCAAATTCTGCGCCATCGTGGGCTACACAGAAGAGGAGTTGCTCGGGCGGAAGGCATCAGAAGTCTTTATGGTCACCTCCGAACGCGAGCGCATGGAAGCGCGAACCGAAGCGAGGAACAAAGGCGAGTCAGAGCTCTATGAATGTTCCATTCGGAATAAAAATGGAGAGCTGGTATGGTTGCTCATTAGTGGCGTGCCTTTGCGCAATGAAGCGGGACAGTCTGTGGGCTCGATGGGCATCCATTACAACATCACCGAGCGAAAAAAAAACGAAGAAAGGCTGCAAAAAGCCATGCTGGTGGCCAATGCGGCACGTGCAGCTGAACGGCGTTTTCTGGCCAAAATGAGCCACGAGATCAGAACGCCCTTGAATGCCATCATCGGGATGTCACATATTCTGGAAGACACCCCCCTGAGTGAGGAGCAGTCCAAGTTTGTCAATGCCATTTCGAAGGGCGGTGTGCTCCTCAAAGAGTTGCTCGACAGCGTGCTCGACATCGCCCGTCTAGAAGAAGGCCGCAAGGAGCTCAACATGCGTTCCACGACACTGCGCCCCATTTTTGATGGAATCATGGTGGTCTACAAGCCCCTGATGATCAACAAAGGCATATCGCTGGAGTTGGAGTGGGACGGGGCGCTGGATGGATCCTTCAAGCTCGACGTGCAAGCATTGTCTCAGGTACTGTTGAATTTGGTGGGCAATGCGGCCAAATTCACCGAAGCAGGTTCTATCCGCTTGAGGCCGAGCTTATTGGTTGACGGGCGGCAATTAAGGCTGAAGGTTGAGGTGTCTGACTCGGGAAGAGGCATCGCTCCCGAGCACGTAAACCGGGTGTTTGATCGGTTTGCTCAAGTCAAGGACAAGTCCGACAAATTGCAGGATGGCAGCGGCCTGGGATTGGCCATTTGTAAAGAGCTTTGCAGGCTTCACGGCGGGAACATTACCCTGGTGAGTGAATTGGAAAAAGGCAGTACGTTCACTTTTGAATTTGCAATCGAACGGGGCGAAGCCACGGTGGAGATCAGCAAGGAACGGGCGCAAGATTCGGTTCGAAGTCTGCGCATCTTGTGCGCTGAAGACAATACCGTGAACTTGATGTACCTCAGCAGAATACTCAAGGAATGGGGGGTGACTTTCGAAGCTGTGAGCAACGGTGCCGACGCTGTAGCACTCTGGAGAGAGAAGGACTGGGATGTCATTCTCATGGACATTCAAATGCCCATCATGGGAGGGATTGAAGCCTCGCGAATCATCCGGGATGAGGAAAAGAACCGGGATGGCAGGACCACCATTGTAGGGCTCAGTGCATTTGCATTCGAGTCGGATGAAAGAGAGGGGCTAGAGGCGGGTATGGATGCATACCTCAAGAAGCCATACTCGCCCATTGAGCTGCTAGAGGTGTTACAGCGGTACATCAAACAGTAATCTGAACCCAGATGTGAACGGCACGCCGTTTGCCAAAAACACGCTGAGAAGCAAATAACAAAGTATAGATATAATTATTTTGTTGCTCAAAAAGAATATAATGTGTAAATTAGAACATGTGGTTGACAGGCACTTCGGTTTAATCCGAGGTCAATCACAGTTGTGAATCGTAGAGAAGCACCCGCAACGGCGGGTGTTTCCATTTTCTAGGGTTTCGTTGGCCAGTTGCGCGCCCAACAACTTGTGGAGAAGCCACAAGAGAAAGCCATCGAATGGAGAATGGGGGTGTCTACATTGAAGGCATGGCAGAAAACCGTTCCACAAGGCGTTTTAAGGTGATGGGGGGCAGCCGCAGTTTCGATGTCTGCGATTACGTGAGAGAGATGAAGGAAACAGCCGATAGGTTTGCCCTCTATGTCGGCTGTGACAGCCAGAACTACAGGAGCTACACCGTATACGCCACCACCGTGGTTTTTCGTTATCCCAGCGCAGGGGCGCACGTGATTTATCGGAAAGAAAAAGTGCCCCGCATAGAGGACATGTGGACCAAGTTGTGGGGCGAAACCGAACGTTCGGTGGCCTTGGCGCACATGATCCGCGAGGAGACCGGGGTGAAGGTCGAGCAGATTGACTTGGATTTCAACACCGACCCCGCCTATCCGTCCAATAGGCTGTTGAGCGCTTCGGCCGGTTACATTCAATCGTTGGGTTTCCAAACGGGGGCCAAGCCAGACTTGTTGATGGCCGCTTGGGCTGCAGACTCTCTCTGTCACTGATGTCCAATCAACTGACCGATGTTGTGGCGCTCGATGCGCCATTGAACACCTTGTGGCGCTTTTTTTCGACGGCCCAGAACCTGGCGCCATTGACGCCGCCCAACCAAAAGCTCAGGGTAGGCAAGGGGGGAGACATTCCCATTGCTGCAGGGTTGGAGATTGAAATTTCTGTGGCCCCGATGTTGGGGATCCGCACCGGATGGAAGACCAAGATCATGGAAGTTGAAAGCCCGGAAAACCACCCGGAGCAGGCTTGGTTCAGGGACATCCAAGAATCGGGGCCCTTTGCGCAATGGGACCATACCCATGCCTTTCGTGCGCTGCCAGGTGGCGGCACAGCAGTCATGGATAATGTGATGTACAAGTTGCCACTGGGCCTTTTGGGCCAGGCCGTTGCGGGGTTTTGGGTGCGGCGTCAAGTGGACGGGCTTTTTGCATACCGCAGGACCGCCTTGGAGGAGATGTTCGGCGCCGCTGCGCTCCCCAAAGAGCTGGCCCAAGGATGGGAAGTACCGGCCGGTTTTGTGCCATCTGCCCACTGATTGAGGACTGTATGTAGGTTTCTTGGCCGTAAAGGGTGGCTGAACAAAGCATGGAGGCGGTAAATTGCCAAGGTGAAGACGCACCCATTTTTCGTGAGCTGCCTTGTGGCGATCGGTTTGTTTGGAGGGGCAAGCGAAGTGCAGGCCCAATTCAACATTGAGCCGACCGACAGTTTGGTGGACGTCTTTGCCACAGACAGCCTGACCCGCATCTTTCAAATCGATTTTCCCAATACGTCCGGTGATTCGCTGGCTTTGAGCTGGAGGTACATCGATGGAGGATGGACAGACGGGTGGGACGTCAACCTCTGCGATTTGGGCGAGTGCTACACCGGCGTCCCCGCCGATGCCGATATGCTGGCGATGGGGGCAGAAGGAACAGGTTTCCTGAAGCTGATCGTGAACGCCCTCGAGACCGAAGGGGAGTGTGTCCTGCATTTTTGGGTCTGGCCAACGGGCAACCAAGACGCCTTGGTCAACATCTACTTTGACTTGCGCAATGGTGGAATATCCGCTGTTCAATCTCCCTTCCAAGCGGACCGCCAGCCCGGGTGGTCGGCCTATCCTGTACCCGCCGCCATAGGCGCGCCCATTCGGCTCTCAGGACTCCAAAACGACCATGGGACACCTCCCGTGCAACTATTGGATATGATGGGGGCGTTGGTTCCCTGTACATGGGCCGCCGGAGAGGAGTCCACCCTGCAAACGGAGGGGCTTTCAAAAGGCGTCTATTTATTGATTCACAAAGACTTGTATCCGCCCCTGCGGATCATCATGGAGTAACCTGCATACCTCAACCATGACATTTTCGATGTATACCCGCTGCGCTTTGGCGCTTTCTCTGTTGCTAAACGCCACAGGAATCATGGCCCAGCAAGCCACTTTAATCGCCGATGACCACGATGGCATTGTGATCCGATTCGATTTTTCCGACCCCGTCTTGAGCGAGGTGGTGACGCCGGAGGGCAACGCCATCATCCCAAGGGTTCTGGGAGATTCGCCGCTCTTGCGGGCGGGCGCGCCAGACCTCTCCAAGGTGGACGCCACCGTTTTGATTGGTGCCGCATCAGGCACCGCACTCGAGGTCATTGACAGCGAGTATACAGAGGTGCCCGGAGTCAACGTCGCTCCCAGCAAAGGCAACCTTTACCGCAACGTGGATCCGGCGACCGTGCCTTTTGAGGAAGGAGCGGTATACGCCCAAGACGGATTCTTCCCCGCTGAGGCTGCGGCCTTGCGCACACCTTTTGTGGAGCGCGGTTTGCGGGGTCAGGCCATCTGGGCACATCCATTCCAATACAACCCCGTGACGGGCGTTTTGCGCTCCTATCAAAGCATCACCGTGCGCGTGGTAGAGACGGAGGCAGCCCCCATCAATCCCGCAGTTTCTGAGGTGCGCATGTCCCCTGGAACGCAAGGTCTGATTGCCGGGCGTTTTTTGAATGGCGCCGCCATGACCAACCGCTATGACTACATCGAAGAGCATGGCAAGGTGGTCGTGGTGACCGATGCCATGTACGACGATGTGCTCGCACCACTCATCGCGTGGAAGCGCGAGAAGGGCCTCGATACCGAGGTGGTCTACGCCGAGGACTTTGGCAACGACTATGACGCCATCAAGGCCTTTTTGGCGGACCAGTATTTTGACGAGGGATTGACCCACGTGATCCTTGCAGGAGATGAGGACCAGGTGGCCGCCACCTTGGTGACCAACGGAGGGGGTACCGGATACTGCGACCCGTGCTATGGATTTGTAGAAGGCAACGATCACTACCCCGAGTTCTTTGTAGGCCGCATGCTCGTGCACAACGTGGCCGAGATGCAGACCCTCGTAGACCGCACCCTCGAGTACGAGAAGACCCCGTTCATGGGCGAGGAGTGGTTCGAAGTGGCCGTGGGCATCGGGTCGAACGAAGGGGCAGGCATTGGCGACAACAATGAGTCGGATTGGCAGCACCAGAATGTCATCAAGGACAAGCTGCTCGGTTATGGCTTTGAGGAAGTGTGGGAAGTCTATGACGGCACCCAAACAGCCAGCAGCCCTACAGGAGGGGAGACCGCGGACGAAGCGGGCAACCCCAACGCCAACGACATGGTGCAGCTGGTCAATAAAGGCGCAAGCTTCCTAAACTACACCGGACACGGGTACCACGGGGGCATCGCTTCGAGCGGATTTGACGTCAACGCCATTGGACAGACGACCAATGCGGGCATGTACGGCTTCTTTGTACCGGTCGCCTGCTGCGTGGGCGACTTTGACGAGGGCGAAGGCTCCGGAGACTGCTTCGGCGAAGTCTGGATCAAGCACACCGCCAATGGCGCTCCAGCAGGAGGCATCGGCGGGGCGTTCTCGAGTGTGCTCCAAAGCTGGGCACCGCCGATGAAAGGCCAGGACGAGATGGTCGACCTCGTGGTAGAGGACGGCGAAGTGGAGATCAACCACACTTTTGGTTCCATTGTGGCCCACGGTTGTGCGGGCATGATCGACGCCTATGGTGGCGCAGGAGAGGAGATGATGGACACCTGGTGCGTCTTTGGTGACCCCACGGTGGTCATGCGGACGGCAACCCCGACCAACTTGAGCTTGGGCCACCAAGACGTCTACTTTTTGGGAACACCTTCTTTGGACGTGACGTGCACGAACGAGGGGGCCATGGTGGCCTTGACGTTCAACGGAGAGATCCTCGGCACCGGGTTTGTAGAAAACGGCACCGTGACCTTGACCTTGGACGGGCCGCTCTCGGTTCCCGGAGACTACCTCTTGACGGGAACGGCGTATAACACCATTCCCTATCAAGCGGTGGTGCAAGTGGTGGCGGCAGAAGGCCCTTACGTGTTCAACAACGGCAACGCGACCTTCGATGACGCCGGTGATGCCGACGGCAATGTGGACCAAGGCGAGAGCATCGCGTTGGAGCTGAACCTTTCCAATGTGGGCGTAGACATGGCCATGGATGTGCAGGTGGTTGTGACCACAGCAGACGAGTGGGTGGTCATCACCGATGGCGCGGAATCAGCAGGAGACATCGACGCCTCTGGCACGTTGACCCTCCCCGGTTTTGCCTTTGATGTGGTGGCTGGCGTAGAAGACCAGCACGTGGCCGTATTTGAGGTGGAGATGACCGATGCCGAGGGCACGGTTTGGAATTCGAGTTTCAATATTGTGTTAAACGCCCCGCACTTTGCTGTGCTCGATCTCGAGGTGGTAGACGCAGGGAATGGCATCTTAGAGAGCGGTGAGGTCGCCCAGCTGGTGTTCACGATCATCAATGATGGACACGACGCAGCCCCCGGCGGAGTGGGCCTGCTCGCCTTTGAGCACCCCGACGTGACCTTGTTGAACAATGGCGATTATGTCATGGAGGACATCCTCCCCGGCGAGACGTTCACGCAGAGCTACGGTGTGCAGGTTTCCGAGGACGCCGCGCCAGGCGGACTGCTGCCACTGGCATTTACGTTCAATACGTTTGGTCCTGATAACGAGGACCTCTACATGACCACGGCCGACTTCTTCGAACCCATCAACCTCATCATGGAGACCTGGGAGACGGGAGACGATCAGTCCTTCCCTTGGGCCTACGACGGCGAGGAGGATTGGTTTGTAACCGACAACAACCCCTACCAAGGCGATTTCTGCATGGAGAGTGGCGACATCGCCGACAACCAGAGCACGGCGTTGACCATTGGTCTCGAGTTCTTGGGCGACGGCGAAATGAGTTTTGCCCGCCGCATCTCCACCGAAGACGGCTGGGATTACCTGCGCATGTACATCGACGGCCAAATGGTCTCGGAGTGGTCAGGCGAGCTCGACTGGGCAGAAGAGACGTTTGCGCTGACTGCAGGATACCACACGGTGACCTGGTCTTACGAGAAGGACAACATCATCTCGTCCGGTGCCGATGCGTGCTGGGTTGACGACATCGTATTGCCTCCGTTCTGCTACATCGACGTGGTGGTCACTCAATCCGGTACAGAGGGTGTCTTGTGCCCCGGAGAGTCCCTGACCATGAGCACCAACACAGGCTTTGAGACAGCGTGGAGCAACGGCGCTACCGAAGAAAGCATCGAGGTGTCCGAGGCGGGCACCTACACGGTCACCCTCACCGATGAGCAGGGCTGCAGCTTCACTTCAGACCCCATTGTCATCGATGTGCTCGAGACCTTGATTCCTGAAATTGCATTCGAAGGCCAGTTGGGCTTCTGCGAAGGAGGTTCGGTGGTTTTGAGCGGCCCTGACAACGGAGAATACGCTTGGAACGTAGGCGTGGAAGCCCAGAGCATTGAGGTGAGCAGCTCGGGAGAGTTTCAGTTGGAATTCACCAATGTCTGCGGCAACACCGCCAGCAGCGAGGTGGTCCAGGTCAACGTCTACGACATACCGGCTGCCCCCACCACCGAGGACTTCACCATTGAAGATCCCGCAGAAGTCAGCCTCAACGCCGACGGAGAGAACCTCTTGTGGTACGATGCCGAAGACGCGCTGTTCCCCATCGGGGCCGGCCCTGACTACCCCATGTATGTCGACCAGACCACTACATTCTGGGTGGCTACCGAATCGACCAACCCCGGCACTGACGCTACAGGCGCCAAGGCGGTGCGCGATGAAGAGAACGGCCAGTTCCACCAGAACAACGGCTTCTGGCTCGTCTTTGACGCCTACCAGAACATGACCATCGAGACGGTAAAGACCTATGCCAATGGCTTGGGTACGCGGATTGTTACGCTCGTAGACGCCAATGGAGCGACGCTTCAGTCGTCTACGGTGAACATGGAGGATGGCGAGAACGTGGTGGCGCTCAACTTCTTTGTTCCGGCAGGGGAGGGCTACGGGCTGCGCATCAGCTCCGACAACCCACAGCTGTGGCGCGACGGCATCGGTTCCGATCCCGAGTACCCTTATGCGTTGGGCGACTTTGGCGAGATCACCGGCACCAGCGTCAACGGCGCCAACAGCCAGAACTACTACTACTTCTTCTACGATTGGACGGTGTCTGTAAACGCGGTGGGTTGCCTCTCGGAGCGCGTGCCCCTGACGGTGACGGTCACCAACCCTACGTCTGTGGGACAGATTGCGGGCCTGAACAGCATCGATGCCTACCCGAACCCCACGGCGGACATGCTCCAGCTCGACCTTGACCTGGGCGCCAATGTGCTCGACCTGAACGTCGCCATCATGGACCTCCAAGGCCGCTCGGTTCAGACTGCGCAGTGGAACGCTCAATCGACGGGCCGCCGCACATTGGACCTCACCGACTTGGCCCCCGGCCACTACACCGTGCGCCTCACCGACGGCACCGGCCAATGGCGCCTCCCCGTCGTACGCCACTGAGCGCAG
>CAJQJX010000059.1 GCA_905478795.1 uncultured Flavobacteriales bacterium
TGCTATTTTGGGGCCATGTCGAAGCAACAGAAAGGGGGGATGCGGAGCGCATTCCATTACGTGGTAGAATTTGCGGTCATCCTCTTGGGCATCTCCGTGTCGGTGTTCATCGAGAAGAACAATGCCCGCGACTACAAGGAAAGCGTCAAAGATCAGAGCCTCTCGCGCATCTTGACGAACATCAGACAGGACAGCGCTGACTATGTGTTCAACATGTCCGTGCACAAGCCCGCAGCCGAATCCTGTGCTTGGATGTTTGAGCGCCGTGACAACATCGCCGCAGAGCACCCCGACTCCGTAGGCAAACACTGCTCCATGTGCCTGATGGCGCAGACCATATTTATGGACAACCAAGAAGAGTATCGGACGCTCCAGAATTCAGGGCTCATTGAGCTGATTGAAAACGACAAACTGGCCAGGGCGCTGCAAGGCAAATACGTGCAGCATGAGTTTCTCCGGAAGATCGAGAAGTTCGTCGCCGACGCGTCCGAAAAGCAGCACGACATTTTTTACCGCAGCATGACCACGCGCGAGGACGCCGATTCCTTTATGGGCTACGTGAAACTCAGAAGATGGAACGGATCGCCTTTGGACAGGCCGTTTTTGGAGCGCTTAGACGACATCGGGTTTTGGCACAAAGCCTACGCCACGCGGTTGGGCTACCGCATGGAGGACGACAGCGTGCTCACCGCGTGGATCCACGCCGAAATTGGTGACGCAGAGTAAGGGGTCGGGAAGCGCTTCAGCAGCCCCCAGCCCCGTAATGGATGTACATCGTGGTGCCATCCCAGGACAGTTCCGTGTTGAAGCTTTCGCTCATGGACGAGAAGTTCACGAAAAAGGAACCCGGAGAGATGCTCAAATCGTCGAACCCCAAGGCACTCAAGAATCGGAGAAGGTTATTGGACGCCACGTAAAATGCATCTGGGGAGTCAATGGGAACCTCAATGGTCATGCCCCTTTGATACTTCCCATCGTACCACTCCTTCACCACCACCCCGTCTGAGTACACGCTGAAGGTCTTGGTGGCCATGCCTTCATCGCGTTGTTCGACATCGACCCGCTCTTGCCAGAGAAGCGCGGCATATGGACGGAGGAATCGGCCTTCGGGCTGAGGTTGGGTGGGTGAAGCGGGGGCGACAAAGAAGGAAGCAAAATCAAACGGCAAACGTTCGCTCAGGAGCCCTTCGAAAACATACCCTTCTCCCCCCTCGAATGCCACCCTCACAAAAGGCGCGCGCAGGGTATAGACAGGCAACTCCAACCGCCCGCTCTTGGCATTGAAACTCGAACCAAAATCCAGGTCCACCGATACCTCTTCTTCCGCTCTCTGCAACACCGTGACCACATCTCCCCACTGCAGCTGGCCCACGACCGCACTGCCCAGCCGCGGCTCTTCACGGACGTTCAACGGAACCCAACAATTGGAATGGCGCTGACCATGGGCTGGGGCCATGACCGGCACCGACCTGTCCGGGCTTCGCTGCCACCTGCGGCGCGTCTCGACATCGGGCTCATCCTCCTCGGATTCCACCACCACTTGCACCAAACCGTCCCCCTCGATAAAAAACGTGTGCATTGTCGTGGAAACAGGTCCAAAATCCCCGCGCGCCCCGCGCTCCAATCGCAAAGTGTCGGGCCCGTTTTGAACCAAAGCAGCATAACTGCACATGCAGCATTCCAACAGTCGGATCGCCTCCCACTCGCCATCATCTGCAGGAGGCTCATAGGTGATGCCTTGAAAATGAAACGACGCGGGATGCTCTGCCCCGTCGTACATGCTGTTTTTGGCCGCTGCCTGCAGAAAGCTCAATTCCTCCTCCCCACTCACCCACTTGGAATACAAGTGCTTTTCCAAAAAAGTCCCTTGAGCGCCTGCCCACAGCGAAAGGCCCATGAAACACACCAATATTGCTTGCTCTCGTTGCATCGGCCTCAAACATAAGTGCCCTCACCTTACAAAAGGCCAAGCCCCTGTTCCATGCGGTCCGCCTTTGAGACAAAGAATTCGGCTTAACTTGAGTCAACGACCTATCCCTGATGGCACCTTTTCTTCCCTCCGCATTGCAGCCCACCAACTCCGCTAAACGTCAGATTTCACGGCTTGGAACTTTGACGACTCTAGCCGTGGCTTGTGCCATGATGCTGCCTAATGGAACGCAGGCTCAAGAAGCCGTGAGTCAAGCCTCTTACATCACCCTCAAGGAACAGGGTGAAAATTTCTACGAGATCAAGGCGGCTTTTGAAGCCTATTGGGAAGGCCGAGAAATTCAAAAAGGCGCAGGTTACAAGCCCTTTATGCGCTGGATGCACCAGATGGAACCCCGGGTCTATCCTTCTGGGAAAATGCCCACTTCCACCGAGCCTTGGAACGTCCCCCGCATGTACTCCCAGCCCTCACCCAACCAAGTTGAAGATGTGTGGGAGTCGCTTGGACCGGTTTCCCGGCCCACCGCTGGACCCCATGCCTATGCCGGTGGTGTGGGCCGCATCAACAAAGTCCGCGTCGACCCCTCCAATGCCAGCACGTATTTCGCCTGTGCTCCCGGGGGCGGCATCTGGAAATCCACCAACGCCGGGTCCAACTGGGACCTGCTCTTTCCTGACGAAACCGACGAAGTCCCCATCATTGGCTTTACCGACATCGCCATTGACCCCAACAATCCCAACGTGATGTTTGCCGCTGCAGGCGACGACGACGGCGGCGACACCTATGGCTTGGGCATCCTCAAAACCACCGACGGTGGAGACAATTGGTCCATCTCATACGACCCCGTCGGAGAAAGCAACTTCACCGTGGGGCGCATGCTGATCTCGCCCAACAACAGCAACCTCATCGTGGCCGCTGCCCGGAACGGCATGCTCTACTCCAACAACGGGGGATTGAGTTGGAGCTTGGGTTCAGGCACCAGCGGGACCCGCTTCCGCGACGTGGAATTTCACCCCACCAACCCGGACATCGTCTATGCTTCCTCGACCACAGGCTTCTTTCGCTCCGTCAATGGAGGGCAGTCCTGGACATCCGTGGGATTGCCGGCGAGCGCGGCCAACATGAACCGCAACTGCATTGCGGTGACCGCTGGCGCGCCCAACCGTGTATACATGCTGGCCAGCGACAGCGATGGAAGCAGCTTCCTTGGGTTTTATGTGAGCCAAGACGCGGGCGTGACGTGGACCACCACCTCCGACGCCAGCACCCCGAACATGCTGGGTTACTCTCCAACGGGCGACGACAACTCCGGCCAAGGCTGGTACGACCTCTGCATCGAAGCGCACCCCACACAACCTGATGTGGTCATGGTCGCAGGTGTCAACATCTGGAAGTCGACCGACGGTGGCAACAGCTGGGCATGCAGCTCCCATTGGGTGGGCGCCGACGGGTTGGCAGAAGTCCATGCCGATATTCACGGACTCACCTTTGAGGGCAACACCTTCATCGTGGCGTGTGACGGGGGGGTCTACACTTCTTCCGATCAAGGGGTCTCCTATAGCGACATCACCAATGGAATGAGCATCAGCCAGATGTATCAAATTGGTGTGGGTCAAGACCAAGCAGGTCAAGTCGGAGCGGGCTTGCAGGACAACGGCACCATCCTGTTGGACAACGGCGCATGGGAAGACATGCGCGGTGCCGATGGCTTCGAAGTCTACGTGAGCCAAAACTCGGACTACGATGGCGGGCGGCTGTTTTATGGATCTTACCAATTGGGGTCCTTTTACCGCATCGATTCCAACAACAACTTCTCTGATATCGCAGGTGGCGGCGGCACCGGCGCCAACGCCGAGGGCAACTGGGAGACGCCTTTCATCAAAGACCCCAACAACGACGCCGTCCTGTATTTGGGCAAAGACGGCATGTTCAAGTCCACTGATTTCGGCAACTCATGGTCCTCCCTGGGAGGGCCAGGCGCAGGCAACCTCAACAACATCGCGGTGGCGTGGAACAACACCGACCGCATGTACATCTCCAAAGGCGGCAGCATGTGGACCACAAGCGATGGCGGCGGCAACTGGACCAGCATCTCGGGCCTGCCCGACGCCTACATCACCGACATTCAAATCGACCCTGCAACGGCGGAGCGCGTTTTCGTCTCTGTATCGTCCTACTTGGGCGAGAAGGTCTTTGTATCCACCGACGCCGGCGGGAGCTGGACGGCCATGAGCAACGGATTGCCCAGCGTCCCGGTACACTGCCTGGCGTACAACATCGGCACCACCGACGAAATCTATGCGGGCACCGACATCGGGGTCTATGCCTGGAACGGCATCGGCTGGGAGGACTTTAACATCGGCCTCCCCAACGTAGAAGTCTTTGATCTGGAAATCCAAGAGACCCAGAACACCCTCTATGCTGGCACCTACGGTCGCGGACTCTGGAAGGCCAGCATCGGACCCGAAGAAGGGTGTACCGACCCAGCGTCGTGCAACTACAATCCAACGGCCATCATCGACAACGGCAGCTGCACAGAATTCGACTTCTGCGGAGTCTGTGGCGGTGACGACAGCAGTTGCAGTGGATGCACCTTCGAGGATGCTTGCAACTATGACGATCAAGCCACCATCGACGACGGCACGTGTGTTTTGGAAAACCCGCAATCCGTTGTTGTCACCATCACCACCGACAACTACCCCGGAGAAACCACCTGGACCATCACCGATGCCGACGGCAACCTGATGCTCAGCGGCGGCCCTTATTCCAACTCGGGAACTGGATACAGCCAACAGACCAACCTCTGCTCGGGCTGCTACACCTTTACCATCAACGACAGCTACGGCGACGGCATCTGTTGCGGATTTGGCAATGGCAGCTTCAACGTCACCGCAGGAGGGACCTCCGTGCTATCGGGCGGAGCGTTTGCATTCTCGACCTCTGGCACGTTTTGCTTGGACCCCGACCCTCTGGTCATTCCGGGTTGCACGGACCCCGATGCCGACAACTACAACCCCAACGCCACCACAGACGATGGCAGCTGCACGGTCGCTTGTGCAGGCGACTTCAATGGCAATGGCATCATCGAGGTCAGCGACGTCTTGGTCACGCTGGGCGAGTTTGGGTGCATCTCCCTGTGCGTGGCCGACATCGATGGTGACGGCATAGTCGGCGTCACGGATATACTCTACCTGTTGGGCCAGTTCGGCGATCCCTGCCAATAAGGCCTTTCACCAGCACACTGATCATCGAGGCGATCGGCCTCGGGTCAATTGTTGCGCTGCTCTGAACAGCGGAAACGACCGGTATCAAATCCCCGTCGGGTCCGGTGTTTGGTGGCCCTGCCTTTGACGCGCTCCCGCCACCGTCGGAACGAGCCCGCTTTGAGTTCGCGCCGCATGATGTTGCGCACGTCATTTTCCTTGAGCCCAAACTGCGCTTCAATCGCCTCAAAAGGCGTGCGGTCCTCCCATGCCATACCGATGATGCGGTCGGTGTCTTCGGGTGTCAATTCGGGAACCATGCCGATACGACAATCTCGACGGCGGTAGGTTCTCTGGCTCCATCATAGGGGCCCGTTCAAAAGTCACCTCCACCCATGACGATTGTCAGCTTCCGAGCAGGGAATGCCCCCCTTCTTGAGGTCACCGTTGTGCCCACCAAAAGACCTCGCCATGACCCAACCTGTTCCCTCCGCCCCCAACGTTCCGAAGGCTTCCCTCAACACCCCGGACACCGTTGCATCGCGTGACCAATTGGTCGATCTGCGCAGCCCCTACTTCTTCAAGTTGGACCACAAGGCCCCTGTGCTGCCTCACCAGCCCGGCACCGTCATCTTGGATTTGGAAGACGGTGTTTGCACCTGCGATAAAGCCCCGCGGCGCAAGGCCATTCAAGCTGTCCTTTCCCAACCCATCCCGAAAGGGGTCAGCATCCTGATCCGCTGCCACGGCATGGACGATGCAGGCGGTCTGCTCTTGGACCTCGATGAGGTGGCCCACCCAGCCGTCAGTGGATTCATCCTGCCCATGTCGAGTCGGGTTGACGAAGTGGAAGCCTTTGACGATTTGCTGACCAGCAAGGAAGAAGACCTGGACCTGACCAAGGGGCACTTCGCCATCCACCTCTTGATCGAACTGCCAGAAGCCTATCTCGACCTCGCCGATTTGGCCCGCGCATCCGGCCGAATCGCCTCGATCATGTTTGGCCGTGAAGACTTCATGACGCGCTTCCCTACTGGCGGCGCCCAAGCCGCTGACCTGGCCGAAGCCCACATCCCTTTGGTAGCGGCCGCCCTGGGCATACCTGCCATCGCTTCACCCTTCTGCGCCGTCAAAGACCCCAAAGGATTTGAGCGGAACTGCCGGCGGACCCGCGCATTGGGATACACCGGAACCTTTACGGTTCATCCCAGCCAGCGCCCTGTGGCCGACGCCACGTATGGACCCTCTGCCTTGGACGTACAATCGGCAAGAAAACTCATCGAAGGCTCCACCGGCTCCCAACTGGTCCGCATGAATGGCTGCCTGGTTGGCCCCCCTATGCGCAAGCGCGCCCAAGGCCTGTTGGACACCGCGGCGGCCCTGAGCGATTCAGCATCTGAAGCCCCGGTGGGCCCTAAAGTCACTGTACCCAGCAGCACAGGCCGCTTCCCCCGCTACGGCGTCGACACCTCAACCACCCAAGTCGGCTCCATCTTGGAGAGCCCACACGCTTACACCATGGACGAAGGATGGAGGGCCAAGTGGTTCGCCCACTTCCCGACCAGTGACGCCGTCCTGACTTCGGAACCGGCCGCCCAAGCGGTGGGCTTTGACGAGCGGCCTTTGCCGTTTTCGCTGCTGCTCAATCTGTGCCTCTGCCTTTCGGTCGAGCCTTTTTCGCAAACGTGCCGCTTCCATTTGGGGCTGCGCGATGCCCGCCAAATCGCCGCCGTTCGCATGGGCGATACAGTGCGGGCCCGCATCCGCGTCGAAGCCTTGCGCAATACCTCCACCGGCGATGCCGCCGTAATCGTCACGACCCACATTTTGGAGAACCAGCGCGGCGAAGTGGTTTTTGCCCTGACCAAGGACAGCTACTACGCGGCCATCCCCGGCCTCGAAGGCCGCGCCGAACAAGACCGTTCTGGCGCCGATCACGCCGCCTTTGACGCCGCCCTTTCTGCCCAGGCCGACTCTGGCATTGGGGAGCGTACAAACAATGCCGCCTACCTCCCGCCTGCCCTCCCCGTCATCGCCGGCGAGGTGATCCTCCACCCTGCCGTGCGGCCCATCGGATGGTCCGAAAACCTGGAGCTCACCACCCTCGTGCGCAACACCCACCCCATCCACTTTGACGCCCAGCGCTATGGACGCGAAGGCATCGTGGTCTGCGGTGGCTTCGTCCAAGCCTTGGTGCAGGGCCTCGCCTCACCGGAATTCCGCCAGGTCATAGAGGAGCGGCTCGTCCACTCCTTTCACGCGGGAACGGTCATGCCCGAGGACCGCCTGGGCGCCCTCTCTCGCGTGCTCGAAATCCGCGATCTCGGCGATGGTACCGAGGAAGTCGTGGTCTCGACCCTTGGTCTGATCAACGTAGACGTCGAGCAAGAACTCATGGGTGTGGCCATCCCCGACGCCTTGTTCGGCCCTGAAGCCGTGAAGCCCGCCGTCCTGCGCGCCATGTGCACCGAGCACTGCCCCGTCCTGGAGAACCGCATCGCCCTGCGCGCCGTCCGCGTCTTACGCCGGCTCAAGGCGTGAGGCAGTAGACACGCGCCATCCAATCCGGCGCCACCGCATCAGATGGCTTTGGCAGACTCCAAATCGGCGCAGCATTCAAGGTCCGTATCTGGGGAAGTCCTGAACCCTTCGGAGACGAGCAAGTCAGAAAGATCGGTGTAGAAGCGTTCTACCTCTGGGGTCGGATTGACATGGCGCAGATGTGCTATGCGGCCTTGGAGTTGACGGACGAAGGCCAGGTCGGGACGCACCCCATGGTCACCGTCAAAGCCATTGCGGGCTGCAGCCTCTGAAATTCCGTGCTTCCGCCAATGGTGAAGCATGGCGCGCACCTGTCGGCGGTATGGACGGGGCACATTGACCGCTGGAACCCCTATCCGCTCGCCAGACAGCACCAACCCCGTCACTTCCCGCCGCATGGATAGGGTTTGGATCCGCGTCTTGTTGGTGTTGAGTGCAAACCCCTCCGAAAGGAGAATCATCTCGAGCTTGGGCAGCGCCCGATCCAGCGCCGCACGGCTGGACGCACTCAACGTAATGTCGTCCACGTAGCGGCTGTACCGGCAGCCGAACTGCTCGGCCAAGCCGGCTAGCCGGGCGTCAAGCCTCACTGTCACAAGGTTGGTTAGAACCGCACTGGCCGGCGATCCCTGCGGCAATCCGCCATGCAAAGTGCACAGCCTCGCAATGCTCCGCGCCATGTATTCGGAAAGCCTCAGCACCGGACCGTCTTTGAGTATGGCCTCGATTCGCGACCGAGAGACCGAGGGGAAAAAGCCCTGAATGTCCACGTTCAGCAGTGCGGACTGACCCAAGTGGACCGACGCATTGTCTACGATGCCCCGCCCCTTCACAAACCCATATACTTGAGATGAGGGCGTGAACATTTCCGAAAACAGCGGCACCAACGCCCATTGAACCAGCTTGAGGGTTCGCTTGGGCGCATCGATGTGCCGCAGCCCTCCCGACTTTTTGGGAATGGTAAAGGAGCGATAGAACCAAGACGGGTCGGTCAACATCGCATCAATCTGTCGTTCCTGCCACCGCCAAGGCGTCCAGCCGTCTTTCTCCGCTCGGCGCAACAACATCGCGTTGAGGAAGCGCGTGAGCGTCTGGACATCTTGACCGGTTCTGAGGTGGGTGGACAGGTGTTCTTCCATGGCGGTTGTAATCAAGGGCCGACCGGGGACTTTTCAAGCCATGCCGCAGCGGGCATTGCCGTCTTGGAAAGCGCACTTTCGCAGCCGGAAGGCTGAAAAAAAGCTTTTTGCTTTCCCTTGCGTGCGCGAAGCGAACGCGGGTGGATGAACATCCACATGCGTGCGGCGAAACACCGCACAGATTAAGTCTATTGCCGGTCGGCCCCGAAATGACAGTTCAAAATTCTGGGCGGACAAGCAAGATAGGCCGCCCTTTGCCCCCTCCCCTCCCTTCGTGGAGAACTTGTCGGCACCGGTCTGTGTGCGCACCTCAAAAGTGGCAGCAGCGTATCTTTAGAAGGCGGGAAACCTCTAAAATTCCGGCCAAAAGATGGGATTCAACATTGTACTTGTAGAGCCTGAGATCCCCACCAATACAGGCAATATTGGTCGGCTGAGTCTCGCTTCCGGATCCACCCTGCACCTCATCGAGCCCTTTGGGTTCGAGATCACCGACACCCGACTGAAGCGGGCCGGACTGGACTATTGGCAGCACCTGGAGGTCTGCACCTATGAGAGCCTCGACGCCTTCATGGACATTCACCGGGATGCCCACTTTGCTTTCCTGTCGAGTAAGGGCACACAGCCCCACTACGACATCGACTACCAAGACAACATGTTCTTGGTCTTTGGCAAAGAATCGGTGGGCTTGCCCGAAGACTTGCTGGCCGCACACGCCGACCGGCTGTATCAAATCCCCCTCTTCAGTAAGCACATCCGCAGCCTCAACCTCGCAAATGCCGTCAGCATCATCGTTTACGACGGGTTGCGCAGCTTGCGGGTTACAGGTTAACCCCCAATTCCAGGAGCAATGGATACAAGCGCTCCGTCACCTTTTCTACGCCCTCACACGTCAAGTGATTGTAGTCACGAAAAGCCGTGTAAGACAGGGAATCACGCGCCATATCCACATAGGTGATGTTGGGGTGCTCGGCAGCAGACCGCATCGCGGCCTCATAATCCCCCATCGCTTGGGGGTTGACCTGTGTGAGGTAACTGGGGTGAAGAGGGAGCTCCAACAACACCAAATGCCATCCGCTCGACTCTGCCAAGGCCACCATCCTCTCGAAGGCCCAGCGCGATACAACCGCCTCTTCGAACCAGCTCCGCTCCACCACCTTCGTCCCCATCTTAAAACCGTAGTCCTCGGCCACTGAGTCATCCCCGCAGCTCGATGACTTGGTCAGGATGCCTTGACGAAACTGAAACGAATAGAGCCACAGCCGCCAACGCAACCGCCAAGGCAATGCCCGTTCCATCATGTGATCCATCGCCAAAACCGGTCCAGATAGGCCCAGCACTGACTTGCCCCAGCCATCTTTCTGGACGCGACCCGACAACCTGCGCTCTGACAGGGGAACGAATTTGTTGGGCCACACGGTGAACACCACTGCCTTGACTTTGGAGTCCAATCCACCCGCGCGTTCAAAAGCCTCCATCCACATCCAAGACCCCACCAAATCCTGCCCAGGTTGTGAAAATCGAAACACCCGAGGCAACCGAACGTCACCCACATGACTGTCTCCAAACAACACCACGTTCTGGTTGTGTGCCGCTCGCAAGCCTGCTGTTACGTCGTCGCGCGTCCATATCTGCAGCGCCCCCCAAGCGAGAAGAACCCAAACCATAATGCCGAGAGGACGGGAAATCAAGGTGGACATCAGAAGGCGAAATAGATGAATTCCTGCGAAGCCTGCCGCAACCCGAAAAACAAGGCCAGCACCACAAGGGTCGCCTCCACCCAAGGACCGCGCCACCAACGCCTCCAGAGCCAGCGGATACCAAAGCGGAATTGCACCCACTCCAAGACCACAAACCCAACCAGAACGATCATGAACAGAGTGGACCCCAACGCGCTGAAATCAGATGGGGCCTCAGCCCCCCAATCCCTGGCGATGCGCCGGAGCACTTCCGCAGCGTGACCCAAGTTATCGGCACGAAAAAAGACCCAAGCGAAGCACACCACACCAAAGGTCCACAACGCACGGGGCACATCCGACCAATGCCATACCCGCTCGGGGCGGCGGTTTCCTCCGGTGAGAAAAAGCGGCACAAAACAAACGGCATGCACCGCACCCCAAGTCACAAATTTCCAATCGGCACCGTGCCACAGTCCGCTGACCAGAAAAACCACCGCCACATTGAACACAGCCCGACCCCGCCCTTTGCGGGAACCGCCCAACGGGATATAGAGGTAATCGCGAAACCACGTATTGAGCGACACATGCCAGCGGCGCCAAAACTCCCCAAGGTCACGCGAGAAATAAGGGAATCGAAAATTCGACCGCAGCCGAATCCCAAAGAGCCTAGCCGTGCCAATGGCGATGTCCGAATACCCACTGAAGTCGCCATAGATCTGCACAGCAAAAGCAACCACACCTATCACCATGAATGGACCGGACCAACCCGTTTCCCCAAAAGCCACATTCGCGTAAACCGCAGCAGAATCTGCAATCACCACCTTTTTAAAAATCCCCCAGCATATCAACCGCCACCCCATGCGAATGGACGTGGCTGAAACGGCCCGAGGACCCCTCATTTGAGGCAACAGACGCGTGGCCCGTTCAATGGGACCCGCAACGAGTTGAGGAAAGAACGCCACATAGGTCGCAAAAGCCACAAGGTCACGGCAAGGTTCCATCCGCTTGCGGTAGACATCGATGCTGTAACTCAACGTTTGAAACGTATAGAAGCTGATGCCCACAGGAAGAATGACCTGCACAGTCATGGGGTCCATCGCTACCCCCACACCCGCCCATGCCGACACCCACTGGTCGACCAGAAATCCTGCGTACTTGAACCAGCCAAGCATCCCGAGGTTGAACGCAAGCGACACCCCCAACCAAGCCTTCCGCCATCGTTCTGATGGGGTCCGTGACAGCTGAACACCCACCAAAAAATCCACCACTGTGGAACCGGCAATCAGCAGCAAAAAGCGCGCGTCCCACCAGCCGTAAAAAAAGTAGCTCGCCACCAACAGCACCACATTTTGCCACTTCCAATGGCCACGCAGCACCCAAAAGAGCACAAGGACCACAGGCAAAAACACCCAAAATGCGGTAGAGACAAAATGCATGGAAACGTGAATGTCGCGCACAACATGCAACGAAGCTCCGGTCTCGGTTCAAAGTGTTCCTCGCGCCTGACGCTCACACACTTTACATAAGCATCATGTAGCCCGTGCATGTCAGTCGCAGAACACGCGCTAGCTTCGCGCCCTTTTTCCAGCGCCACCGAACATGCGGATTGCCCTCTTCAACTTCAAACAGACCGTCGACTACCGCCTTGAGGTTCTGAGCGGATTGACCGTCGCCATGGCCTTGATCCCCGAGGCTGTCGCCTTTGCTTTGATCGCAGGACTGAGTCCACTTACCGGACTCTACGCGGCCTTTGTGGTGGGCTTAGTAGCGAGCGTCCTTGGAGGGCGCCCCGGCATGATCAGCGGTGCTACCGGCGCCATTGCAGTGGTGCTCGCCGAACTGGCACTCTCACACGGACCAGAGTACATTTTTGCCACCGTCATCCTCGCAGGACTCATCCAAGGTGCCGCTGGCTTCATGCGCCTAGGCAAGCTCATGCGCTTGGTGCCCCAGCCCGTCATCTTTGGTTTTGTCAATGGCCTGGCCATCATCATTGGGGGAAGCCAACTCTCACAATTCCAAAACGATGAAGGGCACTGGCTGGCTGGGACCGATCTCGCGGTCTTCGGCGCACTCGTCCTGGTGGCCATGGCCATTATCGCCTTCCTGCCCAAGCTGACCAAGGCTGTACCCGGCGGGCTCACGGCCATATTGGTCATCTTCGGATTGGTGACCCTCTTGGGCATCGACACCAAAACAGTGGGCGATTTGGCCAGCATTCAAGGCGGCTTCCCTCCCTTCCACATCCCCCAAATTCCTTTTGACCTCGAGACGCTGATGCTGATCGCACCCTATGCCTTTATCGTAGCTGGAGTTGGCCTGGTCGAAAGCTTGCTCACCCTCAATATTTTGGACGAAATCACCGAAACGCGAGGTCAGGGCAACCGCGAATGCGTGGCCCAAGGAGCCGCAAACGTCTTGAGTGGCTTGTTCAGCGGCATGGGCGGTTGTGCCATGATTGGCCAGTCCCTCATCAACGTCAGTTCTGGGGCCCGGGCCCGTTTGAGCGGCATCGTGGCAGCGGTCATGCTGTTGGTCTTCATCCTCTTCGGCGCCCCCCTCATCGAGAAATTGCCCATGGCTGCCTTGACCGGACTCATGATCATGGTCGCCATCGGCACTTTTGAATGGGCTTCTCTCCGAACCTTCCGAAGAATGCCCACCTCGGACGTCATCATCATGGTGCTCGTCACCGGCATTACCGCCGTTCTGCACAACCTCGCCCTTGCCGTCCTCATTGGCGTCATTGTAGCGGCGCTGGTCTTTGCCTGGGACAACGCCATCCGCATCCGCGCCCGCAAGCACATCGATGAAAAGGGTTGGAAACACTATGAGCTCTTTGGCCCCCTCTTCTTTGGCTCGACCACGGTATTTCAGGAGAAGTTCGATGTCCAAGGGGACCCTGATCACGTCGTGTTGGACTTCGCGGAGTCTCGGGTATCCGACATGAGCGCCATCGAAGCCGTCAACAAAATCACCGCCCGTTATGCCGCCGAAGGGAAGACGGTCCACCTGCGACACCTTTCCTCAGACTGCCGCAGACTGCTCGACCGAGCCGATGCCATCATCGAGGTCAACCACTTCGAAGACCCTACCTACAAGGTCGTAACAGACGCCACAAAATAATTTTTGAGTCAAAACAGATGATGTCATTGCCGCAAGGCCATGGCGTTTTATCTGATATCAAAAAGCCCGGCTTAGCCGGGCTTTTCTATGACGAGAAATCAAAATCCTCCTTGGACCGAATTCAGATGCGATGACCGTCAATATCTGATGTCACACTGCACAGAACGTAACCTGTGCAATGGAACAAAATCAATGTCTTGCTTTTCGAGTCGCCTGATACAACCCGGTAACGCTCAGCAAAGTACGCAAATAAGTAAGACAAATCCTACAAAGAAGGTAATTATGCTCCTACAAACGCTTCTGATGGCCCCCTGAATTCGTTTTTGAGGCCCAATAAAGGATTTGGTTCACAGCCCTCCGCTCGAAAGAATTCGCCTCATGTTCCTCAGCATCAAACATCTTTTCTGAAATTCCTCCTGTCTAAACACCACATCATGCGATTCCTATCCTTCCTCCTCGTCTTGATCTTCGGACTTCAAGCCACGCTGACTTTGGCACAAGACTGCAATGGCGCCGACCATACGGTTCTCGCAGGCAACCTTTACTTCAACCCTGCTGACTTGACCATCTCCGTTGGTGAAACTGTCGCTTGGGTCAATGAAGGCGGGTTCCACGATGTAAACGGCAACATCAGCGCCATATCCGGCGAGAGCTTTGGCAACCCAGAAGCCTTCTCTCTCCCCACCGTCACAGGAGAAGCTGCGGGAGTCTGCATGGGAACCCACACCTTCACCGTGGCCGGCACATACAATTATGACTGCAGCGTAGGCAGCCACGCTACCAATGGAATGGTCGGTACAATCACCGTTGAAGCCGCTGCAATGGGATGCAACGACGACCTGGCCTGTAACTACGACAGCACAGCCACAAGCAATGCCGACTGCCAGTACAACGATGACACATTTGACTTCAGCGAAGGATTCTGGCTGGTCCCCATCAACGCCCTGAACCCTGATCTAGATTGTGACATCCAGCCTGCAGTGGGCACCATTACCTCTGTGGTCGACGCAGAAGGCGCACCTGTCACCGTTGTGGTCGACGCCGCGCTCGAAGCTTACATCAACGGTGCCGTTGCCGACGGCCTCCTTTCCTCTCTCCAGGCCATCCTGCTGCTCTCAGCATTGGAACAGGCCACCTTCTCTTTCTGTGGCAACACCATGACGGGCATCGCGGGACTGAATACCATCGTTTCCGAATGGAATGGGCAGTCCTGGTCGCTCGGAGACCTGGGCCTCAATCTGGCTCCCGTGAGTACCCTCGCCGACGGTTGTGGCGATCCAGACGCCTTGAATTTCGACCCTTGTGTCAACCCAGACAACACCCTGTGCGAATACAGCGCGATCGCCTGTAGCGACCCGCTGGCATGCAACTACGACAGCACTTCTACAGGGACCGCGGATTGCAATTACTTCGATACCTCACTGTTTACACTGGGAGAAAACGACTTCATCGGCCTGGTCGATGACGAGGATTGCGAAACCGGTTATCCCGGCGCCTACTCCCTTCCCGTACCTCTGGCCCAAGACAGCACCGGCGGCCCCCTCTACTTTGTCCTCTTCCCGGACGTAGAAAGCTTCCTTGTAGAAAATGGATTCGAAATCGCTGCGCAAGACATCGCCACCGTCTCCTTAAGCGTGTGCGACACCGTCATGAACTACAACTCACTGGTGATTGGCGACACGGATTTGTACTGGGACGGCCTGGGCTTTACCATCGATTTGTATGGGTCTTTCGTGGCCCCAGGCAGCAGCTTCCCCATTGGGTGCCCCGATCCCGACGCTTGCAATTTCGATGCTTGCTCCCACCCCTTCGTCACCGACGACTGCACCTACATTGAATTGGGGGAACTCACCACTGCTGATGGAGACACCGGACTGGTGACCATGAACGAATTGGACAGCCTGACCTTTGTGGCCACGCCCGGTGACGGCCTGACTGTGGAGTGGGATTCCGAATGCGGCGAACTGATCGTTGACGGCAACACGGCCACCTTGGTGGGCCCCGAGACTGGAGACTGTGAAGTCTGTGTCGAGGTAGAAAATGCCGAAGGCTGTGAAGCGGAGTCTTGCATCATCGTGACCGTGCTTGGCGGAATTGGAGATATGGACAATATCGGATGGCAGCTCATGCCCAACCCGGCAGCCTCAGACCTCCGCGTAGTGTGGAGGGGAGCAACCACAGCCTTTGACGTGTTCGACCTCAATGGCCGCTTGGTCCAGACCACCACCTTGCAACCCGGCAGCCAAGTCCTCGACGTGTCGGCACTGCAACCTGGCCTCTACCTCGCCGGACCGCGTGGATTCGCGCCACAGCGTCTCGCCATCCAGCGCTAACACCCACCTTCTTTCCGCAACAATCTGATAAAAGGGCCGCTCAACAGCGGCCCTTTTGATTCAACACCTTCCTGGTAATGGACTTGATCTTCTCCTAAAGGGCCTGAAAGAAGGCGCCTCCTGATCGATAGCGAACCTCAAGTCCAGGAGGCCGCCAACAAACGGTGGAAGTGGTGCACTCCCTGTTCGCGTCGCGGGGAGAATCTACCCGTGGTGTAGGCACGAGATTGAATGCCAACCTGAACGGACTCCACCACCGCTTCGTCCTCGTGTTCGACTTGATCGAGGTCACCTCCTGCGCCTTGATCAAGCAGTGCAGTGTTGTAGACATAGGAGCGGAAATGCACCCTTGTCTTGTCCTTGGCGAGAGGCTCAACCAGGTTCACAGACAGCCCCCAAGGATAGAAGTTGAACATCATGTTCGGAAAGACCCAGAAGTAGAAGGCTGCAATGCGCTGCCCATACTCAGGATGACCTTCGGGCAGATCAAACACATCGACTTCGCCGCGGGCATGTGCGATTTGAAGATTGCCATGGTCGAATAAGACCGTGGTGTATTGATCATAGTCCACAGCAGCGTTCAGGTCGGGATGAACAAAGGGGATGTGGAAGCCTTCTAAGAAATTGTCGCAATACAGGGCCCAATGACCGGCCACCTCAAAGGTGCGGTCCCGCTGGGCATCGTGTTTGAATTCACCGAATGGAAGAAACCCCACCCGCTCTTCCATCGCTTGCACAACACCATCCAACGAAAAGGCAGGATCGAGGGCTGTGAACATGTGCCCTGCCCAATGCCTGATGGCAAACCGCTTCAGGTGGTCGCAAGGGCGTGGAAACCCTGCTACATCTTCGAATTCTGGCATAGAACGAAACGTACCGTCGAGGTCGAATCGGCGCCCGTGATAACCGCAGACCAATTGGCGGGCTTTGCCGGATTGCGCCACAAGCAAGTTGCCCCGGTGGGTGCAGACATTGGAGAGGCACAGCACTTCGCCATCCGGTTGCCGACTGAGAAGCAGTGGCTCATTGAGCAACCCTCCAAGCAAAGTGAGCGGTGATACCGCACCTGATTCCGGCAGGCTTGTGGGAGCATGGCCGACCCATTGCCAGCTTCGGGCAAAAACCCGCTCCTTGGACGCCTCGAACACGTCGTCGCGGGTGTAGAATTCGGCAGGAAGCGTTTCCGCCTTTCGGATATCAGGATCGACGTGGAACAGGATCATGGACGGTTTCGGATAGCGGTTCGCATGGCGTGGAGCACAAGGCCAACACCCAAAAGGGTGCCACCAAAGAGCAACACTTCCCCACCACATCCGAAAATAACCCAGACACAGAAAACTGCAGCCACTGTGCCCAGCCCCCGCGCCCTCCATTGACCTGGCTTCCCGCGTAAAAATCGCCGCAAAGCCAGTGCCGAAAGCAGGTAAGGCACCAAGGCGGACAATGTCGACAGGGTCATCATAAAAGTGAACGTTTCCACAAGGGAGTCAGAGAACCTAAACAGCAAGACGGCACAAGCCAAAACGGAAGAGATGGCCAAGCCGACCAAGGGAATGCCTGCACGGTTGCGCCGTGCAAATACCAATGGAAACAGACCATCTTCGGCCACCGCCATCGGAAATTCACCTTGGATAAACAGCCAACCATTGAGTGCCCCCATGGTGGCCATCACCGCGGCGCCGGCCATCACAGGCCGCGCGAAATCCCCCAAAAACACTCCAGCAGCATCCGCAAATGGCGCCCCCGATTGAGCCAGCGCCTCTGGCGGCAATGCCCCAATCACAGCCACCGTACCCAAGAGGTACACCACCACCGTCAACAGGGTGCCCCATAGGCTCGCCCGACCCATGTTCTGTTGCGGGTTTCGAATGCGCGCACTGGAAATCGCCGCAGATTCCACGCCGAGAAAGGCAAACAATGTCAAAGTGGTCGCCGAAGTGATGCCCGCGAGCATTCCACCCTCATACGTGCCTGCACGCCACAAGGCATCCACATCCACATACACGATCCCCAGCCCCCCCACCACCAAGAGGGGCACCACCTTGAGCACCGTCGTCACCGTTTGCACAACGGCCATTTTCCTCAACCCGGCTGAATTGACGGCGGTGAACACCACAATCAACCCAACTCCACTCAACGCCGCAGCCCATGAATGGGCCGTCAAAGCCGGGAAAAACACCCCCAAATAGCCCACGCAAGCCACCGCAATGGCCGCATTGGTGCACCAGATAGAAACCCAGTAACCCCAGGCCACAGCAAACCCAGGTAGGTCACCAAAAGCTCGACGCACATAGGCGTATGGTCCACCGGGCGCATCGGGATACAGAGAGCCCAACTGGCGAAATACCGCTGCAAGCAACACCGCGCCCAAAGAAGCGCAGCACCAACCGATCATGCCCAAGTTCCCGTACACCACCAAGCCTGCAGGGAGCAAGAAGATACCCGACCCAATCATGTTTCCCGTCACAAGTGCCGTGCTGGCCCCGAGTCCCAGTTTCCGCATACCGCAGGTTACGAAGGATTCGCCACAGCGGGCAAAGCCCGCAAAATGCCCCACGAAAAAGCCCGCTTCCGCGGGCCTTTTCTCGTAGACATTCAATGCATGGTCAACTCCTTGGCCAAACGTCAGTCACCGCCAACAATGCGGTTTTGGGCCCCTGCTCTGGATCCACATACCTGATGCGCAGGCCGCGTGATCCGAGGGTTTGAATGACCTGTCCCTTGACGCGGTTGCCACGCACTTCAATCCACACCAAATCACCCACCGAATAGCCCTCCTTTTCTGACGCCGCTGGAGCTTCAGCACCATTGCTGGCTGGCGCCTCCACTTCAGGCTCACTGGTGACCGACGCGATTTTGTTGCGCACTCCGCCAAACAAGCCAGAAAGCCCCGTTGAAACCGGCTCTTCTTCATCGACTTCCTCAACCTCTGCCTCCGCTTCGCCTGCAGCCACCACTTCCTGGCCAGGAATGGCAATGCGGCAATTCCGGGTACAGGGAGCGTCTACCGACCCCAAAGCCCGGGCTGTTGCCTCCAGCTTGTATTGGTGTTCCAATTCACCCAAGGCATCGCTCGTGACATAGCTCACCAAACGGTTCTCGTTGTTGAACATCAAGTATGCCGACGAAGCATCCTTGTAATGCGGAACGCCAATCACGCGGCCTGACTCCGTGTCGACTTCGCTGGCCTTGAGCTTCCGGTGTGCCTTTAAATACTTGTACTCCAAGATCAGGTAACCGCCCTGCGTGTTCTGCAACAAGTCATAAGGCTCCGAACCCAAAGTTTCATTGACTTGAGATAGGGTCATGCCATCTTCTAGGTTGAACATACGCTCCACCGTAGTGTGATAGTTGACCACTGTTTTGGCTTCTTGCGCCACAACAAAAGGCGAGGTCATCGCCAAGGCCACAAGGGCCAGGAAGTTGATAGGTTTCATCTTGACGCTCATTTTTCGTTCACTTTGACACCGTCCACGACGATCTGAAGGGTGGCTCCACCAGCTCCATCGAGCAGCTCACACCAACTACATTCCGGGTTCTCCCCGAGCGGCTCAGGCCGCTTCATTTTGATGCAGGGGTCTGTGCAGCGCGGATTGCTGCTCTTGACATAGTAATGGGTCTCGGTGTCACATGGGCAATACGAGCAGGTACTCTGTTTGTGACGCGCCAAGGGGTTGTAATTGATGGCATTGGAATCGGTACAACCGATATAGAAACACTGGCCATTGTCGAATACCGCTTTGCGGTCATAATTAGACGCCTCGGGGTCCGTGCATCCAGTGTAGTACTCACAGCTGCCGTCTTCATCGTCGGCACCGGCATCGTAGTTCAATGCTGCCGGGTCCGTGCAGCCTGTGCAAACGACATAGTCCTCGTTGCTGCCACAAATAGTGGGCATGCTGTTCACCAAACAGGCCAATTCATGGGGCAAACCACCTTCGCTTTGGTCACTCAAAATGCTCTCCAACCGTCCTGCGCGAAAGAACAAGCGATACTTGCGCACTCCGCCTTGAAAGACGCGGAAACCATCGTTATTGACCATATTTAGGTTGATGTCTTTGACCTGCATTTCTTGCGCCGCTGTGCGCGCTTGGTAAATGTGGATTTCACAACCGTCGTCCGCTCCCATGATGTCATAAGGGAACACCCCGAGTTTGTTCTTAACCTCGAGCTTATCCATCCCAATCCTCACCGTCGCCATGTCGCGAATGGAACAGAAATAATCGGCAAGCACCTCGTCATAACGGCAACTCCCATCGTCCACATCGGCGGTAATGTTGAAGTTGACAGCGTTTCGATCGGTGCACCCTTTCGTAGGCGCTTCGGCCACGGGCGGCGTTTGAACGGTAGGCGCGGCCGAGGAACAGCCCACCAAGAGGGGGATGAACCAAAGCAGGTGCCAGCAAGTAGTTTTCATATTGTACAATCAGTTGTTGTACGGTGAATTACTGCATTGCCCCTTCGGAAATCGGTACGCCTGAATCAACAAAGGCCATGATTAATCCACACCCACTGCTGACAACACATGTTTACGGAAACTTCACAGATTCTGCCTTGTAAAAGCACCGTGGAAGTCGACCCTCCGGGCCTCCCCAAAATCACAGCACAGTAAGGGTTTTTAACGCAAAACGGTCACCGTTCCACAGTACTGTCTCGGACCACTGCACTGGAAGGATTTGGGCCATTCCATATCAGGAGTGTCTCCTACAAGGGTTAACCTCAGCAGCCAATTGTAAATCCCATCACCCAGAAAACGGTCCCCCTGCGTCGCCTCACCCGGGCTTCTATGGTCCGCAATCCAAGGTTCGCTGGGATCCTGGCTGTAAAACACCTCATTCCCCCACCGATCGAATACCCAGAATTCGTACTTCTTGATCAGCGGCCAGCCCCGAATCACCGGGACAAAGGCGTCGTTGATTCCATCAAATACACCATTGGTCGCAGGCGTAAACGCCGTAGGCACCCACACCTGAATCTCGTTTTCGATGGTCACCCATTCCACCTCTACATCCACGCAACCAAATTCTGTTTGAGTCTCCAGCGTTACAGCATATTCTCCTGCCCCGTCAAAGGTGTAATAGAGGGCACGGTCAAAGGCTTCCGTTCCATCGCCGAAGTTCCAAGTGTAGAACATGGCGGAGGTATCATACGGGGAGAACGAAAACGTGGTGTTGTCAAGTCCAGACCCTACTGCTCCGATGTTGAAGTCAGCAGACGGCAAAGGGTGGGCCACCAATGGATCAAGCACCAAAGTGTCCCTGCATCCATCAGGTGAAACCGCCACCACCATCGCCGGATAGACACCCGGTTCGGTCAACACCACACCGTCGGCCGGTAGGGACCCTGAATACAACCCCGAATCCAAGACCAACATGGTCATGGCTGAGTTAAAGCTCAAGTCTTGAAAATTGACGTTATGTGGAATACAGCCCGAATCAGGCCATGCCGTCACGAGCGCTTCAGCGGGAACATGAACGTCAAAGGTTCCTACAGCAGTATCGCTGCATGCGTAATCATTGGATGCCACCAAAGTGATGTCATACTCACCGGTCTCCTGCAAAGTCCAGTTGGGCACAATGCCCAAGTACGGGGGGGCCGCAGCCAACCCCAGCACATCCTCGATGTACCACTGCCCCACAATCGCCCCTTGCGAAGCGTTGGACAACATCACCGGCGCTGGCGCGCCACAGTGCGAAGACTCTTCCAATGCGAACAACGCTTGAGGGGTCGGCAAGACCGTCACAGAAATAGAATCCTGTGCCCCACAAAGCTGGTCGCTCTCGGCGGCATAGTGCACCACAAACTGAAGGATGCTGTCGGTAGGATTCAGAAAAGTGTGGCCCGGAGAGGGGCCGAGGGCTGGCGGCGAACCATCCCCAAAGTCAAACTGGTGAAAGAGCGCACCAGAGCTCGCGTTGTCGACCTGAATCACGAGAGGACTGCACCCCGCAGCTGGTTCGGGATACCAATCCAAATCAGGTGCAGGAAATACCGTCACCTGCACGGAGTCGGCATTGGCACAACCACTAAACGCCTCTTCTGTCTCAAACACAGCAGTGAAGACCCCCGGCTCGTAAAAAGTGTGCGCTACGGAGAGTCCAATGCCCAGCCCTCCATCGGAGAACGACCAAGCAGCCCAACCAGGATTTTCCGTCAGCGCCGTCAGCGTTGTGGGAGCGTCTTCACAGGCAAAAACATCGACACCACTCAAATTGATGGTCGGCGGGGCATACACTTCAACTTGCTGCTCCAGCGTATCAAAGCTGCAGCCATTCGTAGCCACCTGACGAATGGTAAAAGAACCCGGATCCGGCATGGTCAGCGTCGCAACGGGCTCATTTGAAAACCCAAAGCCCCCAAAGTCAAAAACACTTTGGGTGGCGCCCACACTCTCATCAACAGCGGTCAAGGTCAAAGGCGGACAGCCCGCACTTTGGCTGAGTGTAAAAAAGGCCGTGATGCTGTTGGGCAAAATGGTCAAAGACACCGTTGTGTCGTGGCTTCCACACTGATTAAAACCACTTAGGGTAATGGGATACGTTGTGACGGGGCCGGTGGGGTCGTAAAACGGCGGGTAGGGCTCCTCCCCGGCCTGAAAAGGCGGGCCAATCCCCCAGTCCCAAGTGGTGACGTCGGGAGCACCCAAGCTGTTGTTGACCACGGTGGGCTGAAACGGCGCACAGGCGGTGTCCTCCAGCAAGGCAAACCGCATCAATGGTTCCGTCAAAACCAACAAAGTGTCCTCCAATGCCGATGTCCCACACTGGTTTGAAACCAACAATTCGATGGTCTCTGCGTAGGTGGTATCGTCCTGGGTGAACACCACAAAAGGGGGCAACGGAGAAGCCCACAATGAATCTTGGAGCGTCCACTCATAGGTGGCATAAGGCGCGTAAGAGTTGTCAGTGACTTGTACGGCCAACGGCGAGCACCCCTCATCGGTATCCAACCCATAGCTGGCCACCGGAGGACCGATGACCTCTACCCCTTGACTGAAGTCATCCTCACATCCGTAGGCACTGGTCGCTGTCAAAGACACGTTGAACAGCCCTGTATCGGGAAAGGTGTAGTTGGGTTCGTATTCCGATGCCCCATCACCGTTGTCAAATTGCCACTCAAAAAAGACGCCATCCAAACTGTTGTTTGACCATGGAGCATTGTCGTTGTCGCAAATCACTGCGGGCAATGAAAACTGGGCCACCGGCAGTGGACGAACATCCACCGTAAACAGCGCAGTTCCAGCACAAAAGTTGCCATCCAGCACCTCCACGGCCACATCGAAGGGACCTGTGGTTGCCGGAGACACAAATTGCACAGAATCACCGCCAGACAGCGGGTTGATGACATCGGCACCCGTCCAAGAGAAATACAACGGAGGCGTTCCCACCTGATCCTCCACATGTAGAAAAAGTGCTGCGCCGATGCACAAATCAGCACCCTCACCTGCAGACGTCAAAATCTCAGGTTCCGGCAGCGGCTGCACCGTCCACACCACTTCATCATCTGTTTCACAGCTGTTGATTCCATAGTGGTACGTCCAAGCGTGATCCCCAGCTGCCAAACCGGCAACATCGACCACACCGGCATTGTCATCTGCCAAAGACGGCCCTGTCCAATAACCTCCCGGCGGATAAAACAGCTCCAATTGAACCTGCCCGGCATCCGCACACAGCACCTCATCATAGCCTGCATCGGCCGTATCGGGCTCCATCACCATCACCAACATAGAATCCACAGCGGTGCATCCATTGCCGTCGGTGTATGTATAGAGCACCGTATGGGCCCCTTCTCCCACCGCACCCGGGTCAAATCCACCCACTGGATTGGTAATGCCATCGCCTGTCCAGGTGCCTCCTGGAGGGTAAGCTGCAGGCAATACTTCTTCGTAAGGCTGGTCACAATAGGGTGGGTTTGGCGCGAATAAATCCAACTCTGGCAACGCAAATACATCGGTCACCCATGTGTACGTCCGCACACATCCCGCGCTGTTGGTCGCCATCACCGTTACAGGGAACACCCCTTCTGCGGCTGGCAACTCCAAAGGCAGCGCACCATCACCTCCTGGTCCTGTCAGCCATTCCAAATCCGCCCCATCGGGCTCAAACGAGGAAAACACCAACGTATCGCCGACACAGGCCGAACCCGGCCCTGCGACTTCGGGGTCGGGAGATTCGGTGACTTCAATGTCAAAGAAGGCGGTGTTCACACAGCCAAACACATCTGTCCCCACCACATCAATTGTGGCATCAAACTCCGTGACCACCGCCACCGTATCCAAAAACAGATTGTCGCTGACAATGGCCCCGGCATCGGTCCACGCATACTGCTGAGCTCCCTCAACCTCCACCGTGACCGTATCGCCCTGGCACACCTGCGCAGGGGCCACAAAATCCAATACTGGCAAAGGCAACACCTCTACAGTTTCCGTATCGAAATCCACCCCACAGTAGTTCTCCAGCATGACCGAAACTTCATACGTCCCCGCCGCTTCAAAAACATGATACAAGGCGGATGTAGAGGTACTCACTTCCACGCCATCGACGGACCATCCGAAGTCCAAAATGCCCCCTATCCCTTCGAGGTAATTGTACCAATCGAATTGGACACCATCGCCTTCGCAAATGTTGCCACTCTGCCCAAAGTTGACAATGGGCTGTTGCGTCACCGTAATGGTCCACGACTCGGTCTTAATGACGCAGTCATAGCGCGCTGAACCGGGCAATCCAATTTCTAAGGTCACTGTGTAAATGCCGTCGTTCAAGAACGTGACCCCGTCGCCTGCATATTCCCAATCGGGATCTGACCCCGAATTGCTGCCAGACACATACCACCGCACATCCCATTGACCGCACAAGTCCGGCTCTGGCGTCAGGTTCTCCCACGCAATGGTCAACGGCGTACAACCCGCCAATGGAGCGACAGTTCCTATGGCAGCATCAGGATCAGGATACACGCACACAGGAATCGTTCCTGTTGAATCCTGACAATTCGGGTGGGATTCAGTGAAATACACGGTGTACTCTCCCACTTCTGGAAATGCGGTGGCGATGTCAAAACCGGTTGCAGTGGCTGGAGAAGAGAGCGCTTGGCCCTGTTCTGGAACGATGTTCCAATCGCCGTATGCAGGAACGCAATATGTGGGGGTGGCAATCAACCCGCTGCCCAAGGCTTCGTAGTAGAAAGTGGGGCCCACACAAACACTTCCAATGCCAAACATATCAGGCGCAGGGCTCTGGTGAATCCGAATCGGCTCCACAATATTCGTGGCATTGCCGCAGAGGTTGTTGGCACTGAGGGTCACCGCAAAAGCATTGTTTTCTCCTCCTGGCGTATTGGAGAAACAGCTGCTGGACCCATATGTATGGCTCACTTCACTAGGCGGTGGGTGGCTAAACGACTGAGCGTTGCCGTCACCAAAATTCACGTTGTATTGGGTTCCCGGGAGGTTGTTGTCCGTTTCAAGAATGGGAAAGGTGAGTTCATAGGGACTGCACACCGTGACACTGTTTCCCGGCAAGGCAGAACCAATGGTAGGGTTGGTTCCGACAAACAGACTGTCTTGATCTGTCGCCATGCATCCATTGGCACCTTCGGCAGTAATGCCAATCCCAAAAAGACCGAAGTCTGGATAAGACGTCCCCACCGTATCGAGCACTGGGCTGAATGCCGTCAAAACTGTATCCATACCATTGCCCCAATCCACCGTCCAGCTCAGGACACCCGCACCATCAAATGTGGATGCCGGAAGGCTGAACTCTGGGAAATTGTCCTGCCCCAAACAAATGGCCGACAAATCGGGCAAACCAGGATCCGGTAATCCCAGAACGGTCACCGTCTGGATGGTGGTGCAGCCTGCCACTCCTCCAGGCCCAAACACACCATCGCTGACCGTCAAAGTCACCTGAAAGTCCAAGGACCCCGGTCCGATGGCATTCTGAAATACGTGCTCCGGCTGAATGGCCAGAACAGACTCCCCATCACCAAAATCCCAAGCATAAGTCAGAGAAGGGTCTGGAGCTGCGACATCAAAAGAAACAGCCTCGTCCGCACACTGCCCTGCCCCAAGCACAGAGAAGTCAGCGACTGTCCCGCAAGGCAATTGCCCCAAAACGGACATGGAATGCGCCACAAAACACAGGCAAATCCAAATGGGTATGTTCAAAAGCCTCAACATAGACTGCCACAAAAGTAGGGGGCTCCAGCACATTCAGAACCAACAAGTTCACGAATGAAAATACCCATTCAATCCGGTCGTCAATGCCCAAGTCGCAGCCGGATTGCTGCAGCCCATTGCGGCACCCCTTCCGAAGCCGGTAACGCATAAAATGAATCAAGTCTTGAGCGGTACCCATCGGCTGCAGAAGCGTCGGGATTGACCATGAACACTGGCACCTCGGAGGGCGCAATGTCAATGAGTCCAGCCGCGGGATACACTTGCATGGACGTCCCCACAACAAGAACGGCATCGGCCTGGGCTACCGTCGCTGCAGCCTTGTTCATCATGGGCACAGCTTCGCCAAACCACACCACATGTGGCCGCAACTGCACGCCGCGATCATCAACATCTCCCATCGCGATATCGGGTCCCGGCACTTCCGGGCCACCCACAGTCAAGATGTCCGACTCCACCACGCCCGGATTGTCCTCGGCCCGAACTTGACGCAACTGACCGTGCAAGTGCACCACTTGAGTGCTTCCCGCACGTTCGTGAAGATCATCCACATTTTGGGTCACAATCCGGACATCAAAATCGTCTTCCAAATCCGCCAATGCTCGGTGCGCCGCATTCGGCTCCACCTCGTCCAACTGTGCCCTGCGCTTGTTGTAGAACTCCAAGACCAACTCCGGATCGGCAGCCCAAGCCTCAGGCGTGGCCACCTCCATCACATTGTAGCCCTCCCAGAGCCCATCACTGTCCCTAAACGTCTTCAATCCGCTTTCGCGGCTGATCCCCGCTCCGGACAGCACCACCAAGACCGGCTTTTTTCTCTGCGCATCCATGCGCACAAGATGGCGGCAAATCTCCGGCATCGCCAACCCCCTTCCCTTACGCAATGGCTTGTCCTGCGGGCGCTGTTGGCAACCCCCTCAACCTCTAAGCCATTCCCTGCTTCTCTCCGGTAGCTTGTGGCGCAGTACACCCTGCCATGGACACACCAAAGACCCCCCCATCGGTCATACCTCATCAGCTCGTGCGCTACGCCATTCTGATGTACTGGTCGATTTTTTGGCTCTTCAACTTGCTCGACAAGATCATTGGTGGCGCACACTTCCTTTGGGTGGGCCGCGATCGCTTTGCCCAATTCCAGAAGTACTTCGCGTCTACGGGACTTGACTCTCCCCATATCGCCAATGCAGCGCTGGCTGTCGCCGGTGCTCTGGAGGCCTTCGCCTTTGTGTTCTTTGCCGGTGCACTCATCCACGAACTGCAAAAAAACAGGGAAACGGCGCGGAGGTGGTGCTTTGTGGGCACCCTGCTCACCTTGGCCACCTTCACTTTTTTCTCCCTCGGCGATCATTGGTTTGGAGACCGGTTCGAACTTTTGGAACACACCTTGTTTTGGTTCATTTCCTTGGCCTCATACCTCGTCTTTATCCACCTGAAGGAAACCGGAATGGAGGAACAAAGCGGAAACTGGCCCCGACGACAGGTTGTGACCACTGCCGCCGTTTCGGCCATCCTCATGATCCTCACCAGCACAGCCATCTTTCAACACAACACCACCGACTTCCGGCTGCGCACTGAGCCCATAACCGCCCAAGAGGTGGGAGACAACATCTACAAGGTGGCCTTTCCATTTCTAGGAGGAAGCACCGTGTTTGAGCAGTCCTTGGCCCAGTTCAAAAAGAGCCACCCCGATAAAGCCATCCAACACATTTACACCGTGCCGAAGCCTCTGCGGCTGAAAAAGGCCGATGCATTGATCTTTTACATCATCACGGAAGACCAGCCATGAACGAAAAATCCATCCTTCGGCTCTCCATCCTGGTATTTTGGACCTTTTTCTGGGGACTAAGCGTCACAGATAAAATCATCCCCGACGTTCAATTCCTGTGGGTAGGAAAAGACTTCTTTGCCCTCTTTGTCAAGTTCTTTGGCTCCCTTGGATTGAAAGACCCCCTCTTTGCCACCACCGCACTCGCGGGGGTTTCAGCACTGGAAGCCTTGAATTTTGCCTTGTACTTCACGGCCACCCTCAGCTTTGCAAAAGGGGACAGGGCCCTGACGGAAAAATGGTTCTTCCGGGCCATCCTCTCTTCCATGGTCCTGTTTAGCCTATTCTCTATCGCAGATCAGGTATTCGGTGACCGTTTTCAACTGCTAGAACATGGCCTTTTTTGGTTGATTCTTTTGGCCTCTTGGATTGCATTCAAACACATTCCAGTTCCAGAGGGTCAGCCTCTCCATTGGACACCAACAGCAGCTTCAAAACGGGCGATTTTAATCGGAGCGGTATTGACATTGGTGACCACTTGGTCGATTTGGGATTTTGCCGATGACACTTTTGACAATGTAGACCGCCCCGTTTCCGGAATTGAAGTGGTAGATGGCATCTACAAATTTGATTTCCCCTTCCTCGCGGACAAGCTGGTTTGGGAGAAAACAGTCCAAACCTTTCAGTCCCAAAATCCGGACTTGAGCATCGACTATATCTACACAGGCCCTTCTGAGCTCAACTCCAAAAAGAAGACCCATCTTCTGCTGTACATCTTCACACGCCCGAATGGGTAAATGGTCAAAGTTGTAAGGCTCCAAGGATGGGGCTCATCCGCTTCGATAAACCGCCCCTAAATGATAAGTGCCCGCCTTAAAGACGGGCACTTATAGAAAGATGTAGGTATCCATTCTCTTTCAAGAGAGTGTTGGAGTATGGACCGTAAAATCCACCGTGAGAAGCCAACCAACTTCAATAAAGAATCACGAATACTCTACTCCTCGTACCCAGTTCATCTGCTCAAAAGAGCCAGATTGATAATCGGTCTGCGTGGACACTATATCACACAAATCAGTCAGAATACTCCTACAAGATAAGTGTTTTTGTCCTACGCCTCCAAATATCAGATGATCCAAACGCGATCAACCCACAGATATCTTGCACTATATCAATAGTTTACATAATTCACGCCCTCACCTCTTTCAGAAGGCACCCCCCCATATACAGCCTCCATCGACCCCACTCATCTTATGAACCGCACCTACAAGCAAGCGCAACTCAGCAATCAGCACAACGCAACGGGTCGATGCCTGAACACATCCGCAATCAAGAATGGACCCCATCCTTGGGTCGGCAGCCCAAGGCAATCCGTTACAGAATCATCGCAGATCATGGTCTCAAGAAACGCACTCAGATTTCGACAATCCAGAGCGAAACAACACATGCCCCATAACACCTGAGCCCAACTGCGCAGACCTACATTCGCATTCGATATGGCCAAGAAGAAGATCATCAACCGTGCCTCGGAGCAATTCCTAGAGGCGTACCTCAACAACCCTTCACCCACAGGATTTGAAAGTGAAGGACAGAAGATGTGGCTGGACTACATCAAGCCCTACATCGACGAGCACATCGTAGATACTTACGGTACTGTAGTCGGTGTGATCAATCCCAAGGCCGAATACAAAGTCGTCATCGAAGCCCATGCCGACGAAATCAGCTGGTTTGTTCACTACATCACCAGCGACGGGTTCATCTACCTGAGGCGCAACGGTGGCAGCGACCACCAAATTGCGCCTTCCAAGCGTGTGGACATCCACACCAAGGATGGCACCGTCAAAGCCGTCTTCGGTTGGCCGGCGATTCACACAAGGACCGCAGGCAAAGAAGCGGCCCCTACCCTCAAAAACATCTTTCTGGACGTCGGTGCCAAGGACAAGGCCGAAGTCGAGAAAATGGGCATCCATGTGGGGTGTGTGGTGACCTATGAGGACACCTACATGATGCTGAACAAGCAATGGTATGTGGGACGTGCCCTCGACAACCGAGCAGGCGGCTTCATGATTGCCGAAGTGGCCCGCATGCTCAAAGAGAATAAAGTGGACTTGCCGTTTGGCTTGTACATCACCAATAGCGTGCAAGAAGAAATCGGGCTGCGCGGTGCGCAAATGATTGCAGAGCGGATCCAACCCGATGTGGCCATCGTCACCGACGTCACCCACTGCACCCACACCCCCATGATGAACAAGATCGACCAAGGGGATGTAGCCGCTGGCAAGGGTCCTGGTGTCACATATGGTCCCGCTGTACAGAACAACCTGCTCCAGCGCATCATCGACACCGCAGACAAGAACAAGATTCCACTGCAGCGCATGGCTGCCAGCCGTTTCACTGGCACCGACACCGATGCTTTTGCGTACTCCAACAAAGGTGTCCCCAGTGCTTTGATCTCCCTGCCTTTGCGGTACATGCATACCACCGTAGAGATGGTGCACAAGCAAGACGTAGAAGACTGCATCCGCCTGATCTACGAAACCCTGCAGAACATCAAGCCCGGCGAGGACTTCAAGTACCTCTAAGGGCGAAGGCTCTTAGCCGCCTACTTGTTCCATCCAGCCGCGGAGTTGGTGGATGTCCAAAGGTTTGGGCAACAAGGCCTCTACGATGGGGTGGCCTTCAGCGCGGCTGAGTTCCTCGGGGTCCAATGTGGCGCTGAGCATAAAGACCGTCAGCTTTGACAGCGCTGTCACGGGATACATTTCCATGCGCTCCAAAACGCCAAAGCCATCCAAGCCTGGCATGCGGATATCGAGCAAAACGACCACACCACCGGCTTCTAAAGCGGAACCCGACCTCAGATCATCTTCTTCGACGCCAGCATCGGCCGCCAGCGCTTCCAAAAAAGTGGGACCATCCTTGAATTTTCTCACGGAGCCACCAAAAGCAGCTTCGACCAAACGACCATTGACAACGCGGTCAATTTCGTTGTCATCTACCAGCCAGAACTCGCGTGATTTAGACATTTAAAAGGAAGTTAGTGTTGTTATAACGCTATATCGAAAACCGCGAACGGATGTTGTGATCAATCCCCTCATTTTCCCAAGCGGTCCATCCATTGCGCATACCGCTCACGCTCCTGAAGCACCCCTTCGCGCAAATTTCTCAGCTCCTGCTGCACCCGAGAAATGGCTTCGGGTGTTCCCGCCGCCAATTGACCGTCCAAAGCTTCCACTTGGCCCGCGAGCTTTTCCAACATCGCCAGCACCTCTGCGCCTTGCTCGGCATTCTGAACCCTTGATCGGTTCAAGTAGTAGCCCGAGCGAATCACCGTGCGCAACTCCTCTTCGTTCCAAGGCTTGGAGACAAAACGATAGACTTGCCCTTTGTTGATCGCGTCGACAACCGCATCGGTATCGGCATAACCTGTGACCAAGACCCTACTGACGTCGGGATGATCCGGCATCACCAGTTCAAAGAACTCCACACCGCTAATGCGCGGCATGCGCTGATCGCTCAAGACCACGTGAAATTCATGCTCATCCATCAAGCGCACCGCTTGGTGAGGCTCTATGCAAGTATGCACTTCGAACTCCCTGCGGAAGGCCGCCTTAAAAGAAAACAGGTTTGCCTCTTCATCGTCGAGGTACAGTACGCGAATGATCTCATCAGCCATGTTGTCTCGCATTTAAAAGTGTCATGCCGCTTCATTTCTATCCTGCGTCCCACCGCCCTTCATAGCATCGATGGCGAACAGCAACTGAAACTCAGTCCCCTCTCCCACTGCGCTCTCTACGCGCACCTGTGCCCCGTGATCATCTAAGATGCCCTTGACAATACTCAGCCCCAATCCGGTTCCCTTGCCAACGTCCTTGGTGGTGTAGAATGGGTCGAATATGCGCTGCCGCGTGACCTCATCCATGCCGGTTCCATTGTCACGGATAAACACCTTCAGGGCCTGGAGTTTGCCCGCTCCATCCTTGACTCCACTCAAGCCCACCTCCACCTTGCGCTCCTCCACATCCTGCCAACGGGACTCCGTGGCCTGCACCGCATTGACAATAATATTCATAAAGACCTGACTCAGCTTTCCGCTCTGGCACCACAATGGAGGGAGCCCTTCCTCTAAATCAACGTTCAGCTTCGCTTTGCTGCGGGCCCGATCGCCGAGCACCGTAATGGATGCTTCGAGCAACTCACCCAAAGACGCAGCCACCAGATTGTCGCCATCCATTCTGCCGAATACGCGCAAACCTCCTACAATGTGCGCGGTGCGGTCCGCTCCATCGAGAATGCCTTGGATCAATTGACGGCTTTCTTCGATCAGGAAACTGAGATCAAGTGTACGGGCCATATCCTGAGCCTTGGCCAACAACTCCATGCCGTCGGGCGCATCACTTGCCAGTCCAGACAGGGCCGCCACATGGGCTTCAATGACCTGAATGAGCTCCTCCAAATCCCGCCTCAACGAAGTGGCATTGGATTGGACATAATTGATCGGGTTGTTCAGCTCGTGCGCAATGCCCGCCGTCATTTGACCCAGAGAAGCCAGCTTCTCAGTTTGAATCAGCTGGTCCTGCGCCCCTTGCAAATCATGCAGCGCATTGGACAAACCGCTATTGGCTTTGGCCAAGTCTTCGGTACGTTCGCGAACCCGGGTCTCCAATTCCGCATTCTGCTCCTTCACAATGCGCTCGTTTTCCAAAGAAGCAGCCAAGGCCTTGGCATTGGCCTCATCACTCGAGCGTTTGAGCACATTGATGCGGTTGCCCAAGGCAAAACTCAAAAGGAGCATCTCCAATACCGTTCCTATGGGCAATAAGGCTGCAGCCATGGGGGTCGAGGACATCACGCCAAAATCACGCAAGGCTTGCATCGTGACCGCCACCAGGAAGATGCTCCACGCCACAAAATACCAAGGCGCAGAGGGGTTGCCCTTCCGCCAACTGACAATGGACAATATCAGCATCGCAGGAGCCGAAAGTGCTCCGAGGTTGACGAGGTTATAGGCGACACTCGGCATGCCCAAAAAAGCAGAGATCAAAGCCGCAGCGTACACCCACAACAACAGCGTAATCATCAGATTCCAGCGGGGCGTGTAACGGCGCACCTCTAGAAAGTGCCGGGCAAAAACCAACGCCGCCAAACCACTTAAAGCCCCCATGACAGCGAGACCATTGACCGCCATCCAAGAAAAATCGCCCCAAATCAAGCGGTCATAGCCATTAAAACACCATTGAACCAAGCCCACAGTGAGCACCACAAAGAGGTAACTGAAATAGGCCCTTTGACCCGTAGTAAACGCCAAGAAGGTGTTGTAGATGAGAATGGCCAGGACCATCCCGGTGTACAGGGCCACTGCCAAATCACGTCGGCGGCGTGTGGCCTCCACGCGGTCCACTTGTGTCAAAGAAAACGGCAACAACAAGGGCTTGGTACTGCGGACCCTGAACCAAAGTTCGTGCGCCTCATTAAGGGGCAATGCAAACGATGGAATCAAATCTTCCGGATTGCCATAGGCTGCTCCAGAGCGAACGGAACCCAACACGCGCGCACCATTCAATGTGAACACATCAATGGAATCCAAGGTGGGATTGTCGAGCACCACACGGGCATTGCGCGGAGCGCCTTGCCATCCAGAAACGCGCACCCAGTAAGCTGCGTCAGTAGAGCCCAAGTTGGGCCGGGCCCCTTCCAAGCGTTCCACCCCCCCTTGCTTCAAATGGACCTGCTCAGGACGCAAGGTCCCCGAGGGATCTTCTACCGCTTCAAGAACCAAAGCATCTACAGCCGTTCCCGAGCCTGAACCACACCCCGAAAGTGCGGCAACAGCCATTAAAAGGAATGCCCACAGCGGCACCTTCACCCGTCCATATGGCGGGCCAAAACGCATCAAATCAAATGATTCTCTATGGAATAACTGATCGGATGAAAACGGCCATCAATCGAATGGACGTGGCTCGGCTCCTCTGCCGAACGCCGAATCAGTGCTTGGACATCCGGCGCCGCATTTTCTATGCTCTCCGGAAACATGAAGTGTCCAATCTCAGATCGGATGGGGGGCGCAGGGTATGGAAAAACACCATCGTCACCCCAACTGGTTTTGATTGAAAAGCCCAACTCCCGTTGGATGGGGCGCATGTTGACCCCCATAAAAGCAAAACCGTGACGAATGTCCAGTCTTGGCATCAGGCCCAGCCCCACGCAAGCCATGGGCAACATGCCGATTCCTGCCATGGCCGCCTCTCTTCGGCTCCACAATGCACAAAACTCTGCACATCCTTCTTCTTGCACTGCATCCAATGCAGCCAGCACTTCTGGATGTTCGTCGCCCACTGCCCGCTCCAATGGCAAGGCGTGATGGCGCTGTCTCTTTTGCAGCCGCATTCCACTCAGCAACACCTCCTCATTCTGGCAGGTGAGCAAAAACAACGTGGTGTCGGGGTCTCCGACCCATTCTTCGCCAAAGGAGGTGAGATTCGAGATGCCCGACGCACTCAGAACAGCTTTGTGTCCTTCAGCAAAACGTCTGGACAAATCCAGGTCATCCGACGACGAAAAAACATGCAACGTCGCTTCCCGTAGGCCACGGGCAACGTCAACCGCCTCACGCGGTATGTGCGATGGAGAGCTGCTCATTTAAATCGAATCTGATACGTTGATCTGCGAGGTCTTCCCCCAATAAAATGCGGCGCGCCACAGAGGCGGCCATTCCGGCACCAATGGCCACATCGCTGTGCAACTGCGGCCACCCCACAAGGGTCTTCCCTACCTCTTCAAGGCTCTCTTTGGCCCTGTCGCTGATAGAAGACAGGTCCACAAATGCGTCCAGAAGTTCAGGCGTCCAAACGCCGCCACCAGCCAGCTCCGTCAGTTGCTCGGCCGTGAGCCTTCCGTGCAAAAAGTCTTCGGTTTCCTCAAGGTCGTAGCGCTCAATGTCCAGCAAACCCCTGTCGTTGGTTTCCATGATCAAGGACATGCGGCGGTCACGTGCTCCCAACCTCAGCAGTGCTTTGGCCGATGGGGCGTCACAAGCGTCGACCACCAGATCCAAACCACCCAGGAACTCCTCCATCACCTCCGGCACAAACCCCATGGGCCACACCTCCACTTCCAGGTAAGGGTCCACTTCCGCTATGGCACGCGCGGTAGAAATCAGCTTAGAATCGCCCAGCTCAAACACCGAAGCCGGAATGCGATTGAGGTTGGAAAGCTCAATGGTGTCGGAATCGGCCAAATGCAAACGGCCAATCACACGCTCCATGGCCATCGCGATCGCCACACTGCGTCCAACGGACATTCCCACAACGCCCACCGACTTCATGGACAATTCCTGTTGCTCCTCGCTCCGAATCTTATTGCGGTTGCGGTTGGTACGAACCTCAATAAATTCAGACTCCTCCAACAAAAGCACCGCTTTGTTGCGCCACGGATACCATGCCACCGTCCCATAACGGCCTGTGGGGCTGCTCCCTTCTCTGGCAGAAAACGCCGACGTTGCGTGCTTTGAAGACCCGCCGGGGTGGCTGCACTTGAACCACTCTCTCCACTGACCCTCCAAGAGACTCGCATCCAAAGGCGCTGGATTTACTCGGGAAAATGCCCGCCATGCCTCCTGCCCCTCTGGGCTCGAGAGACAAAACTTTACAGCGCGAAACGGGGGCGTCGACATTATATGAATGTCTCCAGAGAAGCCCTGCGTTTCACCGCCATTTGAACAGCTTATCCACGACCCACAGTGGATGTCTAAAAATATCCTGAGTCAGGAGCGCAACCTTTGATGAAAGCTTGCGTAAGGATTCATGAGATGCTTTTAACCTCCCCCACTTTCAACATTGAGATTCTGCCCAATGCGCTCGCCGCACTGCCAGAATTATTTGCCGGACTGGACGACATCCTCCCGGCCCTCGACCTTCAACTCGAAGAGACCTGGCCGGGCGAAGTAGGCCCTGCCACGGAAGTACTGATTACGGCCAACATCGGGCAAGCCATCCTAGACTCACGGTCCATTTTCTTGGTAAATCCAGAACCAGACTCAGCCGAATTGGCAAGTCTACTGGATACTGGACGTCAAGTGCGCTGGGTGTCAAAAGGAACGGCCCAAGGAGATTGGGTAGACAGCTTCGCCAGATTTCTGCTGACGCTGCGCGCATCGGAGCATACCGCTGCCAAGCAATCCATGCTGCGCAGCAAGAAAAACAACACAAAGTCCATCTCGCCTTCCCTCCCTAAAAACAGGAGAAAAGCGAGTTAAGGTCCAGCCTCAGAGGTCGCCGGACCGCATCCGGACAAAACGGTTGCCCAGAATATTGGCCCAATCGCGGATGACCCCCAGGCTCTCTTGCGTGTCCGCAGAAACGGTCTTTCCACCCATGCGCAGCACCAGCCACCCATAGAGGGCCACCAACATGGACTCCACTTCGGTTCCAGTCGGCTCGCCCCTCTTGGCCATTTCCTCGATGTGTGGCTTGGCCGAGTCTACCGCTGCTTTGTACTCCTCGTCCTTGAGGACATCCAACAAAGTCCGGTGTAAGTAAGTCAGCTCAATCATGACCTCATCCAGCGATCCGACGTGCCCCTTGGCCGTCTTTTTTTCGCGGCGAAGGGATTGGATCAAGTCTGCAAACCACTTGAGTTCAGCTTCCAATCGGTCTCCTTGGTAAGCCGATGACAGGTGCGTCCGCAAGGCCGCCAAATCCAGGTTGACCGCGCGCACGAGGTCCTCCATTTGCCAGACATACAAGATGTACTCTACGATGTGCTGGTCGCGCTTTTCTTCTGCTGTCGTCATGACTGGGGTTGGTCTGTAGATCCGGTCGACAGCGCATTGCTCCGCGCGGATTTCATGGAAAGAAACACCTGCTCCACCTCTGGAATGAGCCGCTGCGCAAATTCTTGTACCGCTTTGAGTCCTCCAGAACCCTCTACAGGCAGGCGATAGGTCTGTTCCAATGGGCCCCAGACAAACTGCACGTGATACTTCTCGTTCCATTCCTGAACGACAATGCGCATCGCGCGATGGGGAATTTGAGCAACAGTTCTCATGGCTTTCGGTTGCGAAGGTAGAATTTCGCAGCGTGCAAGACCCCTGGCTCCATCGATGGCGCGGCCCTTTGGCCGAACAACCCCAAGCCCTCGCCGCATTAATGCGGCTGCGTTGGGCCGTAGGGTCGGCTCCTTTGATGGCGCACCATCCCGACTTGGACTTCCAAGTACTCGACGATCGTTGGTGCCAAGACGCACTCGACGCGGACTTGCCACTTTTTGAGCAGTGGGCTTCGGAACTGGTGATGGGCCAATCTCCCCTCCCCCCGCACATTTTGGAGCCCGGAGGCCAGCTTTTGGGCAAACACTTCGAAGCCTTGGTGGCGTTTTGGCTCGAATCCAGCCCACATTTCCGTCTGCGCGCGCACAGCGTTCAGCTTCAATCCGAAAAGCGCACCATTGGCGAGCTCGATTTTTTAGTGGAGGATCTCCATCGAGGCCGCACGCTGCACATGGAAGTGGCCAGCAAATTCTACCTCGCGGCAGAGGACGGGGCCGCCTGGCCCAATTGGATTGGACCGTCAGGTCGACATGACACCCTCGCCGGAAAAATGGACAAGTTGGTAGACCAATTGGCCGCCAGCAAACTCACACCTGCCCGCGAGTTCATGCGTTCAGAGCGCATTGCAACACCAGAACCTGTCCTGCTCATGAAAGGGTGGTTCTTCCATCACCACACCCGCCTCAACCGCCACCGGGCTCCGCAATGGGCACATCCTCAATATGCCGCTGGATGGTGGTGCAAGCCTCACGAAGCCCACGACGTGATGGGCAGCGACCATGTGCGCATCCTTCCACTGCCCAAAGGACGTTGGCTGGGGAAATTCCACCCCACGGAGAGTGACCCGCCCCTGCATTGGAGCCGGCTTGAGGCGGTGTTGCACGACCACTTCTCACGAACCCACAAGGCGCTCATGTGCGCTGTGGTCATTGAGGGAGACACCGGCTGGGAAGAAATTTCCCGCGGTTTTGTGGTCCACAAAGACTGGCCCGGGCGGGGCCGATGATCAGCCCCAGAAGAAGGCGTAAAGCACCGCCAAAACAGTCAGCACAGCAAAGGCACCGATGTTGTAGAGCGGCTCTGTCGCAAACGTGCTCCGCGACAAAGAGATGCCCTTCGCATCGTCGGCACCCTTGCCATCAAATTGGCTCACCAATGCAATGACCAACATCGTCAGTAAGGTTGTCAAGCCCATTTGGTCCAAGAAAGGCAAGTCCATAAACAGCGCGCTATCGGACCAGCCTTTGGGGGCCACCTTGAAGTACATCGCGATCGGAATCGACACCAACGCCCCCGTGATGGCTCCTCGATTCGTCGTTTTCTTCCAAAACAACCCCAAGATGAACACCGCCAAGATGCCTGGACTCACCACGCCTGTATACTCCTGAATGAACTGGAATGCTTGATCAATACCGCCGAGAAGTGGCGCCATAATGCAGGCCACAATCAACGCTACTGTAGCCGAAATACGGCCCATCCGCACCGTGGCCCGGTCATCTGCATCGGGATTGATGTACGGCTTGTAAATGTCCATCGTGAAGATGGTCGATGTGCTATTGAGCATGGAAGCGAGAGAGGACACAATCGCCGCAGCAAGGGCTGCAAAAGCCAGCCCCTTGAGCCCTGTTGGCAAGAACTGCAACAACCAAGGGTAGGCAAAGTCTGGATTGGCTCCTGTAGGAGGCTTGTTCATCGCAGCCTCACCAAGACCAGCCATCACTGCAGCATCTTGGGTCATCACGTAAGCTGCGATGCCCGGAATGACCACAATCAAAGGGAGAATGAGTTTGAGGCCCGCCGCAAAGAGGATGCCCCGCTGTGATTCTTTGAGCGACTTGGCCGCCAGCGTCCTTTGGATGATGTACTGATTGAACCCCCAGTAATAGATGTTGGCCACCCACATCCCTCCGACCAGCACTCCAATCCCGGGGAGGTTCATGTACTCAGGGTGGTCCTTGTCGAGGATCATCGCAAACTTATCCGGGGCAGCATCATAAATGGCACCAAAGCCCGCCCACATTCCAGCTCCGCCGGACACCGCATCGAGGGCCAAATAGGTTGTCACCAACCCCCCCATCACCAAGAAAATCACTTGAATCACGTCCGTCCACGACACTGCCGACAATCCACCGTAGAGCGAATAGGCCGCGGCAAAGAGCCCCAAACCCACCACGCCATACATCATGGGAATGCCCATGATGGTCTCCAACGCCAATGAACCCAAGTAGAGAACCGAAGCGAGGTTTACGAAGACGTAGAGTGAAATCCAGAAGACGGCAAGGATCGTCTTGAGGTTGGTGGAGTAACGCTGTTCCACAAATTCGGGAATCGTGTACAGCCCCTTCTCGATGAAAATGGGCAAAAAGTACTTTCCGACGATGATGAGGGTCAAGGCGGCCATCCATTCATAGGAGGCTATGGCCAGGCCAATCTTAAAGCCCGAACCCGACATCCCAATGAACTGTTCGGCCGAGATGTTGGCCGCAATCAAGGAGGCTCCGACCGCCCACCACGGCAATGATTTGCTCGCCAAGAAATAGTCCTCAGCGTTTTTTTGGTGTCCCTTTTTGTCGCGAGAAACCCATAGGCCAACCCCCAAAATGAGGATGGCATAACCGATAAAAATGGCGTAATCGAGCGCCGAAAAGGTGCTGGTCATGATGGAGTAAGGATGTGGAGACCCCGTGTCATTGACCGGGTCAGGAGAAACAATGTACATCGTACACGCTTTATGGCTTTGCCTTTTTTCGAACCATAACTTTGAAAGGCTTCCCTACAGCCGGAAGAACCCGAATTCAGCAATACATGAAGCACTTACGTCTGGTCTCCCTGCTGTCAGTCTTGACCGTCCTAACTCTATTCGTCCCCGCTCAAACCCTCCGCCCCTACATTGAAGACCCCGGCGTAGTAGAGGAGAACAAGCTCCCCGCACGGGCGACCTTTTACACCGCTTCAAGCACCGAAAACGCCAGTGCAGATTCCCCGTCCTATGGCGACCGCTACCTAAGCCTCAACGGCATTTGGAAGTTCAAATGGTCACGTTCGCCAGAAGAGCGGCCAATAGGATTCGAGGCTTCGGGCTACAACGTCAAAAAATGGGACGACATTCCTGTTCCCGCCAATTGGGAATTGGAAGGCTTTGGCACCCCCATTTACACCAACCACCCCTATCCGTTTTACTGGCAGGCCACCCCCAATCCACCAGACATCCCGGACGGTTGGAACCCTGTAGGGAGCTATGTCCGCACGTTCAAAGTACCCAAATCGTGGGAAGGGCAACAGGTCACCCTTCATTTCGGCGCGGTCAAATCCGCCTTTTTCGTGTGGGTCAATGGGCAGCGCATAGGCTACAGTCAAGGCTCCAAACTGCCGGCCGAATTTGACATCACCGCCGCCCTCCAAAACGGAGACAACACTGTGGCACTCGAAGTTTACCGTTGGAGCGACGGCAGCTTTTTAGAGTGCCAAGATTTTTGGCGGCTCTCAGGAATCGAACGCGATGTATGGCTCCAAGCCAAACCCACTGTGCACATCGCCGATGTCCATGTCCAATCTGGACTGAAGGAGCAGTATACCGTCGGTGATTTTTCTGTCGCCCTCGACGTGGCGCACTTGGGCAGCGTTCCGTTTATCGGGTCGGCACAATACACGCTGTCTATAGATGGGCGGGAAACCAGCTCAGCCACCCTCCCCCTCAAGTTGGCTGCAGGAGACACCACGCGCTTCAGGTCTCAGCAAAACCTCAAGGGAGTGCGGCCTTGGACGGCAGAAACCCCCCACCTCTATCAATTGGACATCGTCCTGATGGACAGCAACTCCGAGATCATGGAAACCACCCGCCTAGAAGTGGGGTTCCGCGACATTCGCATCGAAGATGGCGCCGTCAAAGTCAATGGGAAGGCCCTGCTCATCAAGGGGACAAACCGCCACGAGCACCATCCCGAAACAGGACATGTGATCGATCGGGCCACGATGGAGGCCGACATCCAAACGCTGAAAGCACACAACTTCAACGCAGTGCGCACTTCGCACTATCCCAACGACCCTTATTGGTACACCCTCTGCTCCCGATACGGACTGTACGTGGTCGACGAAGCCAACATCGAAAGCCACGGCATGGGCTACGCTTTGGACCGAACATTGGGCAACAATCCCGATTGGAAACACGCCCACCTTGTGCGCACGGCCCGCATGGTCGCCCGCGACCGCAACCACGCTTCCATCCTGTGCTGGTCGCTGGGCAATGAAGCCGGAAATGGCGTGAATTTTGAAGCCACCTACGCCTTCGTGAAAGCCACCGACCCCAGCCGTTTCGTGACCTATGAGCGCGCAGAGCAGGCCCCGAACACCGACGTCTATGTGCCGATGTATGCAGACTACATGCACCTGGAACGTTTTGCCCGCCAAAAAGAAGACCTGCGCCCCTTGATTCAATGCGAATACGCACACGCCATGGGCAACAGCTTAGGGGGGTTCAAGGAATATTGGGACCTCTACCGGCGCTACCCCAGGCTACAAGGCGGCTTTATCTGGGATTTCAAGGACCAAGGGCTGTGGGAGGAGAAAGACGGAAGGCGCTACCTGACTTATGGCGGCGACTATGGTCCCAAAGAGACGCCGAGTGACCACAACTTCCTCAACAACGGCCTCGTGATGGCCGATGGAACGCCACATCCTCACATGTTGGAAGCCAAACAGGTTCAGCAACCTCTCCAATTTCAATTGGGCGATCAAAACGGGTCCAAACTGAGGGTGGACAGTGAGTATCGGTTCCGAGATGTCGTGGTCGATTTGGCATGGTCCATCCTGGCCAATGGCCGGGTGGTGGACAGTGGGGTACTTCCTGCTGTCAAGTTGCGTCCCAACACCTCCAGTGCCCTTGACATTCCTGTAAAGCCCCAAGAATTTGGGGATGCTGAGGCGGTGTTCAATCTCAAGGCCACATTGACCGAAGCAGAACCCCTGCTGCCCGCCGGACATGTCCTCGCACAATTCCAACACATCCTATCTGCAGGGCATCCCTCGCTACCACCGGCAAAAAGGGGCCGGGTCAACCTCAAGGTCGACGGCGGGAATGTGGTGCTCAGTTTTGACGGAGGCACCCTCACGCTGGACAGAAACACTGGAGAAGTGAGCGGCTACCGCATTGGCGATCGCAACCTCATCACGGGTGGAGCAAGACCCAATTTTTGGCGCCCTCCTGTCGACAACGACTATGGCACAGGATCGCCGGAGCACCGGGCAGAATGGCGGGCGCCATTCGATGTTCCTGGCCCCGCCAAGATGACCAACGACCGGAAAGAAAACGGCAGCATGCAAGTGTCTTTTGCCCGTCCCATTCTCGGAGGCGATGCGGTGGTCACGGTTCAATACAACGTCAACATAGAAGGCACAGTCACAGTGACCCAAAAAATGCAAGCCATTGCAGGAGAGTCCGACCCTGATCTGGCCGGAAGGCACCATGAACTTGAACCCGGCACACATCCCAACTTGTACCGCTTTGGACAGCATTGGGTCCTCCCGGCGAACATGAAGGTGGCCGAATGGTATGGACGCGGCCCCATGGAATCGGCTGCTGACCGCAAAGAGGCGGCCATGCTGGGGCAATACACGTTGCCCATTGCCGAACTCGCAACACCCTACGCCCGTCCACAATACAATGGCACCCGAACCGATGCCCGTTGGCTGCGCCTTCATGACGGCGAGGGTTTTGGACTGGAGTTCCAATCGCACTCGGCCTTTGATTTTACCGCCCTCAATTTCTCTCCAGAGCAACTGGATTCGGGGCCGCGTAAAGAAGAGCGTCAAAGCCACTTCCGACTGCTCGACCCCACCGACGAGGTTCACTTGGACATCGATGGGGCCTCTGCGGGTGTGGCGTGCATCAACAGCTGGGGCGCGCTTCCACTGCCCGAATACCGCCTTCCCTATCAAGCCTATGACTTTGAATACGTGTTCCGACCCCTTCAGCCCTGATCGCAACATGGCTTCTGAACCTTGTTTTGCATTGAACTTCACAGCACTTAAACCGTTCTGTTGATATGGCACAGCGTCTGACCCTACTTCTCCTTTGTATTTCCACCACCCTTTGCGCCCAAAGGCCCGGTGGAGGCAATCGTCCTGATGGAGAGCGGCCAAAAATTGGCGTCGTTTTTGGCACCGTAGAAGATGCCGATTCTGGTGCGCCCATTGAGTTTGCCACCATCAGCATTTTGGCCTTTGACCAAGACAAGGTGATCACAGGTGGAGTCACCGATAACAAGGGCCGTTTCCGCATCACGGAAATCCCCGTTGGCCGTTTCCGTGCACAGATTGGCTTCATGGGGTACCTATCGACAACGGTCAATGACATCCGACTGACCCCACGAGGCGGCATCGAACAAGACCTGGGCACCCTGCGCCTCGAACCCAACATTCGGGCGCTTGAAGCCGCAGAAGTCGTAGAGCAAAGGTCCAGCCTCGAGATGATGATCGACCGCAAGGTGTTCCGCGTAGGCGATGACCTGAATAGTGCGGGGTCAAACGCCACCGAGTTGTTGCGCAACGTCCCGAGCATCGATGTCGACATCGACGGTAACCTCAGCCTTCGTGGATCTGGCAACGTCACCATACTGATCGACGGCCGACCCAGCGGAATGACAGGCAGCGCGACCCAAAGCCTGCTCGAACAAATTCCCGCAAGCAGCATTGACCGGGTCGAGATCATCACCAGCCCTACCGCCAAATACGACCCCGAAGGCGTGGCAGGCATCCTGAATATCATCCTTAAAAAAGACAAGCTCGAAGGCAAAAACGGACAAGTCAGCGTGACTTGGGGGACCAACGAAAACCACAGTGGATCCTTTAATGGGAACATCCGTGGCCAGAAGCTGAATTTCTCGGTGAATGCTGGTTGGAACCAACGCAATGGGTTCCGCCGTGGAGACAGCGAGCGAGAGCAGGCCTTCGGCGGAGAATTGGCTGGTGGGTACGACTCTTTGAGCGTGTTGACTTCCAATAGCTACACCGACAACTTGCGCTCCAGCTGGAACTTTAAAACGGGCCTCGACTGGATGCCTTCGTCAAAGACCACATGGAACATGGGGTTCAGGACCAACCAAGGCAACAACTCAGGAGTCGAAGACGTCGTGAACTTGGAATCTTGGAGCACCGATGCCATCGGCGGGTTTACCCGATTTGGAATGTCCAACAGCGAAAATTCCTCCATGGACCTCGACTTGGGTTATGAGCACAAATACGGTGAGCGCCATGTGTTGCAGTCCTTTGCCCGCTGGTCTCAGCGCAACAACACTTCTTCAGATTCTCTGTGGCAAGACCTGCCCAATGCGGCACTCGATCCTGGCTACCTCTCCAACGCCAACCTCAACGATGGTGGAAATTGGAATGCGACCCTGCAAGTCGACTACGAGAAACCGCTGGACAACGACGGGAAACTTGAACTGGGCTACAAAAGCATCTTGCGGGAAAGCAATGAAGACCAGCAGTTCTGGCAGAAAGACACCACAGGAATGCCCTTTGTGCAAGCCTATGACTTCCGATACCGTGAAGACATCCATGCTGCCTACGTCACCTGGGGCCGCAAATTTGGCGCCTGGGGCGTGCAAGTGGGAGGGCGCGGAGAGACCGTCTACACCACCGCTGAGCTCAAAGGCGACAGCACAGACATCGCAGCGGTTTTGGCCCAACTCGGCGGCAGCGACGCCACCTTTGTGAACGACTACACCAGTTTTTACCCCTCGACCAACCTGAGCTATACGGTGGACGACCGCAACCAATGGGTATTGAGCTACAACCGTCGCGTCAACCGGCCTCGCGGGAGACAGGTGAATCCGTTTGTCGACAATGCGGACCCGCGGAACCTGCGCTACGGCAACCCCTTTCTTCTGCCCGAATACACCGACGGTTTAGAGTTTGGTCACCAACTCACCACCAAGGCCCTCACCGTCACGACCTCACTGTTCTACAAAACAACACGGGACGTTATCCGCAGGTTTGTGGAGGTCGATGATGCCGGCATTGCCTACCGCACGTTCGTCAACCTCGCCCGACAGACCAACTCTGGACTGGAAGTCGTCGCCATGTGGCGCAAAGGACGCAGCCTCCAACTGCGCGTCAACGGCAGCATTTACCATCAAAAAACCGACGGCTCCAACCTGGCGCCGGACCTCGGCAACAATGGCTTCCAAGGCAGCGCGGGCTACCAAGTATCGGCCCTTGTCAAAGGCGGGTGGAAGGTGCAAATCAACGGGCGTTACAGGGCGCCATCCCAGTATACGCAGGGCACTTTCCAAGGCTACATCTCCCACAGCGCGGCCGTCAGCAGAGACTTCTACGACGGCAAAGTCAAAGGGTCGCTGCGCGTCAGCGATGTGTTTGACCAGCAAGAATGGTCGTACACCTCTGAGGGGAGGGACTTTTTCCAAGACGGCACCTTCAAACGACAGAGCCGCTTCATTTATGCCAGTGTGACTTGGTCTTTCGGCAAGCTCGAACCCGGACAACGGGGCAGAGGCAACGGAGGCTATGGCAGTGGTTCAGGGGGCAGTTTCGATGGAGGAGAATTCTGAAGCCAAACGCACCGGCCCCATCCTCTTTTTTGACGGGGGCTGCGCTTTGTGCCACGGCGCAGTGCGCCGGCTCATTCGATGGGAAAGTGCACCCCTCCAAACCCTGCGTTTCGCCCCTCTCGACGGGGCCACAGCAAAAACGATGCGCACGCAGGGCGCGCTGTCACACAAACAGAATGCCGTGGTGCTGTGGACGCCAGATGCTGTACTGTCCGGGGAGGCTGCAGCAGGAGCAGCGCTCAAACTGATCGGCCGCACGGGCTGGGCAAGCGCCTTTGGCATGCTGCCCAAACCCTTGCGCATGGCAGGATATCGCTTCACCGCCCGGCACCGCCACAACTGGTTTGGCCGGGTCTCTAAATCGTGCCCACTGCCCACATCACCTCAACGGTTCTTGCCATAACAGCGTTTTCCTTAAATGCCAAAGCATGCGAAGCCAGAGCACCGCAGACCATGCACTGCGTACTTTCGCCCCCCATGTCTGGACCTCTATCCACCCGCCAAGTCACCGAGGGCATCATCCCCCTTGCGCCAGCGGATTTGAAGGAGGCCCGTTGGCATTGGTTCGACACATACAGTGAGGTTCCTTGGGAAGCATGGGAGGCCTTTCCCGGTGGCTCAGCTTACTTGGACCGCCGCTACCTCAAGGCCATGTCGGGTCACGGCAAGGTCCAATGCAGGTTGGGCATGATCAAGGCCAATAACGGCTCCTGGCTCGGCGGCATTCTCATGCAGGCCGTCCAATCTGAATCCCGTTCTCCAGCTGACCACATGGATGTGTCCATTGGCGTCCGCATCGCCACAGCCATCATGCACCCGGGTGGGAGGCCCTTCCGCTTTAGAACCCTTGTGGCCGGCCAAGGTCTGGGCAGTGGCGAGCACACCTTCTTATGGCGAGAGGACATACCACCTGCCCAACAGATTCAGTGGGTCGAACAGGCCTTTGACCAATGCGCCAAGCACTGGGGCATCCGTATTTGGATGGCCAAAGATTTTGGCCCCGAGTTGGACGCCGCCCTGGCGCCCCACTGGGGCCGACGATGGGCCCGCGCCACCTTTGATCCCGTGATGGAGGTCCCCCTCGACCCTACTTGGACCTCTGCGGATCAATGGCAAGCCGCCCTCCGCACCAAAGCCCGCACCAAGGTGCGGAGCATCCTTACCCGCAGCGCGGACCTCGACGTTGAACGCATTCACGAAACAGCCGAGCTCGAGCGCTTGGGACCACAGCTCATTGCACTCTACGACCAAGTCTATGGCAGGGCGAGCATTGTCATGGGGGGGTTAGAAGCCCGCGACTTCGCACGTCTCGCAGAGGAACTCGGACCTGACTTTACCGTCATGACCTACCGCCAAGAGGGCCGCCTTGTGGGTTTCCAGTGCGGCATGCACCACAGAGGGAGCGGCACCATCGAGGCTTACTACGTGGGTTTTGAATCTGAAATCAACAAGGAACGGGCGCTGTACCAGCGGATGCTCTTTGAATTCATAGCATGGGGCATTTCCCTTGGAGCGGTTCGGGTGGTGATGGGCCGGACAGCGCTCGAGATCAAGAGCACCCTCGGTGCCTTCCCCATCGCCCTCTCCACTTTTGTGCACATCAATTTCCCCTTGGCCATGCCTTTTTTGCGTTGGATGATTCGAAAGGCACCGCCACATCCGTTTAAGCCTCGCCGAGCATGGCTGGCCGAATGGTGCGAGCGTTGGCAGGAAGCCGGCTACCGCATCAATTGATTTCCTCCACGGTACCGCGGCCCAAAAAGGCCATGGCCAAGCTGCCAAAGACAAACAGCAAGAGCAATCCGCTGCCCAAAGAAGCCATGGTGCGCGCGGACTGGACCGAAGGCAAGACAAACGCCATCTCCACCGAATGCTCACCGGCGGGGACCACCACACCACGCAGGGCGTAGTTGACCCGCAACAGATCAGCCGGTACGCCGTCAATGGTCAATTGCCACCCTTCTGGATAATGGACCTCGCTGAACACCAGCAAACCCTTGGCAGGCGCCGAAACACGGTATTCCTGAGCATCGGGCGTGAACGACACCAGCTCGGCACGGCCTCCATTCGCCGCTCCAGGCAGCACTCCTGCAAGGGCATCAGAATGGACTTCTGGTACCACGGCACGGCGCGAATCTGTCAAAGATTCCATGGCGGCCATTTCGGCGTCCGCGCCATCTGCCATGGACCATCCATTGGCAAACCACGCATTACCCAGAGCCTCTCCATTGGGAATGGGCTGTTGCGCAGGGTCGTAGATGATATACTGCGCGTTGAGCATGGCATGCACCGGCATCGCCGCCAGCGCTGCATCCATTCCCGCAGAATTCGCCAAGGCCGCAAATTGTTGCTGCTCGGGCTGCAGCACGCGTTCAATCAAATCTTGATAGCGGCGCAATTTGGCCCCGTGATAGCCTCCTACACTCCGGTGCAGGTAACTGACGGACGCATCGCTAAATGCCCCGCGCAGGTTGAGCACTCGAAAGTGATCCACCGTCTGAAGTCCTGAAAATTTAGCCGCATCTAAAACGCGTTGCTCCCGCTTTCCGATCCGACCGGGGTAGGCAGCACGCACCCGCTCGACCTCAGCCTCGATGGCTTGCTGCACAGCGGGATTACGCCGCACCCGGTCGGCCAAAATCGCATTGTCCGCAGCAGCGGCGGTGTAGGGATACTTGTATTCGACGGTGCGCACCCAACCTCTGTCAGCAGGCTGATAACGGCGGGCCACCGAATGCATCTCCATCATCGTGACCAATGCCATGAATCCTATGAGACCATTGATGACCATGGGACGCGCGCCGCTGGCCCGCAATCGCACTGCAGCCAACAGTCCTGCCATTGCAACAAGCACCAAACCAAAACTGCGCCAAACGTCTGCGCTGAACACCTCCAATCTCTGCTCGAGCGCCCTGGCCGCTCCCAACTGCTCGACGGCACGGTCTGGTCTCACATGACTCTCAAAATCAAAAAACACAGTGGGCATCGCTCCAAACATCAAGAGCAACGCCACAGGAATGCCTGCTGCGACGAACAGCTTTCGGTTCCACTCCACCTTTCCTGCTGTCACATCCTTGAGCAACAGCCCCACGCCTATCGGCAGCATGCATTGGATGAGCATGAGCATCATCTTGGTGTCCCGGAACTTGGCAAATCCTGGCACATGCTCGAGGAAAAAGTCGGTCAATCCAGACGTATCGCGCCATGACAGCACGATGGCCAAGAGCGCCACCACCAGCATGGGCCAGCGCAGCACATCACGCCTCAGCACCAAAGACGCCATAAACAGCGCCATCAAGATGGCGCCAAAGTAGAATGCCCCGCCACTAAAGAGCTGCTCCCCCCAATACAAGGGGTTGTTCCCCCCTTTGATATCGGGCACCATGATGCTCCACCACTCACCGCGGCCCATGGAATACTGCAAGATGTAATCCTTGTCGAGGCCCGTATCCGCCACTTCCACTCCGGCAGCTGGGGTCAACAGCACTTCTCCCCGCGTGGTGTGCGGCGTATAGTCCAAGGTCGGCTTGATCAAAGCTCCATTGGGAATAAGGGCGATGCCCGCAGCAGCCAACAACACCCCGCCTGTAACCAAAGCCCGGCGCGCTGCACCCGACATCACGAGCCTGACCGTTTCTGCGATGCCAATACCCCCCACCAAAAAGGCCAAGTAATAGGTCATCTGCAAGTGGTTGGCCGACAAATTGACAGCTGTAAAGGCCGCAGCAAGACCCGCACCCAACCACAGGTTTCGACGGTACGCCACCAGCACACCCGCCAAGATGCCCGGCAAGGTGGCGATCGACATCACTTTGGCCGCGTGGCCGGCGCCGAGGTATAAAATGTTGATCGTACTCAATCCAAAACCTATGGCCACAAGGGCCGAAATCCAGGGCCCACAACCCAACACTGCAGCCAGTAAATAGGCGCACAACAGCGCCACCAGGAGGTGGTCAGCAGGACGCGGAAAACCCATGCGCAGGATGCGACCCAGCCAAGAACCCGCATTGACATCAGAGGTCCGCATGCCCAATTGGAATGTAGGCATACCGCCAAATTGACTGTCGGTCCAAAGCGCTTGCTCACCCGTCCGATCGCGGTGGTCATTGACCTCCTTGGTTGTCGCGATGTGGTGCTCGATATCCGGCATCCGGAGCCGATATCCATCAAAGGACTTTTTATAAAAAGTGCCTGCGATGACCATCAACACAACGATGGCCATCACATGGGGCAAGACAGCGCGCAAGAGCTGGGCAGGATGAAGACGGTCGCTCATTGGGGCAAGTTAGGCACCACAGAGAAGTGGGGCCGTCTCAGGAAGTGCCGCTTTGTCCCCCCTCTTCGTCGGCAACTTCTTCAAATTCGACATACTCACCGAGGTGGTCATCTTTGGCTTTCTCAGGGGTTTGCCCTCTTTCAGGCGCCCCTGAACCAGCCCCCCTTTGGGCGCCTTGGCGCGGTGAGGTCCGCCCCCTGCCACCAAATACGCGGTCGAGAAAGCGAAAGACAAACCAAGCAACGACCAGTCCAACCAGGGTGCGAAACAACCCAGGCAACATTACTTGGACAGGTAAAGGTTGCGCTCAGAGTAGACCTTCCTGAAGAACGGGTCGCGCAACGTATCGATAAAGCGAATCGCCTCGCCTGTTGACTTCATCTCCGGACCGAGCTCCTTGTTGACTTCCGGGAACTTCGAATAGCTGAAGACGGGAATCTTGATGGCGTAACCACGCTTGCGGGGCTGGAAATTGAAATCCTTGACCTTCTTCTCTCCAAGCATCACCTCCGTAGCATACTTCACATAAGGCTCCTGATAGGCCTTGGCGATGAAGGGCACCGTGCGCGATGCACGGGGGTTGGCTTCGATGACGAATACCGTGTCGTCCTTCACGGCGAACTGAATGTTGAGCAAGCCCTTGGTTTCCAAAGCCACTGCCACCTTCTTGGTGATGTCCTCAATTTGGGCCAGGATCAAATCCCCCAAGTTGTAAGGAGGCAATACGGCATAGGAGTCTCCAGAATGGATACCGGCAGGCTCAATGTGCTGCATCACACCAATGATGTAGGTGTCTTCTCCATCGCAAATGGCATCGGCCTCGCACTCAATGGCCCCTTCCAAGAAATGGTCAAGCAAAATCTGGTTGTCCGGCATGTCGCGGAGGATGTCCACGACGTGGTGCTCTAGGCCCTTTTCACTGATGACAATTTTCATCCGCTGACCACCCAATACATAGCTCGGACGCACCAAAAGGGGGAAGCCCAACTCTCGGCTCAACTCGATGGCCTGCTGCGCCGAAGTCACCGCTCCAAATTTTGGATATGGGACTTCAAGGTCCTTGAGCAGGGTAGAGAAACGGCCACGGTCCTCCGCAATGTCGAGCGCTTGATAGCTCGTCCCCATGATCGGAATGCCATAACGCTCCAGCTTTTCGGCCAACTTCAATGCCGTCTGCCCGCCCAGCTGCACGATCACGCCTTCGGGCTTTTCGTGTCGGATGATATCGTAGATGTGCTCCCAGAAAACCGGCTCGAAATACAGGCGGTCCGCTGTATCGCTGTCGGTCGAAACCGTTTCGGGGTTGCAATTGATCATCACCGCCTCGTAACCGGCAGCGCGGGCCGCCATCACGCCGTGAACGCAGCAATAATCAAACTCGATCCCCTGGCCAATGCGGTTGGGTCCACTGCCCAGCACCACAATCTTGCGCCCCTCGGTTTTGGGTGACTCGTTGGCCTCGCAAAACGTGCTGTAGTAATAGGGGGTTTGCGCTTTGAACTCAGCGGCACAGGTATCCACCAAGCGGTAACTGCGTTCAATGCCCAGGTCGACACGGCGGTCAAAAACCTCGCTTTCCTTGGCCCGCACAATGTGGCCAATCTGCCGGTCCGCAAAACCCTTGAGCTTGGCCTCCTTCATGAGGTCAAACGGAATGTCTTCAAGGCGGTACTTCCCAATGCGGCCCTCGAGTTCGATCAGACCCTCAATTTGACGCAAGAACCAAGGGTCAATCTTGGTCTTTTCCTGAATCGTATTCATGGGGATGCCCAACTTGATGGCATCGTAGAGGTGGAACAGCCTGTTCCAAGAGGGAAACTGCAAGGAGTGCAGAATCTGGTCCTGGTCGCGCAGCTCTTTGCCGTCGGCACCCAGTCCGTTCCGCTTGATCTCAAGAGATTGACAAGCTTTTTGAAGGGCCTCCTGGAAGCTCCGTCCAATGCCCATCACCTCACCCACGGACTTCATCTGCAAACCCAGTTCGCGGTTGGCCCCTTCAAACTTGTCGAAGTTCCAACGCGGAATCTTCACAATCACGTAGTCCAACGTAGGCTCAAAGAATGCGCTCGTCGTTCCCGTGATGGGGTTGGTCAACTCGTCGAGGTGATAACCAATCGCAAGCTTGGCAGCAATCTTGGCAATCGGATAACCCGTCGCCTTGGAAGCCAGTGCCGAAGAGCGGCTCACACGCGGATTGATTTCGATCGCAATAATGTCCTCTTTATCATCAGGCGACACCGCAAACTGCACGTTGCAACCTCCGGCAAAAGCACCGATGGAGTTCATCATGTGGATGGCCATGTCGCGCATCCTTTGGAAGGTGCTGTCCGACAGCGTCATCGCTGGGGCCACGGTAATGGAATCGCCCGTGTGGATGCCCATGGGGTCGAAGTTCTCAATAGAACAAATGATGACCACATTGTCGTTGGCATCACGCAACAACTCCAGCTCAAACTCCTTCCAACCCAGCAGCGCCTTATCGATCATCACCTCGTGGATCGGTGAGATGTGCAGCGCGCGGGTCAGCAATCCGTCAAACTCGGCGGGGTCGTGCACAATGGAAGCCCCCGCTCCTCCGAGGGTGAAGGACGAACGGATGCACAGTGGGAACCCGAATTTCTGCGCCGCTTCCTTGCCTTCGAGAAAACTCTTTGCGGTCGCTTGTGGCGCCATCGGAACCCCGATCTCGTCCATGAGCAACCGGAAACGCTCGCGGTTCTCAGTGATGTCGATGGCGTCAATGTTCACGCCGATCAGCTTGACCCCATGTTCCTCCCAGATGCCCATCTCATCACAGGTGATGCAGAGGTTCAAAGCCGTCTGCCCGCCCATGGTGGGCAAAACAGCATCGATGTCGTGCTTCTGAAGAATCTCTTCAATCGACTCCGGCTCGAGCGGTTTGAGGTAAATGTTGTCTGCCACGACCGGGTCGGTCATGATGGTGGCAGGGTTGGAATTGATGAGGGTCACCTCAATGCCTTCTTCGCGAAGCGAGCGCGAGGCTTGAGATCCGGAATAATCGAACTCGCAAGCCTGTCCGATGACGATGGGTCCACTTCCAATGATGAGGACGGACTTGATGCTCGTGTCTTTCGGCATTTTTTTTTTCCGGACAGCAACGACGCTCTCTGGGAAAACCGGTGCAAACCTACCCCACACCCTCCAATCCTCCTCGCTCTGTTTTCCACACGAAATCCCGGATGAATGACAAAGAACCACCGAACTTTGTCGCCATGGCTTTGTCACCCGATGTCGTTCCTGAGTCCACCCCATCCGAAGTGGTACGCAAAGTGCACAACCAGAAGGGTGTAGCCATAGAATACGCCCTGTGGAAACCGCCGCATTCATCTGGCCAATGTGCCATTGCGCTGCACGGGTTCAGCAGGCCGCTCGAAGACATGCTGGCAACCCGACCGTTGCTCCCTGACGGCGTGGCACTTCTGATGCCGCATCTGCCTGCCCACGGCCGCTCTTCGGGACACCACAGGCCGCTCGAGATCGCGGACTGGACCGAGGCGATGAAAGCACTCCTCAATGCCGAAGGGCTCGAATTTAGCGGCACCCTGATCGGGTATAGCCTTGGGGGACGACTGGCCCTCACCTGGTTTGGTTTGAACCCGACGCAGTTTTCCAAGGTGATGCTGCTGGCGCCCGATGGACTCGTCAAAAACCCAGGCTACCGACTCTCAGTGGACACCACCCTGGGCCGCGCCTGGCTTGGCCAAAGCGAAAAGCAGCGAAATGCCATCGTCCGTATGCTCACTTGGTGGCGGGCCCGGGGCATCCTTCCAGAGCACTTTTACCAGTTCTCACTGTTTCATTTGGCTTCAGCAGAAATGTGGGCCATGGTCGTCGATTGCTGGTGCTCTTTGCGCCAGTTTTGGCCCCCAAAAAGCAGGCGTTTACAGGAGCTATCAAAAGCACACCCCGGTATTTTAGAAGCCCATTTCGGAGCGCGCGACAAGGTCATTAAACCCGCGAATGCCCGCGTTTTGAACAACGTATGTCCTGTCCATTTTCACCCTTGCGGTCATGGTCTTTTGCGACCGGACATCATCGAAAGGATTGCTTCACCATCTTGAACCCGTGAACGAGAGTACGCCACATCCCATTTCTGAGCGCTGGATCACCTCTTTGGAGTCCGCTGTTTCAGAGGGCCGCAAAGGCCTTGCTGTGTTGGTGGACCCCGACAACATTCGCGACAGCGAAGACTTAGATTGGATGTCTGGCCCGGGATTTGACGCTGTTCACACGGTATTGCTAGGAGGCAGCCTGGTCACCGAAGGCTCAATGGATACCGTGGCGTCTTGGATCCGTGAGCGCACCGACACCCCCATCGTGCTCTTCCCTGGGGCTCCAAGCCAACTGACCGCAGAAGCCGACGCCCTGTTGTTCTTGTCCGTGATCAGCGGGCGAAACCCCGATGCCCTCATCGGCAAACACGTAGAAGCGGCCACCCGGGTCCGAGAGCTGGGACTCGATGCCGTAGGCTGTGGCTACATGCTCATTGACGGCGGCCGGACCACCACCGCGCATTACATGAGTGGCTCCTTGCCGATCCCAGGCGACAAGCCCGACATCGCGGCCACCACCGCTTTGGCAGGACACTACCTCGGACAACAGTGCATGTACCTGGACACGGGCAGCGGTGCAGACCGCCCGGTATCGACCGACATGATCGCCGCCGTGCGCGCTGCGGTTCCCTGCCCCATCATTGTCGGCGGCGGCATGACCTCGCCCGACGCCGTCATGGACGCTTGGGCCTCCGGTGCCGACCTTGCTGTTGTAGGCTCTGCCATCGAACGCGACCCCCACTTCCTCAGCGCTTTCGCTGCACAGGCCGAACGCCAGCGCTGAGCAGCGCCTGCCGATCAGAACTTGTAGGTCAGGGCCACATTGAAGTGGCGCCCCGCCTGCGGATAGAAGAAGTTCTCCCGCACCACGAAATCCGGACCTGCGGAATACCCGTAGGTATAGCCATTGGCACTGTACTCCGCGTCGAGCGCGTTTTCCACCCAGACATCGAGCCGGGTGCGATCCAGCACCTTGCCGTCCTTGACCGTTGGCAAGTGGAGGCTCGCCCGCAGCTGGGACACCGTATAGGCCGGCAACAAGGCGGCACCCGTGTTGTCCATGTA
>CAJQJX010000060.1 GCA_905478795.1 uncultured Flavobacteriales bacterium
CTGTGATCATCCCCATTCTATAACCATCCTTCATTGTTGCACTGTACATCATGACATCCAACTTCCATTGTTCAAGTCCAATCCTTGACCTGTGATTCCACGTTGCTCCTCCGACATCAACCAAGCCACAAAATCCGCCACTTCAGACGGTTGACTCATCCTCCCTGTCGGCAATATGGCACACTGCTGCGCATGGCATTCATCATAACTCATCTCTTGGGCATCGGCCATTCGCTGAATCGACTCTTGGGCCATGGCCGTTTCCACCCAACCGGGACAAATGGCATTGACCAAAATCCCACTGCCCCCCCACTCTACGGCCAGACTCCGAACCAAACCCAGTACGGCAGTCTTAGAAGTCACATAGGCCGATTGACCAGGGACTCCAAATCGTGCCAAAACACTTGATGTCACCACAGCATGGGTTACTGACTGACCAGCGTCTCTCAAATAAGGGAAAGCTGTCTGCAGGGTCACATACACCCCAGTCACATTGGCCATCATGATTTCATCCCACCGGTCCTTCCCAGGATCCAAGTCAAATGCATTTGAACCGCCTATCCCCGCATTGGCAAAGACTCCCACCAATTCTCTTTCCAGTCCCGTCACAGACATGACCTCTGATAATTGGTCATGGAAAGCCAACCGATCCGACACATCAAGCGCCATACTCACATGGTGGCCTGATTGACCCAATACAGCACGGGTCTCCTCTAATGGTTCCAACCGACGGCCCACAAGGAATACATCAAAACCTTCCAATGCCAAACGCACGGCGGTTGCCCTTCCAATACCAGACCCGGCACCTGTGACCAAAACTGCCTTTCTCATGGTGCTAAGGTGGGGATACCTAAAATGAGAAAGGCCCGACTTGCGTCGGGCCTTTCCAATATTTACGAAGAGCAAAGCCCTTCACCTACATGCTGATCAGCAATCCGTACCGAAGGCACCGAGGAAAATCAACAGGTCAGAGGTCGTCGTGCCGCCGTCACCGTTAAGGTCAGTTGGGCAAGGGTTCGCTGTATCGAACGTACAAGAACCGTCGTCGTTGGTTGGCAACTGATCTTCTGGGATCACTGTACCATCAGCGTAGACACCGTAGTTCGACGCATCAGGATAAGTACAACCCATGATGTAGCCGTCAAAGTCACAGAGGTCATTGTTCTCAATATCTACACTGTCTGCAGACACGTAGTTTGGAGCAAATGGCAACGTACAACCTTCAGTACAAGCAGTTCCAAGACCCACTGAGTAGGTTCCAGGACCGCCACCTGTATTGTTGAATGCAGCACCGGTAATCGTCCAGCTGACCTCAGATGGGTAAGAACCATCGGTGACAATCAATGTGTAACATCCAGCAGCGTCCACACAGACCGCGTCTGTATCGAAATCACCGCCATTCTCGTTGCTCGCAAGACCGCCTTCAGCGACAAGGTTGCCATCAGCATCGTAGAAGCTGTAGGTTGCACCGTTCCATCCGTCACCGAAGCTGTCGAACATGTTGAACTCGATAAATGCACCGAAGCAGCATGAACCGTCATCCACAGAAGCGAACGGATTGTAGTTCACAGCGTCAGCGTTGGTACAACCGAGGCAGCTAAAGTCACAGAGTGAGTTGTCTGCAAAGTCCACTGGACCGTTGTAGTTACATGCTGTGGTATCTGCACAACCTACAGTTGGAGCAGGTGCACAAGTGATCGCCATCGCGATGTACAAATCAGATCCTGAGACACAGCTTACTGAACCGTCAGAGGTGAATGAAACTGTCAATGAGTCAGAACCAATCACGAGACCATCGTCTGCATCTTCATCGCTGTTGTACAAGGTCACACCAGACGCAGCATCAGCGATGCTCAATTCATCCCAACCCTGCTCGATGGTCGTTCCTGCGAGATCTACAACGATGGTGCCACCAGCTGGATTCACCAATGTGAAGCTCCAAGATTCGTTGCTATCGTAGCAGTACTCCCAAGTCTCAGTGTCACAATCCAAGCAGCTTGTGTAGTCACAAGGAGCGTCCGCGTCGTCCACGTTTGCATCCATGTTGTAGTTACAAGCAAGCTCATCCATACATCCGTATACAACGGGCTCACAAGTGATGCTCATCTCGAATGGACCTCCAAGAGAACCTGAACCTGCAGCTACCAACAACGCGTATGTGTTTGCGTTAGCGTCGCTGATGAACTGGAAGGTTTCTCCATTGTCACATGTCTCAGACATGGTCTCGGTGTTGCCACCTTCATTCCAACAGATTAAGCTAGAACAGAGACCAGCTCCACCGAAGATGGTGAAGGACTGCTCAACCGTAGCTCCAGCAGGGAAGTTGAAAGGACTAGCATCGAGGGTGAATGAGAAGCTTGATCCGTCGCCGTCTACATCACCAGCGACAATCAAAGCATCGCCAGCAACTGTTGAAACGTTTACGTCGTCAGAACCGGTAGAGCTGATACCATCACCAAAGCTATCCAACACGTTGAGTGTGTATGAACCAGCAGGCAGGCAGAGGGTCTCTGTGTTCGTGCTGTTTGAGAAATCAGGAGCGCCACTGGCAACCACCGTTCCATTGCTGTTGGTGATGTTCCAGCTGGTCTCACTGGCATACGAATCAGTGTTGATGCTCAAATCGATACAAACCTGTGGGTCAGTGGAGCAATCTCCGCTGCAGAGCAAGTCCTGTGCCGATCCATCGGTCGAAATGACCTGAGCAGCGATTCCATCCAACTCCGTACCGTTGTTCGTGAAGTAGACTGTGTAGTCACCTCCGGCCAAACCGTAGTAGAAGTCATTGAAGACAGTCGGGAAAAGATCACCGGCTGGAATGTTCGCTACTGTGTCGCCATTGTAGACAATGACAGCGCTGATGTTAGCGTAGTTGTCTACGTTCAAGCTGTTCACTTCCAAAGTAGCATCAGGAGCATCAATCTCCTGGAACACTTCGAACACAGTGTTGACGTCTGAGCCGCAAGTGCTCACAGTGATCAACTGCTCCATGCCGCCGTTATCCAACGTGTACCAGATACCTGAACCAGATCCACCACAAGCATTGGTTCCACCAACACTCGTTGCACCACCGGTGTTGCCCGTGACGACCTCACCACAAGAAGCAGCAATTGCGTTGTCACAGCTATCATTTGGCTGTGTAACACCAACGTAGAGACAGTTGGCATTCACCGTTGCATCTGGGTTGTAGTTAGAGGCTGTTGGGTCCGTACATCCTGAAATTTCAGCAGCGAGGCTCACAGAGTATGACCCACAATCATCAGGCTGTGTTGTCCAAATGAACAAGTAGTAGGTGTTGTCATAGTTCGGTGAGGCAATACTGACAGTAGCCGGTCCTTCCTGTTCAGTTGCGAAGTACTGGTTCATGTCGGTTTGAACAGATCCCTCTACAACACCAGAAGCCATATCAGCCAAGTCGGTGCAATCACTTCCATTGTAGGTGGCGTAACCAACTGCACCAGTGCCTGTAGCATCAACGGTAATGTTGTACAAGTTGTAAGGCGCTTCCACAGCGACTTCAAACCAAACACCGTAAGCCGTAGCAAAACTGCTCAAGCTAGGCATTCCGAAGTCTTCGTCTGGACCCGTGCAGCAAAGGCTACCGTCATAGTTACCTGCATCTACCAATGGCAAAGCCAAAGTGCAGAGGTCATCATTGTTCGGGAAGCCGTCAGGACACAGGGCGCATGTAGCTTCAACTACGATACCTGTCTGCGTTGAGGCGCCACTGTAGTGACCCACACGCAAGAGGTAGTTGTTTCCTTGAGTAGCATTGATGCTCACAATAGAGTTGAATGAACCCGTGGTTCCTGAACCACAACCTGCAACTCCTGAATCGTCGTTGGTCGCAATGGCGGTCAAAGAGCCGTCAGTTCCTACGGCAAATACGATAACGTCAGTGTCTGTAACACCGTTGTCAACGTCAGCTGAAGCACAGGTGTTAAAAGTGACCTGGTAGTCTTGGTCAGCATTAAACTCATACCAAATAGCACCACTGGCTGAAATCGCATTGCCCAACACTGTCGTGCCGCTGTACTCGTCACCATTAGAGTTGGCCAAAGAGCCCGTCAGAATCAAATCACAAGCAATGGCCTGAGCATCTCCTGGGTTGTCGTTGGCAGGCGGGAATTCACAACTTCCATCATCCACAGAAGCAGAAATGTTGTAGTTGTTCGCCAACGGATCAGGACATCCAGGGAAAGCACAGTCTGTTACGTCTGTGCCACCGAATGCTACAGGGTAGCCATCAGTAGCGCCGTAAATGAGGTCCGCATAAACGTTGCCCAAGTTGTCTTCAATCCCCCAACCTTCAGTTGTGAAAATAGCACCTGTACTAAAGGTGTAGCAGCCAATTTCCAAGCAGTTGATCACTTCAGTAGTCGTTGGACCTGGATCCATTGTGCCTGTAAAGACAGTGTCACCTGTTTCCTCACTCACGAGGTAGTAATCATTACCTGGGCTCCAACCTGTTCCGAAGTCATCCTGCAGAGTCAGGTAGAAACCGAGCTGACCATTGTCACACACCACACATGATCCATCATCGATAGTAGCGTCAGCATTGTAGTTGATGGCTGCAGGCAATGTGCAACCGCTCAGGCATGTCGCCTCATCTGCGCCAAATCCGATGTCATAAACACCGAGGCCTCCATCGTGAATGATGTTGCCAGCGAAATCCATGATGTACCAGAGGGGCTGACCAGCAGGTGATCCACCTCCACCAGAGAACGAGAGGCAAGCATCGTTAGGAATGCAGAACTCCCAATATCCATCTACCACTGAGCCTTCAAAATCGGGCGTGTAGAGGTCGTTGTTGTATCCAGCTGACAACAAAGTGTCACCCGTAGAAGGGTCATAAATGTAGGCTGCGTTGTTTCCCCAGAACAGATAGATGTCGTGGTTCAAGTGCAGGATGTAGCTCGTGCTGTCAGCGTTGCCAACACAGCTTGGTGAGAAGCATGAACCGTCATCCGCGGTTGCATTTGCATTGTAGTTGAATGCATTGGAATCAGTACATCCACAAACAACACTGCCGCTCGCGACACCAAACACACCAAATCCATCATTGGCTGTGAAGTCATACAGGATGGTTCCTGTGTTGTAATCGATAATCTGCCACTCCTTCTCACCTGGATAGATACCACCAGAGATTTCGAGCACGTAACATTCTGAAGTAGAGAGACAGAAGAAGTCATATCCCTGAGCACCTGGCTCCACAGTGAACAAAGCATCGTCCAAGGAACCAGAATTCAAAATCTCACCTGCTTGGTTGGAGAGTGTATATGTCGCCCCATCCCATCCGTCACCAAAGGTGTCGAACATCATGAATTGAGCCAGAAGATCGTCAGGGTTGTCACAGCTTGGGAAAACACAGCTCCCGTCATCGACTGTTGCATCACCGCTGTAGTTCAGCGCCTCAACATCAGTACAACCACAAGTCTCATCAGTCAAACCGTAGTAAAAACTCACAGTACCACCGCCAGTATCAGCTGCGATGTTATCACCTGTATATACGTTGACCATTGTCCAGCCAATCTCACTAAGGAAACTTCCACCTCCGGAAACAACCTCGTAACAAGCACCTACTGGGATACAAATCGTGTCTTGTCCGGCGTTCAAACCGCCGCCAGTTCCACCAGTTCCTGTAGCAGAAGCATCCAAACTACCGGTAGCAATCAACACATCGTCCGCATAAACAGAGTATGTATTGCCGTTCCATCCATCACCCCAGCTGTCCGTCATATTGACGAAAACCATGGTTTGATCCGCATCAGGACAAGTGTCAAAGAGACACGTGCCGTCATCTAGAGTGGCAGTGTCATCGTAGTTCAGCGCCGAGCTGTCTGTACAGCCTGGAACATCTGATGTCAACGTGAAAGCAAAGGTGGAACCAGCGCCCGTGACGGTTCCACTGCAATCGCCTGTGCAATTGAAAGGAGCCGCGTCGACAGCCATTGATGTTCCGCCGTCACCATAAATGTCGTCGATGTAGACGGTGTAGTCTCCAGCGCCATAAGCACCGATGGAGTAGTTATTAACGTCACCGGCCCCATTAGGGAACAATGTTGCGCCGTCTACGTTAAGAATTGTGTCACCACTGAAGGTGACAATACAAGATGACACTTCACCAGGCCAGTTGTCGGCCGTAAAAGTGATGGTCTGCGCCTGCAAAGACGCAAAGAGGGTCAAAGCAAACGTGCTAAGGGTTCCTCGGAGAATGAGATTTCTCAGGTTCATGATTAAGGTTTTTTCCAATTGCCGGAGCAATATAGCGGAAACGCAACCGAATCAAGAATAGTTTGACGGGGGAAATCTGACTTCAAGCACGCAACCAACCCATTCACCTTAAGCAGGTCGCTGATTATCAGTGGTTCAAAAAGGAAACGGCCCCGAACACTGAAGTCCGAGGCCGTTTATAGCGCTTCATATCGTCACCGAAACAAATTTGTGACCGTTTTGGAACGCATGCAATTATTCAGTGCAAGGGTCTCCAAAACTGATCAAGAACTCCAGCAAGTCTGCCGTTGTAGTGGCCCCATCTTGGTTCAAGTCAGTGGGACAAGGGCTCTGCAAGATGAACTCACACGTCCCATCGTCCTGAATCGCGTTCGGATTGTAGTTCTCTGCGATGTCATACTTGCATCCCCCACACCCTTCGAAGATGCAATCCTCCAGAACCGTAATGTTGGCATCCGGGTTATAGTTACAAGCTACTGAGATGGTGCAGCCTGCCACGCAATCAGACTCTCCAACCTCAAAATAAACTGGACCAGCAGGCGCCCCTCCGGAAGTAATGCCACTCGACGTCCCGAGCAAAGTCCATCCGACTTCAACAGGAATCACACCAGAAGAAACCTCGAGATAATAACAGCCATCTGCCAAGCAGAAGTTGTCCGTGCCACTCGTCCCCTCTGGCGTCACAGTAAATCCTACGCTGGGCAAGCCGCCCTGCGCAAGAAGTAAGCCGTCCACGCTGTACAAGCTGTATTGAGCGCCATTCCAGCCATCTCCAAAGTCATCCGTCATCTGGATGCGCACACAACTGTCATAGCAGCAATCATCTGTTGAAATGGTCGCCGACTCATCGTAATTACAGGCTGCAGAATCGGTACAACCCGCGCAGCTTTCATAGTCACAGGATCCGTTGTCCGAGGTGGCTGCAGGGTTGTAGTTACAAGCGCCCGTATCAATGCATCCACACACCACTCCTCCCAATGAGAAGTTGACAGAACCGATGGTTCCTGACACGACCTCACCGCTCACGTTGGAGAGTGTCCAGCTGATTTCCTCATCGAAATCACCCCCCCCAACACTCAAAGCGTAGCAGCCCTCTACAAGACAGAAAGTGTCAAAACCTTCATCACCTCCCAAGAAGTTGTCTACGTCCAAGATGTAGGCCGCACTGTCCAGATTGCCAGAGAGCAGAGTATCTCCACTGGCATCCGTCAGGTAATAGCTCGCACCATTCCATCCATCACCAAAGCTGTCGAACATGTCCAGCTTCAAGGCAATGCCGTCGGTGGCATCCTCAGGACAAGCGCAACTCAAGAAGTCACATGACCCATCCTCAATATTGGCGTCGGCATTGAAGTTACAGGCCACGTCATTCGTGCATCCCTCAACTGCAGGTGCACAGCTCAAGCTGATTTCAACCGTGCCGTTGTCATCGGTGATGGGATCGCCGTCCGCATCCTCCGCACTGACATATGCATAATAATGGCGACCAGGCTCTGAGATAAACTGCACCCAAGCGTCATTCTGATCAAAGAATCCACAGTTGATGAAATCTGATTCTTCGGAAGCATACACGCCATCCTCCACAGTGAGCGCACACTCAAACAACTGGGGAATACCACCGGCACACACATTGTCACTCACATAAAGGTTCAGCTTGGAGTCAATGTTGGATCCACACAAGCTCAACGTATGCAAGTCACCCGTTCCTTCGAAGGTGTACCAGATTCCAGGACCTGGAACAGGGTCACAGCCATTGATCAGGTTCGGGGCACCAAGGTTGGTAGCGCCACCTGTGGAACCTGAAAGGGAGGTGTTACAATCCAACAGCTCTGCTGTTCCGCACGTATTGTTCGTTGGAACAACACCGGCGTAATCGCAAGTCCCATCATCCAGGGTGGCCGTTGGGTCATAGTTTGGAGCAGCTACATCCATACAGCCCAGGTAAACACCATTGGTCAGGAACTGATACTGTCCGCAATCTTCAGGGTCAGTCGTGAAGACATAAAAGAGATAGTCTGTGTTGGGCTGAAGAACCGTGAAGTCACTGATCTCTCCCGCGCATTGCTCCGACACCAGGCATCCCACCTGCGCCTCGAGGTCCCCACAAGTGCCCACATCAAAAATCGCAAGACCAATATTGGCCGCATTTAGATTGAGAAGGTCAAAGAAGAAGGTCTCGTAGTCGAGGCTATTGAACTCATACCATACACCATAGCTTGTCTGGAATCCAGCGAGGAAACTGACGTCTACGTTGTCAGGGCTCGAGCAGCAAACAGAGCCGACATGAGGCACTCCGTTCTGCAATTCCAAAGCACTGTTGCAATTGTCGTTGATGGGCGCTCCGCTGGAGCAATCCACACATTCTACAGACAAGAGGAACTCGTCTCCACTGGTGTACTCGCTAAAGCGGGTCACATAGATGTAGTAATCCTGGCCCTGCTCCACGTTAAACGCCACTTCGCTCATGAATCCTTCTGAGCATCCGTCGTCATTTCCGCCGAGGCACTCCAAGTTGTCGAGGTCACCGTCGACCGCCTGGAAGACAAACACCTGTGAGTCAAACAGCGGGTTGCCAGCAGGGTTGAACGCATCCGTGCCACAAGTTGACAGCACCATCTGCTGATCCGACTGCGCATTGAACTGGTACCATACACCTGCGGCACTGATTTCCTGTCCTGAGCACGTTGTGCCATTGAGGTCTTCACCATCCACAGCATAGGTCAACGTACCCGCAATCTGTGCACCACACTGCACCGCTTGAGCGCTGAAGATATAGTTGTTGGTCGGCGGGCACTCGCAAGTCCCGTCGTCGTCCGTTGCACTGGGGTTGTAGTTCAAGCAGAATGGATCGGTACATCCCAAGAAGGAACACGATTCTGTCTCACCGATGTCCATGCCATAACTCGACACTTCGTCCACACCCGTGCCATAGAAATTGCCCACCACATCTTCGAGGTACCAACCAATGTCATCCGAGTCATCCCCTGGGGTAATGTCAAAGACATAGCAGCCGGGCTGCAAGCAAACGAGGTCGACGCCATTGGTCAATCCATCACCTTGGTCCGCATTATCAAGCGTACCCGTTGCAGAAATGTCACCGTTCAAATCAGAGATGTAGTAGACCCCTCCATTCCAACCGTCACCAAACGCATCGGTCATGGTGACTTCAAGAATGAGCTCACCGGCCGCGCAATACACACACGTACCATCGTCAATAGACGCTGAAGGCGTAAAGTTGGTGGCGTTAAAATCGGTACAACCGTAGCAGGAGAAATTACAGAACCCACTGTCGAACACGGCATTTGGGCTAAAGTTGCACGCCGTAGGGTCCGTACAGCCCACTGGACAGCTCACGCCACCCAAGGTGATGCGGTCTGCTCCGCTGATGAGTTGGTCTCCAAATTCAGCATCGTCCAAAGAGCCCGTGTACACGGCTTGCCCATCAAAGGTGCTGAAGGTGTACGTGCCATTGTTCCAGCCGTCCTGGAAGCTGTCGAACATCTCGAAATTGTAACATCCGTCAGGAAGGCAAACTGCATGCAATCCAGCTCCACCGAAATCCACTACAGTGTTGGTTTCCATGTTCCGAATGTTCCAACTGATCTCGCCATCCCAGCTTCCGCCGCCGACTTCGAGAAAGAAGAAGTACTCTTCGTAGCAGCACGTGCCGTCATCATAAATGGCCCCATCGTCATAGTTCACCGCACCAGCCTCGGTACAGCCATAGCAGGAGTAATCACAATCACCATTAGAGATCGTGGCGCTCTGGTCATAGTTACATGCAGTGGGGTCAGTACATCCCTGACAAGACAGGTATTCACAGCTGCCGTCATTGAAGTTGGCAGCGGGATCGTAGTTACAAGCACCCTCGATCGTGCAACCCGCATTCAAACAATCGGGAGCTCCAACGTAGAAGAATTCTTGGATCGTGGCGCCCGCAACCCCGGGACCTCCCTCCAAAATCAACTGCTCACCCAAATAAATCTCCCATGAAGCCTCGACAGCAAGGTTGTCGAACTCGAGTTCCAAAACGTAGCAATCATCGACCAAACACAGATCAAGCACAGCCAAACCGCCGTCCGAGAACTGAATGCTCCCGAGCTCCTGCCCCGCGAGGTTTCCTACTGTGGCCCCGCCAATATTGCCTTGACCATCGACCCACCCATTAGAAAACGCGTCATACAAACGCACCGAAATACAGGAGTCATAGCAGCATGAACCGTCATTGAACCCCGCATTGGGGTCAAAGTTGCACGCCGCATCATCCATACATCCTGGAATTCCATCAAGCTGCGTCAAAGAGAAAGGAAACGCCGCCGCAGGGCCCACCGAAAGCTCTCCAGAACAACTGCCTCCACAAACGAAGGGCAGGTTGTCCACGTTGACCTCAAAACTGAGGCCTCCATCGGCGCCATCATCCAGCAAAATGACCGTGTAGGTATCAGCACCAAACTCCGAAAGGTCAATGGTGTAGGTCTGATTAAACCCGTTCGTAGCCCAAATCTGCCCCTCACTGAGGTTGACAATTTGACCTTGCGTTAAACTCGTCACAGCCACACCATATTGGGTAGCATAGAAATCAGAGTAGAGGGTGATAGACTGTGCACGAACACCCATGGAAAGGGCAAACGTGGAGAGGAGAATCACCGCCTGCATATAGGCGGCACGAGGAATGCGGAGCTTCATGGTTCCAGCTGGTTGCTAATTCGGTTGAGGCAGATGAAAACACCATTCGTCGGTACTTTACATCAAATCCTGAGAGGAAAGATACGGCGAAAAATCGCCTCGAGCAAAAAATCTCGATAAATCTAATTGCCCACCAACTTTAAACTTAAGTCGACGAAAAACACTTAAGACTTCCTCAATTTGCCAACGTCCCCTTCTTTAAGTAGGTCAATTCCACATATCTGCGTGCCAACTTTCGTCGAACTTTTTGACCAAAAAACCAAGTTCCGAAAGGGCCACACCTACCGTTGCAGCTAACGGATCCACCACCTCGGATTCTGACGTGACCAACCCCGCCTTTCGCTGCGCCCAGAAGTCTGCCGTTCGCGTAGCCCTCCACGCCTGATCGTTGCCTGCATCTTCTTCAGGCCGCCACAACACTTGATGGCGGTCAAACCAGTCCAAAGCAATGGCCGCGCCATGCGCCCGAACAAAGCCCACCAGCTTATCAATGCCACACCCCGTAGCCCCCGCCTGCTGCTCATCCAATCCAACCACCAAGACGCGGTTGTACAGCACATCCCCCGCAGACGACAGCGCTGCGCCATGCGCAGACCATCCCTCCAAAAATTCTGAAAGTGCCCCTTTCAAGGCTTGCTGTTCCCCAGCCGTCAAATCCCGATCGGCCACATGGACCCACAGCCGGGCGTGTGCCGGCAACTCCTGAAACGTCATGCCTCGAAATTAGGCCTTCCCGGCCTGTGCATTGCGCATCGCACGGTCCCGCAGCCACGGCAGCAAAACGAGCATCAACGAAGGCATCGGCGACTGTAAAAATCCCAGCACTTCGCGCGCCACATTATAACCGGGGTCATCCGCCCCTCCTCGGCCATCCACTGCCCAAAATGCGGCCACTATCAAGCCCGAAGCAGCGTAAATCAGCACCAACATCTTCCAACGCTCGGACACGCCTGCAGCCCTCAAAAACAGGGCGTCCAGTGAGAAAAACCCCAACAATATCGCCACCATCAGCAGCCATTTTGCCCGCTGCAATTCCTCAGGGCCCCACCAATGAAAAATGTCAAAGGTGTCCCTGGTCACATAAAAGCTGTTTTTGCTCAACGGGGCAAACCGGTCCCACCAATCCTTCCGCACTTCGTACATGCATTGCGCATCCCAATCACACTCCTCGAACCCGTAGGTAAAAAAGTCATCAAAGCGCCCGCCAACATTAGAGTAGTGGTTCAACTTGATTTTGGCATCCTCCTGCAAGTATCCAAAAACCACCATGCCCAATAGGACCGCAATCCACCATGGCTTCTGACGGGGCAATAAAGGCTTAGCGTTCTCCATACGATCGAACCATCAGTTTGATAACGGAGTGACCCGGCTCAACTTCTCCGTCCACACATACCACAGCCAAAAAATGAACCCATAAACCAACACAGTCCACGTATAGTCGTGATTGAACGACAAGGCCGATGGCCGGTAATAATTGAGAATCACCAAGGAAATCACACGGATCAGGTTCGCGATGTGAATGGCGACGATGCCTACCGGAATGAACCACAGCTTACGCTTTGCGGGACCCGGAAATGCAAGTACAAAAGCCGCAAACAGCGCGAACAAGACCAGGCCATCGCATGGCGCACCAATCTCGAGCATCCCCACGCTGTTGGCTATACCAACCTGCCACCTCAAATCAGGCGACGTCACTTCATACAGCGCAAAGCCCATGGCACGCAACGCCCCTTCAGTGGCCACCACCATGGAATGGATGAGATACTCATCCAACAACGTAAAGTCTTTGAGAAAATACTGGTAGGCGATGTACCACACCAGATAGGACACCAGTCCCAGCGAAAGGAACTTGGTCAGGCCGCGATCGAGCAACATTCAGGTCCTGTGGCCAAAAATGGTCAGGCTTCCAACTCCAATTCCTTCCTCCGACGCACTCCAAGCACGCCCATACCCAATCCACCCGCAATCAAAAACCCAAGTCCCCCATCAATCGGAACACAATCATCGTCCACTCCAGCATAATAATTTTCTGTCCAAGAAATGCATGTATCGTTTGTTGGATGGCCAGCGCCGCAATTGTTACAACCCCCCGACACGCAGCCGGAAGGAGACCCCTCCGGCCCAGGTAAATTCTCGCATTCAGCTACTGCACCACATTGAAGACATGAACAGTCGTAACAGCAACTACCGGTTGATGGATCGCCTGAAGAACCACACTCACTTTGAGCAAGTAAAAATGTGGGTGCAAGAAAAAGGCAACAAACAGAAAAAAAGTAGTTTTTCATACCAGAGACATTAGTATGAGTAAATATAAGCCCTTCCAAACTGCACAGCGGTTATTCCTTTAATTTTGTTCTATGTCTGAACAGCAACGCGGTGAGTCCAACGCATCCCTGAAGCAACTGCGCATCGGGCTCAAGGTGGCGGCCAAGAATTGGCTGCTCCTCTTGCTTCTTCCAGCTCTGGCTTATGGATATGCGCGGTTCGTCACGCACCAACAGCTTGACATGTACGGTGCACGGACCGAAGTCTTGCTGGAACAGAAGGACGAGTATGACAAGGCACGAGAGATCATGGAGGGCGTGGTCAGCCGCCGATTTCAACGGCAAGGTCCGGACATCGCCAACCAAATTCGGGTACTCAAAAGCCGCGACTTGGTGGCCAAGGCCGTGGGCGACTTGGACCACAACATCACGTATTTCATCGTCGGCCGGGTTCGAGCACTTCCCGTAGGTGGACTCAGTGGCGTAGAAGTGGAGGCTTTCCCAGAGCAATTCAGCAACGCTGCCCTTGGTGCTGATTTTGACCTTAACGTGATTGATAACCAGTCTTATTCACTCAGCGTCAACCTCGGAGCAGACCGGGTGTATGCTCAAACCCACGTTTTTGGGGAGGAGGTGCAAACGGGAGACTTCCGCATCATCATTCGGCGGGCGGAAAATGGCCGCGGCACCATCGAACAAGCGATTGCACAAGGGCAGCGCTTTCAAGTGCGCAACGAAAACCAAATCATCAACCAATACCGTGGCGGCCTCACGGTCAGTGGAGTGGGACAAACCAGCATCCTCAAGCTTCAAATCAGCAACATCCTTCCGGATCGGGCCATTGAATTTCTAGATGCGCTGTCAGTGCGGTACATCGAATACTCCACCGCGGCGCGCGAAGCGGTCAACCGGAAAACCGACGAGTTCCTCGATCTACAACTGCTCAAAATCGAGGCGAACGTCGACAGCCTCCAAGACATCATTGACGAGCAACGAGAAGAAGCGAAAGTGCTCGACCTCACCCGCAATGAGCAGGCCTATTTTCAGGAGTTGGTTCAGCTCGAAACCCAACGCGAAGAATTGCGGCTCAAACTCCGCAGCCTCACATCATTGGAATCCTACCTCGGCCGCGGCGTCGAAAACACCAGCATTCCACCGAGCGCTTTCCTCACGCAAGACGCGGTGGCTGCAGACCAAGTAGGGCAGCTGTATGACCTGCAGTTGCAGCGGACGCAAATGCTGCTTGACGTGACCCCGAGCAGCTTCCAGGTCAAGCGCCTCGACTCCCTATTGTCAACCACCCGACTGAGCCTGTTCGACTACATAGGAGGAGCTCGGGGAGCCTTAGAAGAAGAAGCCATTGATTTGGACAGGCGGGTGAAAGCCCTGGAGACCAAGCTCTTCAGTCTGCCCAAGAGCGAAAGGGAACTTTTGGCCATCGAAAGAAGGCTGGCCATCAACGACAAATTCTATGGGTACCTGCTGGAACAAAGGGCGACCAACCTGATCGCACGGGCAGCCATCACCTCCAACGCAAGCATCATTGAGCAAGCCCGTTCCATTGGCATTACCGGTCCAGACAAACAAAAAATCATCCGCAACTACACCTTGTTTGGATTGGCCATTGCGGTAGGAATCGCACTGCTGAGGCTGTTTCTTTTTGAACGCATCGAAAGCGTCAATGAATTGCGGGAAGCCACCAAACTGTCCGTCAGTGGGGGCATTCCGCGCTATGAAGAAATCAGCGACAAAGAATACGTCCTCGTTTCTTCGAAGAGTCCCCGCCACCCGACTACAGAGGCTTTTCGGGGATTGAGGACCAACCTGCAATACTTGCTCAACCGCGAAGGGCAAAACACCATCCTGGTCAGCAGCATGCACCCGGGAGAGGGAAAGACCTTTACTGCGACCAACATGGCCGCTTTGCTCGCTCAAGCGGGACGCACAACCCTGCTCATCGACTTTGACCTCCACAAACCCAGGGTGCACAAAGCCGTCAACCTTGAACGCGGAATCGGCTTGAGCGGATACCTCATCGGAAAGTCTACTTGGCTAGATGCCGTGCAACAGACTGAGATTCCAGGACTCGACGTGCTGACCAGTGGGCCCATTCCGCCCAATGCATCTGAGCTCACCATGAGTGAACGGGTCGAATCCATGATTGGAGAGGCCCGGAAAAACTACGATTTCGTTGTCATCGACACGCCACCCATCTTGCTGATTACCGATGCCTTGGTACTCATGCAACATGTTGACCGTGCGTTGATTGTCGCCAATGTCAAACGCGCCCATGCGAGGGGTCTGCGTCAGTTGGAAGACATTCTCGAACAAAACAACCTCAGCCATGTGAGCATGGTACTCAATGGCATCGTCCCCACCCGCTGGCGTTACTACGCTTCCAAATACGCTTACCGATACCTCTACAGCTATGGGTATGGCTACGGGGGGTATGGCAGCTATACCGGCTATGGAGGCTATGGCTACGGCGACCGCAGGTATGGAGATGACGTAGACGCCTAAGCGGCATTGGAATGTGCGGCATCACCGGAATCCATGGCCGAACCAACGCGGAATCGTGGTCGGCAACGCGCCGCATGACCGCAGCCTTGGCCCACCGTGGGCCGGATGCTGAAGGCCATTGGACCGACGATCACAATGTGGTGCTGGGACACCGCCGACTGAGCATCCTAGACACCTCCGAAGTCGCCAACCAACCGATGACGAGCTACTGTGGTCGCTACGTCATTGCCTTCAACGGAGAGGTCTACAACTATCGGGAGCTTCGCGAGGAGCTCCAAGACTATCCCTTCAAGACCACCGGAGACACCGAAGTCGTTCTGGCTGCACTGCGCGCTTGGGGGCCATCGGCACTGGAACGCTTCAACGGCATGTTCGCCCTAGCCTTGTGGGACACGCACGAGGAAAAACTGATGCTGGCCCGAGACCGCATGGGCATCAAGCCCCTCTACCTCCACTCCAACGAAAGTGGACTCATTTGGGCCAGCGAAGTCAGGGCATTGCTCGCATCAGGTCGGGTCGAACGAACACTCGACCGCACAGGATTGGTGGATTTCTTGCGCTACCAAACTGTCCATGGGCCCAGGACCCTGATCCAAAATGTAGAAATGCTTCCCGCCGGACACATCCTGTGGGCTGACGACAACGAGGTGCGTACCGAATGCTGGTGGGATGCGGCAACTGCTGCAAAAAAACGGGTTGACGAAGGCGCACCATGGACCTATGGGGCCAGCGCCAACCGCAAAGTGCGTGAACTGCTCACGGACAGCGTTGCGCTGAGAATGCGTTCGGATGTTCCTTTTGGCGCCTTTTTATCGGGCGGCATCGATTCCAGTGCAATCGTCGCCCTGATGTCCGAAGTCGGCGACCGAAAAGTGGCCACTTTCAATGTGGCGTTTCACGAGGATGCATTTGACGAGAGCCAATACGCACGTCAAATCGCCCAACGCTACCATACTGACCACCACGAAATCCGACTCTCTGCCGATGATTTCTTGGCTTCTGTCCCAGATGCGCTGGCCGCCACCGACCACCCCAGCGGAGATGGTCCCAACACCTATGTGGTCTCACAAGCCACTAAAAAAGCCGGATTGACCGTCGCCTTGAGCGGATTGGGAGGCGACGAACTCTTCGCAGGGTATCCAGTGTTTCGACGCACCGTTGACCTCATCGGCAAACAATGGGCCATGGCATGGCCCAGGGGTCTCCGGCGCGCAGCGGGCGCCGCATACAGACTGGCCAAGCCTGGTATCAGCAGCGACAAATTTGCCAGCCTGCTCGCTGGCGACAGCTTAGACCCCGCTTCGACCTATCCAATCAGCCGGCGCGTCTTGCTCGAAAAAGACGTGCAACGGCTGTCCCGAATGGCCTCAGTCCCCGACAGTGTGGCCCAATGGTGTCGCACTCATCTGGACCATTCACCGGGCCTCGACCTTCCTGTATTGAGCCGTATCGGACTCGCAGAGATGCACACCTACATGCAGCATGTACTGCTGCGCGATACCGACCAAATGTCCATGGCCCATGCCCTTGAGGTGCGGGTGCCTTTTCTCGACCACCGCCTGGTGGAAACGGCTTTGGCCATCAGCGACCCCATTAAGTTTCCCCACACTCCAAAATCCCTGCTGACCCAGGCCTTGGGCGACCGCCTCCCGCGCTCCATCATCGACCGGCCCAAAATGGGCTTCACCCTCCCATGGGAAGTCTGGATGCGCGGTCCATTAGAAAGCATCTGCGCCACCGGGCTTCAGACCCTCGCAGAACGGGACATCTTGGACAAGTCAGCACTTGACAGCCTCTGGAACGGGTTCGAGCAAGGCCAAGTCAGCTGGTCTCGGGTCTGGACGTTGGTGGCTTTGGGCCAATGGATTGATCGCCATGACCTCCGATAAAGCAACCCGCCCCGTGGTGCTCGTCGCCATCGACTGGTACCTCCCCGCCTACCGAGCGGGCGGTCCCATTCGCAGCATCGCGAACCTGGTTGCCGCCTTGGGCGATGAAATCGACTTTCGGATCGTTTGCGGAAACCGGGACCTAGGGGAATCCGAGGACCTTGAAGTCAAAGCCAACACCTGGACAACCTTCGGCAAGTCACAAGTTCAATACCTGCCCCAAAAGGATTGGACGGCCGCCAAGTGGGAGGACTTACTCAAGGAAGTTCAGCCCAACCGACTCTACCTCAACAGCCTCTATAGCGGGCCTTTCAGCCGACTTCCTTGGAAGGTGGCCCGGAAAATGGGTGTCCCCACAACGCTCGCTCCACGGGGCATGCTCGGTACCGGAGCCTTGTCCATCAAACCGTTGCGAAAACGCGCTTGGTTGCAGCTTCAGCAACTCACCGGTGCTTACCAAGACATCACCTGGCACGCCAGCACAGAGCAAGAAAAGGAGGAAATCCAACGGTGGTTCCCCCGAGCGGACATCAGAGTCGCCCTGAACCTACCGGTTCCTTTTGACCCCCTCCCTGCACCCGTTAGCGATGGAACCGTGCGCCTGCTCAGCGTTGGACGCGTGCACCCCATCAAAAACTACAGCTTCGCCGTTGCGATCGCTCAACGGCTCGCAACAGCAGGCCACAAGGTTCAGTACGATATAGTCGGACCCATTGAAGACAAAAACGAAGCCGAGACATTGCGCCATGCTGCTCAAGGCATTCAATTGAACCTGCTAGGGCCGACTCCTCCGGCAACCATTCGACAACATTACGGCACTGCACACCTCGTCTTAGTGCCCAGCCTCAACGAAAACTATGGACACGCCGTAGCAGAATCCATCGCTTTCGGAAGGCCTGTTGTGGTATCCAACCAAACCGTCTGGTCGACCATGCAAACTGGCCCTTCTGTCGCTTGCCTCCCCCTCGACATCAGTGCGTGGACCCAAGCCGCTGCTAACTTGCTCTCCATGGACTCCGAGGATATCATTCGCCTGTCCAACGAAACGTATCACCATTGTTTGCTCGACCCGCTTCATCTTGAAGCGCAACGCACCTTGTTCGCGCCATGACTGTATCTGTAATTACTGTGACGTTCAACGCCGCCGCCACGGTGGATATGGCAGTGCGCAGTGTTTTAGAGCAGTCCGGCGATTTTAGGCTGGACTATCACATCGTAGACGGAGGTTCAACAGATGGCACCCTGGATGTCCTCAAGGCACACCAAGCGGGGATTGCCCAAATCACGAGCGGCCCTGACAACGGATTGTACGACGCCATGAACCGCGGTGTGGCCCGCGCCAAAGGCGACATCATTGGCATCCTCAACGCCGATGACGCCTATGCGGACCCACAGGTCATCGCCGATGTCCTGCGCACCTTCGAGGAAACCGGCGCCGACGGGGTATATGCCGATCTGGACTACGTGGACGAAGCGACGGCGACGGCCATCACACGTCAATGGAAATCAGGAGGTCCAGGCGATTTTCGAAAAGGCTGGATGCCCCCCCACCCTACGCTGTTTGTCAAGCGGTCGTTGTATGATCAACATGGGCTGTTTAACCTGCAATTGCGCAGTGCTGCAGACTACGAATTGATGCTGCGCTTCTTCCATTTCAGGGGGGCCACACTGGCCTATCTCCCGCGCACCACGGTCAAAATGAGGGCTGGGGGACAATCAAACGCCTCACTGGGCAACCGCATCAAAGCCAATGCCGAAGATGCCAAGGCATGGAGGCTCAATGGAAGCGCCCCGCCTGTTCTCCTCCGCTTGGTCAAGCCGTTGCGGAAAATCAGACAGTTCTCGAAACGCTGACCCCTTCGCCGGGTGCAGCCTCGGTTGAATCAGCGGATGCTGTAGTTGGGGGCCTCGCGTGAAATCATCACGTCGTGAGGATGGCTCTCCTTGACGCCTGCCGAAGTGATCCTGACAAACTGCGCCTGGTGCAAAGCGGGGATGTCCTTGGCGCCCACATACCCCATACCGGCCCGGAGACCGCCAATGACTTGGTACATCACTTCTTGAACAGTGCCCTTGTAAGGAACGCGCCCAGAAATGCCCTCGGGAACCAACTTCTTTAGATCATCCTCGGCATCCTGGAAATAACGGTCTTTGGAGCCTTTCTGCATCGCCTCGAGGCTGCCCATCCCTCGGTAACTCTTGAAGCGGCGACCCTCGTAAATGATGGTTTCGCCCGGGCTCTCCTCCGTTCCGGCCAAC
>CAJQJX010000061.1 GCA_905478795.1 uncultured Flavobacteriales bacterium
GGGGCTTTTTGATGATGGCGTTGGAGCCGAGGAGGCTGCACAGGGAAGGCCGATGGGTTCCAATAAAAAAGACCGGCGTGAGCCGGTCTTTTTCGTTATCGTGAGCCCACCGGGGTGGGCAATGTTTGCGTAACTCGCAGGGACTTAAGCAGGCCTTATTGGACCTGAACGTTGACTGCATTGAGGCCCTTAGGACCTTCTTTGATGTCAAAAGTGACTGATGAGCCGTCGGCGATATCACCAGTGACTGCTTTGATGTGAACGAAGACATCCTTGGACCCGTCCTCGGGAGTGATGAAGCCGTAGCCCTTGTCGTCGTTGAAGAATTTAACTGTGCCCTGCATGGGGTAAAACGTATAAAAATGAGGCGTGAATTTACGAGGAGAAGTGACTTTTGCAACATCGAACCGCATAAATCCAGAGAATGATGGTGAATGAGGGTCATGGTTCACTTGGGATTACAGCCATGCAAGGAGTAAATTCATCACGTGAAGAATAGTGAGGCCTATGGGCGTATTTGCAAGGGAGTGTTGTTCACTTTCTTGGTTTTTTCAGGGCCGTTAACCGCTCAAGTGCAGATTGCAGAAGTTGATGCATTCGGAAATCTAGAGGACGGCTTGGGGCGTGGTGAGGATTGGATTGAGTTGGTCAATGCAGGGGGAGCATCCGTTGCGTTGGGTGACCTGAGGTTGTCTGATGACCCAAATGATTGGGGGAAATGGAGGCTGCCCAACGTTACGCTCGCTCCACAAGAGAGGCTGTTGTTGTGGTGTTCAGGGCGCGACATCGCTGCGGTTGACCACTGGGAATGTCCTGCTGATGATACCGATAGTTGGCGCTACTTGGTGCCCAATCAACCGTTGGATACCGACTGGCGCACCTTGGAATTTGACGACTCCGGTTGGCAAATGGGCCCAGGTAGCATTGGCTATGGCGACGGCGATGATGCCACCACCATTAACAGCAGTGTGGTCTTTATGCGCAGAACCTTTATTGGAGTCAACGTTCAGGAGCTGGTTCAAGGGGTCTTGGCAATGGACTACGACGATGGCTATGTGGCTTTCCTCAACGGCCGAGAGTTCGCCCGCTCATCCACAATGAACGAGGTGTCGGTGGCTCACAACGCTTTTGCTGCAGGCTTGCACGAGGCGGTCCTCTATTCTGGAGGCGTTCCCGAGAATGTGCCTTTTGATCCGCGCGAGTGGTTGGTTGAAGGTCCCAATGTGCTGGCCGTTCAGGTGCACAATGACAACGTCAATTCCTCAGACCTCACGGCACGTCCATTCTTGGCTTTGGCCCGATCGGCTCCGACTCCAGTTCCCTTTGGCATCCTGCCCGATTGGTTGGAGCCAGAGGCCCCAGAGTTCCATACCAATTTTAAGTTGAAGCCAGGCGAGCCTGTGATTCTCTCGAATGCTGCAGGAGACTTGTTGGATCTGGCCACGCTGCCGTCCGAGTTGAGGTCTGGAGTGACAATGGGTCGTGCAGAAGGGTCGTCAGATTGGTGTTATTTCACCGCACCGACCCCGGGCAGTGCCAATCTCGCCAGTTGCCTTGCTCACATTGCCCCCACACCAATTGTGGAGCCTGCGTCGGGCGTGTACACGGCCACCTCTGTGACGGTCTCTCCAGGGGTGTCTTCAGGCCCTCCAGGTCAAGTATTGCCCCCGGTGAGCATGCGGTACACCACAGATGGTTCCGAGCCGACTCCCTCTTCTCCAGTGTTCACCGGTTTTTGGAATCCGGCGGAAACTGCAGTGTTGAGCGTCAAGGCGTTCGGAGAGGGGATGGTTCCAAGCGAGACTGTTGACCGGATTTACTTTGTCAACGAACCTTCAACGAGCCTGCAAAAGGTGAGCATCTTTACCCAACCTGACCACCTGTGGGATTGGAATACGGGCATTTATGTTTCGGGGCCCAATGCAGGCCAAGACTATCCTTTTTTCGGGTCTAATTTTTGGCAGCCATGGTCCCGGGAGAGCCGGTTGACGTGGTTCGATGGGGCAGGAGATCCGGTGGCCGAGGCCCGTTTGGATCTTGAAATCCACGGCGGATGGTCACGCGCCGAGCCGCAACGCTCGTTTAGGTTAGACTTCAAAAAACGCTATTCAGGACCATTGGAGCATGCGGTGTTTGGCTCAAAGCCCAGCATTGAGGAGTTTGGCAACCTGAACTTGCGCAATGGGGGACAGGCGTCATGGGAAAACAAATTCCAAGATGCCTTTTACGGAGAGCTGGCATTGGAGACCAATGTGGTGGCGTCGGGATGGCGTCCCGTGGAGGTGTATCTCAATGGAGAATACTGGGGCGTTTATGGAGCGAGGGAGAAGGCCGATGAGCAATTCGTAGAAGACAACTTTGGATGGGATGACAATGCGGTGGACCTCGTGAGCGCCTTCACGTCGCTCAATGGCGGGCCCAGTGCATTTGAGGCTACAGTCGATCCAATGTTGCAGCTGCCCGATGGTTCTGTTGCTTTTCGTGAGGCTTTCGCCCAGAACTTTGATGTGGCCTCCTACATCGACTACCACATTTTCGAAATCCATGGGCAGAATGTCGACTGGATTGCAGCGCCATGGGGCCAAAACAACGTCAAGTTTTTCCGTGCCAATACCGGGGATGGGTTGTGGCGCCCCATGCTCTACGATACCGATGCCTGCTTTGGTGCCTGGGGGACGAGTCCTTATGACAACTACCTCAACTTGACCTTGAATCCCCCTTATGACTCCAGGTTTACTGACCTCTTTAGGAAGGTGCTAGCGGACGACGAGTACCAATGCCATTTCGCCACCAGAACCTGCGATCTGTTGGAGACCTCTTTTTCGGCAGAGGTCTTTGATGCACGCTTGTCCATGGCGGCAGCCAACTTAGCGCCGGCAATGGTGCACCACATCGAACAGTGGGATTCACCTGCATCACTGTCCTATTGGCAACAGCGCGTGGAACACATGCGCAATCACAATGAGGTTAGGGCCTCCCCTGAGCGCAGTCAAGTGCGCGATGAATTCGGCTACAGCGCTCCAGAGTTGTTGACCGTCAACTGGTCTCCGCCTTTCGGTGGCGAGGTCACGGTCAACGAGATGGTTGGACTGGGAGCGGGGTGGAATGGCGAGTACTTTGGAGAATGCCCCATTCGTCTCGCCGCCGTTCCTGGCATGGGGTATGGATTCTTAGGGTGGCAAAACAACCTTCACATTGACATGGGGTTGGTGGACGCCAATGACCCTTTTGTAGAAGTCGCCCTGCAGGAAGATGACCAGTTTTTTGCGATTTTCGGCCCCTGTATGGATGGGGTAGATGTGTCGATTCAGCCCACGGAATCCGGACTTTCGGCAGCGGTCACTGGCGGGGTGCAGCCTTTGGTGTTTGCCTGGTATCTCAATGGTGTTTTGGTGGGGCAAGGCAGTGGATATACCCCGGCCGTTCCAGGCGAATACGTGCTGACAGCAACCGATGGGAATTGCACCTTGATCACGGACGCTTTGAATTGGCCTGTATCTCCAGAGGAGGTCGTGATGAACGTTACCGAGCATCGGCCAACGGAGGGTGTGGAATTGGAGCTTGCTGTTTCGCCCAATCCAGTCTTCAATGCCGCGGTAGTGACTGGTAAAGGGGGAGGAGACTTGATGGTTTTGGATGCTTCAGGGCGGGCGATTTATGCGGCCCAAGACGTGATGCTGCCCTTCGTGCTGGATGCGGGGAATTGGAGTCCGGGGGTCTACACATTGCGCCTTTCTTCCCAGCAAGGTCAACAAGTGACGCGGATGGTCAAGCGCTGATGGTTCGACTGGATGATGGTTATCAGGGCTTTTGATGACTTTGGTCATTGATGTTCTTGTCGGTCCTCCTCTCATTGTAGGACCAAGACTTCTACCATGTCACAGCCCCAACCTCACTACGATGTCATTATTGCTGGTTCAGGCATCTATGGAACCTCTTTGGCCAGCATTCTCGCCAAAGAGGGCCTCAAGGTTTTAATCATAGAGCGCGGGAAACATCCGCGATTCGCACTGGGTGAGGCTTTGCTGCCTCAGAGTGCCATTTGGCCATTCATCATTGGGGAGCGCTTTGGCATACCTGAGATTGGGCACTTGAGCCATGCCGATCGCATTGTAGACCACATCACTCCTTCTTGCGGATTGAAGCACAGCATTGGTTTTGCGCATCACACGGAGGGGGAAGCTTTGTCCACCGATCGCATGCACCAGCTCGTGCCGCCCCATTTGCCTTTCTACAGTGAAAGTCACCTCTATCGAGAAGAAGTCGACCAATTCTTACTCAATGCGGCCATTCGTTATGGTGCTGATTATGTCGAGGAGACCCCCATCACCGATGTCAGCATCAGTGCAGAAGGGGTGGTAGTGTCCAGTCCGCAAGCCGACTACAGCGGTGAATACTATGTCGACGCTTCGGGGCGCGGTTCAAGGTTGGTCCAGAAGATGGGGTACCGAGACGGAGCGCCTGAGCCCCAGACCCACAGTCGGACAATTTTTGCCCATGTCGAAGGGCTGCAACCCTTTGATAACCTCCATGCATCGCCTTCACAAGGACGGAAGTGGCATGAAGGGACCTTTCACCACATGTTCGACGGGGGGTGGATGTGGGTCATCCCCTTCGACAATTTCAACCGTTCTGAATCTCAAAAGGCCAGTGTTGGCCTGATGTTAGATCCAAGGGTCTACCCCGAGGACATGTCGATGTCCGCAGAGGAGGAGTTTCGCGCTTTCATCGCGCGCTTTCCGGACATTGCGGCTCACCTCGAGGGCATTGAGGTTGTCATGCCGTTTACACGAACCAGTCGCTTGCAATACGCTTCACGTCAATCGGTGGGAGAAAGGCATTTCACCGCTCCGTCTACCTTCGGCTTTATCGACCCCTTGTACTCCAATGGCCTGATCCACACCTTTGAAAGCGTGTACTATGGTGCGCGACACCTGTTGTCTGCCTTTGGAAAAGAAGAGGGGCCAGTGCGCAAAGGGGATTTCTCCACGGCAGCTTTCTCCAAGATGGAAGTGCTGCACCGTACGCAATGGAAGCACTCTGACAGTACAATTTCCCGGGCATATGCCGCCATGGGGAAGTTTGATACTTGGAGCGCCTGGACCCAGTTTTGGCTGGCACAAAGTCTGTTTGGCGACCTCTGGCTGCAACGCGCTTGCTTCCGCTATTTCGAGGAAGGCGATGTGTCTCATTTCGACGCCTTCCTAGAAGAAATACGCCCTGGCGAAGGGGCTCCTTTCGCGCAGGATAAGTCGAC
>CAJQJX010000062.1 GCA_905478795.1 uncultured Flavobacteriales bacterium
TTGTTTCCCTTTCAAAGACGTCGAGGGCGGCGGCGACCACATGTCCTGTCTGGAGGGCGTCAAGGAGGCCGGAGGAGCTTACAATGGGGCCCCGTGCGGTGTTGATGAGCACGATGGGCTTGTCAAAGCCATAGAGAAACTCTCGGTCTACCATGCCTTTGGTCTCGGGAGTGAGGTTACAATGGATGCTCAGGACATCGGCTTCGCGCTGTAGCGTCGCCAAATCCACGTGGTGTACCGTGCTTTGATGCCCGCTCTCCACACCGCTACGGTATGGGTCGCAAGCAAGAATGCGGCAACCAATGCCCGAGAGTTTACCGGCAAATGCGCTGCCCATGTGGCCGTATCCTAGGATGCCTACCGTGCGGGAAGCCAGCTCGGTGCCTCGGTGGCCCTCCCGGTCCCAATGCCCTTGCTTGACCGATGTGTCGGCTTCGCGCAGCAAGTTCATCAAAGACAGGAGCATGCCAAGGGCATGTTCACCCACCGCGTCGCGGTTGCCCTCAGGGCTATTGAATACGGCGATATTCCGAGCCGAAGCCGAGGCGAGGTCGATGTTCTCAAGGCCTGCGCCGGATCGGCAAATGAACTGCAGCGCGGGCAGCAAATCGAGGAGTTCGGCGTCCACACGAATGCGGCTGCGCAAGACGATGCCAGCGGCGTCACGGTGGCTCCTGATGGCTTCAATGGGCGGTTGCTTGGTGCCGTCTATGCAGGTCATGCCCGCAGTGGTGAGCCTTTCCGAAAGGATCGGGTGCACGGTATCAAGAAAGAGCACCTTCATGTTGTCAGGCTGACATCAGCACGCCGATACTGAAGTAGATGATCAGGCCAATGATGTCGTTGGCTGTCGTGATGAAGGGGCCGGTGGCCAATGCGGGATCGATTTTAAACCGATTCAAAGTGAGGGGCACAAACGTGCCAAACAGTGCAGCGAAAATCACCACAGCGATGAGAGAGAGGCTCACCGTCACGCTCAGGTTCCAACCGTATCCCAAAGCCATGCTCGCTCCGAGAATGACCACTGAGCATATGGCGCCGTTGAGCAGGGCCACCGAAAATTCTTTGAGCAATCGCGGCAACAGGCGCTCGTCCCGAGGGTTGCGCCCAGCAGCCAGTCCTTGGACCACAATGGCGGCAGATTGCACCCCCACATTGCCTCCCATGGCGGCGATCAAGGGGATGAACAATGCCATGGAGGGAAAGCGTTGAATGTCAAAAACCCCGATGACGTATGCGCCAGCGAGTCCACCAAAGAGCCCGATGAGCAGCCAAGGAAGGCGGGCGCGTGTCATGTCCCACAACGAGTCGTCACTCTCGACTTCGTCGCTCAATCCGCTCGCGAGCTGGTAGTCTTTTTCGGCCTCTTCTTCAATGAGGTCCACCACATCGTCGATGGTGATCCTGCCGAGCAAACGGTTGTGATCGTCCACGACGGGCAAGGCCACGAGGTCATACTTCTTCATCAACTGGACCACTTTTTCGTCCGGTTCGGTCACCTTGACTGCGCGTGTGTCGTCCTCCTTGAAGAGGTCGCCTATGGTGCTGCGGGTGCTGGTGGCCGTGAGCAGCAACCTCTTAAGGGACAGCCGTCCCAGCAATTGACCCGAAGCGTTCACCACGTAAACGCTGTGCACCGTCTCCACGTCTTCTGCCTGCCTGCGCATTTCGCGGATGGCGTGCGAAACCGTCCAGTCGAGTTCGACCCGAATCAGCTCGGTTCCCATCAAGGCACCGGCAGACCCTTCTGGGTATCGCAGCAAGCTGAGGAGGTCTTCTCTGTCCTCGGTGTCGAGCTGCTTGATGACCTCAGCTACCCGCTCTTCGGGCAATTCCGAAACCACGTCCGCGGCATCGTCCGAGTCAATGTTCTCCAGGACCTCTTCTGCGATTTCACGGTCGGAGAGATTGCCGAGCAAGGCGACCCTTACGTCTTCTTCCAACTCGACCAATACATCTCCGCGCTCCTCGGTTTCGATCAAATTCCAGAGATACTGAACCTCCTCGTCATCAAGTCTGTCCAGGATTTCAGCGATGTCGGCAGGGTGTAAGTCCACGATCCGAGCCTGAAGAAGATCAACCTTCTTGTCGGCAATGTCCCTGCTGAGGGCATCTAGGTATGCGCGGTTGAACTCCTCCACCCTTCAAAAGTAGTTGCAGGTCGCTCAGGATTTCCTTCGTTTTGAGAAGAAGGTGGTCAGGAGTTCCGCACATTCGGACCCGAGCACGCCTCCCACCAATTCTGTGCGGGGGTGTAAAAGGCCTTCGTCGCGCTTTCCCGAGAAATCCAGTCCCCCACGTTTTTCGTCTTTGGCACCGTATACCACCCGCCCTATGCGGGTCCAAAATGCTGCGCCAGCACACATGGGGCACGGCTCCAAAGTGACATAGAGCGTGCACTGGTCCAGAAACTTGCCGCCTAGAAATTCGCTCGCAGAGGTAAAGGCCTGCATTTCCGCGTGTGCCGTGAAATCGTGGAGCCGTTCACACAGGTTGTGTGCCCTTGCAATGGTGCGTCCTCCCGCGACGATGACAGCACCCACAGGAACCTCGCCCAATTCCGCCGCGCGGTGGGCTTGGTCCAAGGCCTGCCTCATATAGCGCTCATCGTCCGTCATACCGGCAATTTACATCCCTTCGCCTTGTGCGGTTTGCTCCGGGAATGGCGCGGTTTAGCCTGATCACTATGCCCGGCTGTCCAGGTCATCGGGGAACTTCATCGGAAAGGGCCTTGCGGACCATTCGGCTATGCAGTGTGCGCAGCTGGGTGTTGTGACGGGCTGAGCCAATGCTGCATCCAATCAGGGCGGCCATGATGGACCTCCGACAACGGAACCGTTTGGCCTTCCAAATGAGGGGGTGGTTGAAATTCAGCCAATTGATGTTGATGTATGCGGTGCCATCCCCACTGTTTGTGCCAGAGCTCGGCCAGGTATTCTTGCTCAGGTTGACCTGGTGTGGGCACAAGAATCGCCTTCAAGCCCAGAACGGTCAGGTCCATGAGGCTTGAGTATCCGCTTCTGCAGACGATGCAATCTGCGTGGGTCAGGGCATGGCGGATGCGGCCGTCCGAAGGGTTGGGAAGGAGTTCCACATTCTTTACTGTTTTAGGCGCACCGTTGGGGTCTCCAGAAAAGACCACGGCCTTGCGGCCATCTCGGGCGAAGCACTCAAGAAGTGCAACCTCCATGAGGCTGCGTTGGGGCTCGGGACCGCTCACGATGCCCACCAGCGATGGAGGCTCCGCCTCGCTTTCCCCGGTGCCATCGTCCACGGAAAAACGGCTCAGTGGCCCTATGAAGCGGTGGTGTGCGATGGTAGGCAGGGAAAGTTCTCCCGCGAGTGCTCGCTGATCGGTATCGGGAATCCACACTTCTTCAAAGGCCTCCATCCACCGGGAAACTTGGGCTTTGGCCATTCCCTGAAAGAAGGCAGGGACAGGTGGGGATGCTTGGTGGGTGATCAACGCCGATGGCACATCGTGAGATGGTGGATGGGCGCCATAACAGTTGTCGCTGATCACATGGGTGATGGCCGTATGCTCCAGGAGCGATTTTATCCAGCGCCGTTCTTGGGCAATGCTCCTCAGGAACGCGGGCATTTGCAGGGCAATCTGAGGAAGGGTCAAATGCCCTTTGGCGTAGCGAATGTGAACGCCAGGCTTTTCCAAGCACAGCCATGGCGGCACCTCGGTGGCGCTTTCGCGCTGCTCTTGAGCGACGATGGCGTTCATCCTGTTTTGCAGCCAAGCGGCAGCCGCACCGCGCGAGGCTACTGTAACGTCCGCACCGGACCGTCGGCTCTGCACGATCAGGGGCCAAGAGCGGGTGGCATGGCCCAGGCCCCAGTCGAGGATGGCAAACAAAACATGCCGCTTTGTCGCCGTTGATCCTTTTGAGTGAGTTCCACCGCTCATGAGGCGTAATTTCGCACCTCATGGGCAAGGACAAGCTCCGTAAATGGAAGGAGAACGCGGCATTTACCCACGTGTTCGAACCGGATCTCAAATCCATTGTGGACGGGGCCGGTCTGCACAAGGGGCGCTGGGCGCAAGAGGTTTTCGGCAACGATCACCCCATCATCTTGGAGTTGGGTTGTGGCAAAGGCGAGTACACCGTAGGCCTTGCCCGTCGGCATCCTGAACGGAATTTCATCGGCGTGGACATCAAAGGCCACCGGTTTTGGCGCGGTGCCAAGACGAGCCAAGAAGAAGGACTGAACAACGTGGCCTTCTTGCGCACGAAAATTGAATTCGTCCAGAACTTTTTTGCCGAAGGGGAAGTCAGCGAAATCTGGCTCACCTTCTCAGACCCACAGCCCAAAGACGAGAAGGGTACAAAGCGCATTACATCGGAGGTTTTTCTGCGGCGTTACCGACAATTCATGGTGCCGGAGGGGCTCATTCACGTGAAAAGCGACAGCCCACTTTTGTACGCCTTGTCCAAAGAAGGCTGGCTGCAATCGGGCTTTCCAATCCTCGAAGACTCACAGGATGTCTATGCAGACCTCGTCCACAGGGTGCCTCCTGAGTTCGCGGACGTCCTGAACATCCGCACCTATTACGAACAGCGTTGGCTCGAAGAAGGCAAGAACATTCATTACTTAAGGACCCGCGTGTGAGTTTGCTGGGTTCTACATCTGCCCCGACATCCCGGCCAGGGTCGGGGGATTTTGAGCGAGACGTTCACGCCGTTGCACGGCTCATTCCTCCGGGGCGGGTCACGAGTTACGGTGCCATCGCGCGCTATCTCGGCGCGGCGCGTTCCAGCCGCATGGTGGGGTGGGCCATGAACCGGGCACTTGAATCAAACGGGACCACTGTGCCTGCGCATCGGGTGGTAAACCGTCTGGGGTTATTGAGCGGACGCATGCATTTCCCGACGCCCAACACCATGGCCGAACGGCTGCGGTCAGAAGGCGTTGAAATAGCAGATCATCAGGTGGTGGACTTTAGTGAGCGATACTGGGACCCTTCCACCGAACTTTGAACCATGGCAACACTGACTGTAGAGCAGATCATCGGCGCCCTGAGTGGGGTGATTGAACCGGAATTGGGCAAGGACATTGTGGCATTGGACCTCGTGGAGGTCTTGTCACTCGAAAATGCCGAAGGGCAGTGGAAGGCGCGGTTGCGCATCAAATCCTCGAGCCCTGCCATGCATGCGCGCCAGCGTATGCGCGAAGCCGTGGAATTTGCCATCGAGAAACTCGCGGCATCGACGGGCTTGACCATTGCTGTGGAGGTAGAAGTGGTGCCGCTTGGCTCGAACGAACGCAGTTTGGAAACGCGCAAGGTGTTGCCTGGCGTCAAGCACATCATCGCCATCGCCAGTGGCAAAGGGGGTGTGGGGAAGAGCACGGTGACTGCGAACCTCGCTGTTGAATTGGCCCGTCGTGGCCATAAGGTGGGATTGGTCGATGCCGATATTCACGGGCCGAGTATGCCGACCATGTTTGATGTGGTCCGCGAGAAGCCGTTGCCAGTAGAGAAAGGGGGGAAGTCCATGATTGGCCCTGTAGAAGCGCACGGGGTGAAGATGCTGAGCATCGGTTTTTTTGCAGATCCTGATCAGGCCATCGTGTGGCGCGGTCCAATGGCTTCGAAGGCTTTGGGACAGCTTTTTACCGATGGGGATTGGGGAGAGCTCGATTACATGTTGATTGATCTGCCTCCTGGAACTGGCGACGTGCACCTTTCGCTGGTGCAGTTGGTTCCGTTGAGTGGCGTGGTGGTGGTCAGCACGCCGCAGGACATCGCGCTCGCCGATGCGCGAAAAGGGGTGTCCATGTTCCAATTGGAGAGCATCAATGTTCCGGTGTTGGGTTTGGTCGAAAACATGGCGTATTTCTCGCCGCCGGACATGCCTGATCGCAAGTACCACCTCTTCGGAAGGGACGGCGTAAAGCGTTATGCAGAAGCATCAGGAACGCCGTTTCTTGGGGAGTTGCCTTTGGTACAAGCCATTCGCGAGGCGGGCGATGCAGGCCGGCCAGCGGCACTTCAAGAAGGCACGGTATCGGCCAAGGCCATTGCGGCCCTCACCGACCGCATGCTCGACGTGCTGAAGGACCAGCCCGCTCCTGAGGTGGCACCCACATCTGCGCCTTAAATTCACAACATGAACCCTGTCCCAGACGCCCAAGCTTTGACCGAGCGCATTGACCGTGCGTTGGAAGAGTTGCGGCCTTTCTTGCGCTCTGATGGCGGTGACATCAAAGTGGTGGGAGTGCGCGATAACCTGGTGGTCGAGGTGGAACTCCAAGGGGCCTGCGCCCATTGTGCCCAGGCTGCGATGACCATGCGTGCCGGGGTAGAAGAGGCTGTACGCCGTGTGGTTCCCGAGGTCACAGAGGTTGTGGCCATCAATATGCCAGGTTCGGCAATGGGATGAACACGAAGGCTTTGCCGTTGTTGCGTTGTCAGCCGGCGCAGAAACTACCTTCGCCGCGCAATCGATCATGATCCAGACGGACATCCTCATCATCGGTGCCGGCCCATGCGGGCTCTTCACCGTCTTCGAAGCAGGCTTGCTCAAGCTGCGTTGTCATCTCATTGATGCCCTGCCCCAAGCGGGAGGGCAATGCGCTGAGATCTATCCCAAGAAACCGATTTATGATATTCCGGCCTATCCGGAAATCTTGGCGGGCGACTTGGTGGACCGCCTGATGGAACAGGCCGAGCCGTTTCAGCCAGGGTTTACCCTCGGCGAGCGGGCTGAGACCATCGTCAAGGACGAGGAAGATCAGTTTATTGTCACCACGAACCGGGGTACTGTGCACCGTGCGCCCATCATCGCCATTGCTGGTGGATTGGGCTGCTTTGAGCCCCGTAAGCCACCTGTGGAGCGCTTGGCAGAGTATGAAGACCAAGGCGTAGAGTACATCATCAAGGATCCCGAGTTCTACCGCGGTAAAAAGGTCGTCATCAGTGGCGGAGGGGACAGTGCCCTTGATTGGACCAATTTCCTCGCAGATGGTGTGGCCTCCGAGGTCACCCTGGTGCACAGGCGCGACGGGTTCCGAGGTCATCCTGACAGTGTCCAGAAGGTGTTGGATTTGGCCGCTTCCGGCAAAATCCGGTTGCTCACCAATGGTGAGGTGGTAGGCGTAGACGGTGACGGCCACCTTGAAGGGTTGACCGTCAAGCACAAAACAGAAGGGGAGCTTCGGCTCGAAACCGACCACTGGGTGCCCCTTTTTGGACTCAGTCCCAAGCTCGGTCCCATCGCCGATTGGAACTTGAACATCACCAAGAACGCCATCGAGGTCAATACATTGGACTACAGCACAAACGTCGAGGGCATCTACGCCATCGGCGACATCAATACTTATCCAGGCAAACTCAAGCTGATCCTGTGTGGCTTCCACGAGGCCACCTTGATGGTGCAGAGTGCCTTTAAACGCATCTACCCCGATAAGAACCTCGTGCTCAAGTACACGACGGTCAACGGGGTCAACGGATTCTAAATATGTCCATCATTCGCGTTACCGTCATCGACCGAGAGGGGGTGTCCCACGAGCTGGATGCACCCACCGATATGAACATGAACGTCATGGAGCTCTGCAAGAGCGCAGAGCTGCCTGTGGAAGGAACCTGCGGAGGTATGGCCATGTGCGCCAGCTGCCATTGTTATGTGGAGAGTGAGCACGCAGATGCGATGTCGGAGAAATCAGACGATGAGGAGGACATGCTCGACGAGGCCTTTCACGTGAAAGATGAGAGCCGTCTCGGCTGCCAGATTCAGTTGGCAGATCCACTCGAAGGACTGATTGTTCGTCTGGCACCAGTAGGGTAACCTCGCGATAGCCTCGCAAAAGTTGTGGGGCCCCAAAGGCGTCCTTGACCTTACAGCAGGGTGGAATTCAATGCCACCTCAGCAAGCTGGTGTACAGCGGGCCGGAACCTCGAAGCATGCAAGGCGTCGATGTGCCGAATGCCATGGGCATCCGTTCCCAAGATCCGCACCCAACCTTGGTCGATGCAAGTCTCGGCGGCTTGTTGGATTTCAGGGCCATATGCGCCAGCCAAGGACGCGGCATTCACCTGTAAGGTCACGCCCTGCTCATGGAGTTCTTCGAACCGGTTGAGTTCATGGTGCCAATAGGGGTAGCGCTCAATGTGGGCCATGACGGGCCGAAGGCCTTTCAGCTGAACCTCGAACAAAAACTCCTGCAGCATACCGGGGTCGGGCGGAGCGGAAAAAGCCAATTCGAAAAGCAGTCTCCCGCCGGGAGCAAGGAGCTCACCACCGTTTAGAACGGTATCCAGTAGGCTTGCATCGAGGAAGTACTCCGCGCCGAGGGCCAGCTTGAAATCAGGGTGACGCTGAGACACAGCTTGCTTCAGCATCTCAAAAGGTGGGCGCAGGGTCTCCGGAGTATTGGGATACATTCCTGGCATAACATGGGGTGTGGTGACCGCTCCACGGTACCCCAGAGAGACCAAAGCGTCGATCATTTCCAATGATGCCTCCAAATCGGGTGCGCCATCATCTACGCCCGGCACCAAATGGCTGTGGTAGTCGACAGCAAATGCGGACAAGTCCAGCGCCTCTCGGTCTTTCGCCGATTTCTTGCCCTTAGAGGAACCAAAAATTTGAGACCAAAGGCCCATCAGCGGTCCCCGTATTGGTCGTCGTAGTAATCGCGGTAAGCCCCACTGGTGACTTCGTTGAGCCAATCCTCATTGGAGAGGTACCAGTCGATGGTGCGGTCCAGCCCCTCCTCAAAGGTGATCGAGGGCCTCCATCCGAGTTCGTCGCGCAGGCGGGCTGCATCGATGGCGTATCGCATATCGTGACCAGCACGGTCCTGAACATAGGTGATCAGCTGTTCGGTTTCGCCTTCAGTACGGCCCAGTTTGCCGTCGAGTTGGCGACACATCAAACGGATGAGGTCGATGTTTTTCCACTCATTCTCTCCGCCAATGTTGTACGTGCGGCCATCCGCTCCACACGTGATGATGACCTCCAAAGCGGAAGCGTGGTCCTCCACCCACAACCAATCGCGCACATTGACGCCTTGACCATAAACGGGAAGGGGCTTTTTCTGAACGGCGTTGCGGATAAACAGTGGGATCAGCTTCTCCGGAAATTGGAAGGAACCGTAGTTGTTGGAACAGTTCGACAACACCATCGGCATGCCGTAAGTGTGGTGCCAAGCCCGAACGATGTGGTCACTGGCGGCTTTGGAGGAGCTGTACGGGCTGCGTGGGTCATACGCCGTGTCCTCTGTGAAGAACCCCTCCTCACCAAGCGAGCCATAAACTTCGTCTGTGGAAACGTGGTGAAAGCGCTTGCCCTCAAATCCTCCTTGCTCCATCCACACAGTGCGGCAGGCCGAAAGGAGTGAGGCTGTTCCCATGATGTTCGTCTCAAGAAAGGCCATCGGACCAGAAATACTGCGGTCCACATGGCTTTCTGCAGCCAAGTGCATGACCGTATCGACTTGTTCTTCGCGGAGCAGGTTCGTGACCGCTTCCGTATCGCCGATGTCCATTTTGACAAAACGGTGGTTCTGAGCACCCTCAATGTCCTTGAGGTTGGCCAAGTTTCCGGCGTAGGTCAAGGCGTCGAGGTTGATGACCCGGACCTCGGGATGGCGGTTGACCCAGCGGCGCACCACGTGAGAGCCGATAAAGCCGGCTCCACCTGTAATCAGCAAAACCTGGGGATGGTGCGTTTGTTGGGCCATGATCAGAAACTCCAGTAATTGAGGTCTGCTGCAAGGTGGCGGTAAATGCCTTTAATGTCCACCAAGAATCCTTTGTCCCTGTCCTTGAACAGACGGTGAAAGGAATCGGAATCATAGCCGACATACTCCTGGTGATTGACCGCCACAATGACCGCATCGTATCCCGCTTCTGTGGGCGCTTCCTTCATGCCCACTCCATATTCTCGGTCGACCTGATCGGTGGCGGCATAGGGATCGATCACGTCTGTTTCCACATTAAAAGAGTGCAGTTCCCTGATCACATCAAACACCTTGGAGTTGCGGATGTCAGAAACGTTTTCCTTGAAGGTGACCCCCATGACAAGGACCCTGGCCTCCAAAGGGTTGATTCCCTGCTCTAAGAGGCGCTTAACGACTTGTTTTCCAGCATAGTATCCCATGCTGTCGTTGACGTAGCGGCCAGAGTTGATGACCTTAGCATGGTAGCCCAGCTTCTCGGCCCGCCACGTCAAATAGTAGGGGTCCACGCCAATACAGTGCCCCCCCACAAGCCCAGGGGTAAACTTGAGAAAGTTCCACTTGGTTCCGGCGGCTTCGAGGACCTCGAAGGTGTTGATTCCCACTCGGTTGAAGATGATGCTCAACTCATTGATGAGGGCGATGTTGACGTCGCGTTGGGTGTTTTCAATGATCTTAGACGCTTCGGCCACTTTGATGCTCGATGCGCGGTGGGTGCCGGCTTTGACCACGAGGTCATAGGTCCGGGCAATGACGTCCAAGCTCTCCTCGTCGCTGCCACTGACCACCTTCACAATGGTTTCGATGGTATTGACTTTGTCGCCTGGGTTGATGCGCTCTGGGCTGTAGCCCGCTTTGAAGTCCTGGCCAAAAGTCAAGCCGCTGTGCGCTTCAAGAACAGGGATGCAATCTTCTTCGGTGCAGCCTGGATAGACCGTCGACTCATAGACAACGTAGTCTCCAGCAGAGAGGGCCTGTCCCACCGTTTTTGAAGCGGAAAGGAGTGGGCTGAGGTCGGGTTGGTTGGTGGCGTTGATGGGCGTAGGGACGGCTACAACATAAAATTGGGCCGACTTGAGGTCTTCCGGATTGGCAGTGAAGGTGATGTCACACCCATCAAAGGCGGACTCATCGAGCTCTTCACTGGGGTCAATGCACTGCTTCATCTGCTCGACCCGACCGGCATGAATATCAAATCCAATGACGCGAATGTGTCGTGCAAATGCCAAGGCGATGGGAAGGCCGACATAGCCCAATCCAATCACGGCAAGAGTGGCCTCTTTGTCAAGCAATCGCTGGTGCAAGTCTTTCATGATCAGGGTGTTTCAAGGTGCACAGCACCGTTTTCAAATAGGTAAGTTTGGCCTGACTCCGGGCATGTTGCCCTTCCTGACCCATCAAATTCGAGGCGGTGTCCAAAAGTGCTCATCCACCCAATGTGACGGGCGGGGTTGCCGACGACCAACGCAAAGGGGGGGATGTTCTTGGTCACCACTGCCCCTGCGCCAACGAAGGCAAAGGCGCCAATGTCATGCCCGCAGACGATGGTCGCATTGGCACCAATACTGGCACCTTCGCCCACGTGGGTCTTGGCGTATTGCCCGCGACGAACGACAGCACTGCGTGGATTGGTGACATTGGTGAAGACACAGGAGGGGCCCAGAAAGACATCATCGCCGCATGTCACACCAGTATACAGGCTCACGTTGTTTTGAACCTTGCAGTTCCGGCCCAAGACCACCTCAGGGCTGATCACGACGTTCTGTCCAATATTGCAGCCTTCACCCAATGTGGCGCCGGTCATGATGTGGCTAAAGTGCCACACTTTGGAGCCAGCCCCAATGCTACAGCCCTCATCGATGACCGCAGTTTCGTGGGCAAACCATGATGAAGACTCAGATGGATTCATGAGCTGTAGGTCGTAAAATCCTTGTGTTCGGTTTTGCGCAAATCCTCGTCAGAGAGACCACGGAAATAGTCATAAGTAATGGCAAGGCCTTCTGACCGGCCCACCTTGGGAGTCCAATTCAGCACCGCTTGAGCGCGGCTGATATCAGGTCGTCGCTGTTTGGGATCATCTGTAGGAAGTGCCTTGTAGATGACCTTTTGTTCGGTCCCTGTCAGTGCAATGATCTCTTCCGCAAAGTCGCCAATCGAGATTTCATCGGGATTGCCCACATTGACCGGACGGCTCTCTTCAGACAACAAGAGCCTGTAGATGCCTTCGATCAGATCGTCGACGTAACAGAAGCTCCTCGTTTGGCTGCCATCGCCAAATACGGTGAGATCCTCTCCGCGCAAGGCCTGTCCAATGAAGGCGGGCAGCACCCGTCCGTCATTTAAGCGCATCCGAGGTCCGTAGGTATTGAAAATGCGCACAATGCGCGTCTCCAAGCCATGATAGGTGTGGTAGGCCATGGTCATGGCCTCTTGAAAGCGTTTGGCTTCGTCATATACGCCGCGCGGTCCCACGGGGTTGACATGTCCCCAATACTCTTCGTGCTGGGGATGCACCTCAGGGTCACCATACACTTCGCTGGTACTGGCGATGAGCATGCGCGCCTTTTTAGCCCGCGCAAGTCCGAGACAATTGTGAACCCCCAACGACCCCACTTTCAGGGTTTGAATGGGGATTTTCAGGTAGTCGATGGGACTCGCAGGAGAGGCAAAGTGAAGGATGTAGTCCAACTCACCCTTGACGTGGATGAACTGGCTCACATCGTGGTGCTGAAACTCAAAGCGATCGAGGCCGGTCAGGTGTTCGATGTTCCTAAGGTCACCCGTGATCAGGTTGTCCATGCCGATAACGTGGTGTCCTTCGGCAATAAAACGATCACAGAGGTGAGACCCTAAAAATCCAGCAGCACCAGTAATCAGAACGCGCTTCATGCTGGTCGTGGAGTAGTTCTGCGGCCAATGGAAGTGTATTCCCAACCCTGTTCTTCCATGTCATCGACATCGTAGAGGTTCCGGCCGTCGAAAATGCAAGGGTTATTGAGTCCTTCACGGACACGGTCGAAGTCAGGGGTCCTAAAAACCTGCCATTCCGTGCAAATGAGCAAAGCATCGGCAGCTTCGGTGGCCTCGTACAGGCTGGAAGCATATTGGATGCGATCGCCGATACGGCCGCGCACGTTGTCCATGGCCTCGGGGTCAAATGCGGTTACTGTGGCGCCTGCATCGATTAGCTTCTCAATCATGTAGAGCGCAGGCGCCTCCCGGATATCATCTGTTTCTGGCTTGAAAGCAAGACCCCACAGTGCAATGTGTACGCCGTTCAAGTCACCATTAAACCGCTTCAGGATGGGGTCGAACAACACCGTTTTTTGCGCCTCGTTCACTTCCATGACGCTGGACAGGATGCCAAAATCGAACCCGACTTCGTTTCCGCTGCGGTGCAAGGCTTGGACGTCTTTGGGAAAGCAGCTGCCTCCGTATCCAATACCAGGAAAGAGAAAACGTGGGCCAATGCGTGTATCCGTTCCAATTCCGCGCCTCACTTTGTCCACGTCGGCCCCCACCTTCTCACAGAAGTTGGCGATTTCGTTCATGAACGTAATCTTGGTCGCCAAGAAAGAATTCGCGGCGTATTTGGTGAGCTCAGCACTGCGCTCATCCATGACGATCAATGGGTTGCCCTGGCGAATGAACGGCTGATACAACCGCGTCATGACCTCTTCAGCCCGCTTGCTCCCCACGCCGATGACCACTCGGTCTGGCTTGAGGAAGTCGTCCACAGCATACCCCTCGCGCAAAAACTCAGGGTTGGAGACCACGTCGAATTCGACGGTAGCATGCTTGGCCACTGCCGAGGTGACCTTCTCAGCCGTTCCAACAGGCACAGTGCTCTTGTCGACGATGACCTTGTATTCAGTCATCATACGTCCCAGCTGGTCGGCCACGCCCAAAACGTAGCTGAGGTCGGCACTGCCGTCCTCATCTGGCGGTGTAGGCAAGGCGAGGAAAATGACCTCAGCGGGCTCGATGGCCTCGGCTAAATCTGTGGTGAAGGTGAGACGGCCCGCCTTGATGTTCCGCTCAAACAGCACATCGAGGTGGGGTTCGTAGATGGGGACTTCGCCATTGCGCATGCGTTCCACCTTCCCTGCATCAATGTCAACGCAAATGACATCATTCCCAGTCTCCGCAAAACAGGTTCCAGACACAAGGCCCACATAACCTGTTCCAACAACAGCGATTTTCATAACAATTAGATTAGTCCAAGAGACGTAAAGTTACGAAATCAGGGCCTCGCGAACCGTTTCTGCTATCCTGAGTGTGTGCGCGTCGGTGAGCTCTGTATGCATGGGCAAACTGATGACCCTGCGCGTCAGATCATCGGTGACTGGAAGGTCAGGATGGTCAAGCCCTAAACCCATGAAGGCGCCTTGTTTATGAATCGGCTTTGGATAATAAATTCCAAATGGGATTCCTGACTGGGACAAATGTGCGGCAACGGCATCGCGCCGTTCAGCTCCGTCCCCAACCGACCCCAGCACCAAAGTGTACTGATGAAAAACATGATGTGAGCGGGGGTGACGAACAGGTGTCGCAACCAAAGCCTCGTCCTCAAATAGGACATCGTAGCGGTCTGCTGCTGATCTGCGTGCCGCGTTGTATCCATGTAAGTGGGGAAGCTTTACGCCAAGGATGGCCGCCTGAATGCTGTCCAACCGACTGTTCATGCCGATTATTTCATGCTCATAGCGCTTGCGTGATCCGTGATTGCATATCATCCTTAACCGCTCCGCCAGTGCGGCATCGCGGGTGAAACAGGCGCCTCCATCGCCATATGCGCCAAGGTTCTTGGAAGGGAAGAAGCTGGTGGTTCCAATGGTACCCATGGTGCCGGCCATGGAGCCCGTTGCGTCTTCGGAAGCCATTTTCCAAGTCGAACCAATGGCCTGTGCTGTGTCTTCAACCACATACAGATCATGCTTCTTGGCGAGTCCATTCAACGCGGTCATGTCGGCACATTGTCCATACAAATGGACGGGAAGGATGGCTTTGGTGCGGGGGGTGATCGCAGCTTCAACGGATTGAGGATCCATCGTGAACGTATGGGGATCTACATCCACCATAACAGGGGTCAGGCGGAGCAGCTGGATGACCTCAACCGTGGCGATGTAGGTGAACGAAGGGGTGATGACTTCGTCACCTGGTTGCAGTCCCAATGCCATGAAGGCGGCCTGCAAAGCATCAGTGCCGTTGGCGCAAGGCACCACGTGAATAGGGTCTTCTTCATGAGCGCCCAACCACTTGGAGAGCGACTCGGTAAAGTCTTTAACGGCAGGGCCTTGAATGAATGCTCCGGAGCGGATCACATTCAGCACAGCTTGGTCAATGTCTTCTTGAATGTGGGCGTATTGGCCCTTGAGGTCCACCATGTGGAGTGGCGCGTCCTGTGGCATAGCGGGGTCGTTGTCGCGAAGATAGCCGCGCGTGCTGTTTGTGGCGATGTAGGCACAGTCGTTCTCCATTCATGGAGTCAACCGCCCACCTGATTTCAGCCGATAATGTATAATAATTCGACAAAAGAGCAGTATATTGGGATATACTGACCAAAATGCCGCACTTATTTCCTTTCCACCTTCGGATGGCCGTTGCATTTTTTGCGCTTTTAATGGTGGCTCCCGCTCATGCCCAGGCTTTCAATCCGGACGCCAACAACGACGGAACCGTCGGTGCGGGGGACGTCATCGCGGTGCTTGCGGTCTATGGCTTACCATTTGAGTTGTCCCCTCCCGGCCCTTCAGTACTCCACTTCGATCCTGATACCATTGGCATTCTTCCCTTGGGTTACGACCTCTACATCGCCGAAGATTTCACGTTCCCCTACTTGTACGTGACGGTCCCCGATGGGGAGTATCCAGGACAGTCGTTTATGCTCGCCGTCGAGAAGCAGCCCGACATGAATGATCAACAGGTATACCTGCAGGACATGGATGGAAACTGGTTGACCATCGCCAGGCAATACGAGACAAATGGCCTTTTTGCAGAGCTGATATGGACGGGGATGCGCTGGGTCTCCGCGCATTTGGAGTGACCTGAAAGTATTCCTCGCAGTTCTTCACCTTCAATTGATCTTCATTTCAGAACTTCGCCATCCCGCCCGGATGGTGGAATTGGTAGACACGACGGACTTAAAATCCGTTGGCCCGTAGGGCCGTGCGGGTTCAAGTCCCGCTCCGGGTACAACGAAAGCTCAGTATTTACTGGGCTTTCGTGTTGTTTGGGGCTTGCTGTGTGCCTGTCTCCATGGCACATTGTTTTTCACACACGACCTCTGCTGCTCTCTCCTGCTACCTGCAAAATTGCAGCAGTACGGCAGTCGATGGCCTACAAGACCCGCTAACACTGCAAACTTCCACTGCCGTATCTGTAGAATTATGGCAGTGCTTTGCAGTTACAGAAAGTCTGGATCGTACTTCTCCACACCGATTGCGTCCAACACCTTCTTCGCTTTCGCAGTTAACCCTAATTCCTTGAGCACTGCGAACCATCGTTGCCGCGTCTCTTGCAGGCACTTGTGCGCTGGATGGATGCGCCTGGCGTTGGGTTTGTCGGTGGCGGCGTTAGGCGGTTGGTGGGTTAGTTTACTCGGTGTCCTTTAGGCAGCGGACAGAAAGGCCATGATTAGATGGTACCACATCTCGTTTAACCGTCAGATAGGTTGATGACAGTATACGACTCCAAGCACTTCCAGAACTGTCGGTACCGCTCCACCACAAGCAAAATGGGTCATCACCAAAACTTCCGCCACCAAATCTTTGCCCGCCTGAGAGGCCATGGAAGCCAGAGGTGTTTGTGCCATTCCAACTTGGTGAGTCAGATGCAGAAGCTTTTAGTTGTGCCCCTTCGTCTGTACCTCTAAACCAGCCTATTGAATTTGCATCTGTCTCGGACATTCCCAATTCCATTTCCAGTGTCATAAACTCTTCGTCGCTTGGCACGTGCCAGTCGCTAGGACACAGGCCCCGCATATCGTTCACCGCATACCAGTTGTAGAGCCTTCCAAAATCCTCAAGACTTGAGGCATTGTTGGCGTAAAAAGCTGTAGCACCGGCAGTGGTAGAATTCCATTCCTCACCGGTAAGGCCTGCAGGAATCAGGTCGCCGTTGGCGTAAACCGTCGTGCGTAAGTTCTCTGCAAACCAGCATTGGTCGCCAATCAAGACTGTCTCGTAATCGTAGCTGTGATAGTTCATCGGATCGCCGCAAGTCCAAGTGGTGTAACACTGCCCAAACGTTGAGAGCACCTCGAGAACATCACCGACTCCTGTGCAGCCATCGAGGTCAGTATCGGTAGGGTTGGCCACAATGCACTCCTCATTTACGGGGTCCCACACTGTGCCTTCTCCGCAATACAGACAGCCGTATTCACAGGATCCATCGTCCGAGTTTGCGCTGTCATCAAAGTTGCACGAAGTCGTGTCCGTGCAGCCCATGATTGGGGCAGTTGACAAGAACAGGCTTTCAACCTCGCTTTGGGTCAGGGCTCTGTTCCAGAATCCGAGGTCGTCCAATTGTCCGCTGTAGAATCGAGGGCATGTGGCAGAGGCAGCCTCCGCATTGCCAATGAAAATTGGATTGGATGTGTGAAGAAGACTACCATTGGTCGAACCGCTCTCGCCAGAGTATACAGACAGACCATTGACATAGATTGAAGTCGTATCAGTACCCATTGTCACGGCCAAATGAGTCCAGTTGTTGAGCGGGAAAGTAGCGTATGACGAGGACTGAAAGCAACCAGTGACTCCACCCGAATTGTTGCATACTTGAAGATACCCGTCTGGGTTGATGCCAGTGCTTCCTGGACCCCAGTCAGACAAGGTAATCTCAAAGGTGCGTGAAGCAATCGTTGATGCCCATTTACTTACAAGTGCATACACGGCCCCGTATCCTCCTCCGCAAGTTGCGTACGCCGAAGGGTATTCACTTGGATTCAGCCAGATTGAAATTGTGAGTTCTTCGAGGTTCTCAAATCCAGAGTAATGATCAATGGTTGCCTCGTCATTAATCCCGTCAAAACTCAAGGCTCCGCAAGACACCCCGAATCGGTCGGTAGTGCCGGTAGGTCCGCTGATTTGACCATCTGGGATGCCAATGATTCCGCTTTCCAATGAGCCATTCAAAGGGAACCAGCCAATCAGGCCGTCAGGTGAAACATAGTCCGGCACCTGCGCGAGGCAGAGGCTCGGAACGAAGAGCAGGAGGGCAAGTAGATTCCTCATGAGATTGGTTGCGTTACCTGCAATTTACGGGATGAGGTGAAGCATGGCGGGGTTGCTTTTGTGTCCGTCACGGTACCGGAGTGCGGTGGGATTTTAATGGAACCAAATTCGAAAGGCTCGTCGGTGGTGTGGGAAGCTGGAGAGACTTTGGGGAGGACGTAGGGGAGGAGTTTAACCAAGACCTCCAGGCGTTCCTTGGGATTGAGATGATCCATTCTCTCTTGCAGGGTCTCCAGCTCCTCGTGTATGAGGTCCTTCAAGACCGCCCTCAACTCCCTGGTGAGCTTGTTGGGGGTGCCCTTCTGTCTTCCCCCGAACTTCTTGCCTGTGGTGTTGGCCATACTACTCCTAACTACTGTGGTTTAAGGACGGTAAGGGATGTGGGTAGAGGGGCCTTTCCCAGCGTTGGTGGGCAGGGCGAGTAGATTGGCCATCAATCCCTCTTCCTGCAGGGAATCGCGGAGAGCCAAGAGTTCATCGACGTTCTTGAAGAAGGAGTTCGAGAAGTGGCCCGCTCCGGGTACAAACAAAAAGCCCCGCATTGCGGGGCTTTTTGGTGTTGATTGGAGCGCAAAGCTTCAGTTGCACACTTCTCCGAAGGCGCCCAGGAAGAGCAGCATGTCGGAGGTGGTGACTTGCCCATCTCCGTTGAGGTCTGCGCTGCAGTCTGCGAGGCAGCCGAAATCACCGAGCAAAATGAGGGCGTCTGACACGGTCACCGTTCCGTCGCCATCGAGGTCCGGTGGGCAATCGCTGGGACCGGGGTCTCCGCCACCGTCAGTGTTGCACAGGCCTGAAATGGTCCAGGTGGCATTGAATTGGGCGCCTGTGGATCCGCCATACCCATTGAAAAGGTATACCTGCCATGAGCCGATTCCAGAGAGTCCATTGCCCGCGAGGTCCACAGTGGCCGTGTAGGTGCCCTCGGTAGAACTCTGCCAGTCGGCGGGCCACAGCGTGTAATTGCCCATGCTGTTGCATCCCGCAGGAGAAGAGTTGTAGCCCCCAATGGCGGCACAGCTCCCGTCGGGTGCCGTGATGGCCAGGGCCAAATCAGCGGGCCAGTTCGCGCCTCCGCCAGTGTTGGTCCACGTCAAGGAGATGTCCAAGGCTTCAGGCACACCTGCAGCATCAAAACTGTAGATCGCAGAGGCGGCGTTTCCAGTCAATGTGGCATCGAGGTTCCCCTCTGCATCGCAGTCGCAAGGTTCGCCTTCTGGTGGGTAGAGGCAGCTGTCATCGTCAATGGTCGCGCCGCCATCGTAATTGCAAGCCGCGGCATCGGTGCAGCCGGTGCAGCTGGTGCCGTTTCCGCCACAAACACCGCATGCGTCATTGATGAGGCAGGATCCATCGTCTTCTAAGGCGTCGGGGTCATAGTTGCAGGCAGAGGGCAAAGTGCAGCCTGCATTGGCGTTTGAATTCGTGGGGTAACTGTCAATGGTAAGCTGACCGGTATTCAAGGGGTCTAAATAACCAGAAACGCCCAATCCCCAACTGACGTTCATGCGCCCGTAATAGTCATAGGCGCCGTTGTTGTTGGATCCACTGCAGGCTGCAGCCCCTCCATAGAGCTGTCCGATGATGCGCTGATTCTGGTCAAACAATGGCGATCCCGACGACCCTGGCTCGGTCACCCCAGACTCCCATTGATCGATCCACCACACCTGTGCACCTGCTGCGGTCGAGGTATAGGGCGAATTGTTCTCAAAACAGATCTTCTTGACATCGCCACTGGGGTGGTGGATGCCTACGGCAGACGAAGGCGTGGCGCCACTCGCGTCCCATCCCGCATACTCTACATTATAGCTGCTCGGTGGTGTTGAGCTCAGTTGGATCAAGGCCACATCACTGCTGCCACTGTTCACAAGCAGGGTGCCGCCGGAAACACTTTGGTTGGTGGGTCCCGTCGACCCCGAACAGCTGCTGCTCTCGTGGTTGAAATAGTATACCCAGGTGTTGGGGTTACCCAAACAGTGGTTGGCCGTCAGGAAATACGGCGTTCCATTTTCTGCGGTGTTGTTGACCAACGCTCCTGTGCAGACCGCGAAGCCGCCATTGGTGATCAGGGCCACAGACCTTTTGGCCACCTGCCAGTCAGAACCCGAAGGGCAATTGACGTTGATGTTGCAGGCTCCGGACGAACCGAAAGGCCCCATGCTGGACGCTTGGCTTGGGTTGTCTGGATGGGCGAGCAAATGGCGGTATCCGTGTACGACTTGTGAGACGCGCAGGCTCCCTTGTCCATGGACTGCCAATGGCTCCTGGTATTCCAGTACCACATGGTCTGCATCGAGCAGCCCCAGAGGCAGAGCACCCCATTCTTTTTCGTTGGCTGCTGTGAAGCCGCCCAAAAAGTGTGTTCGGGTTGCATCCCAGACATAGAGCACCGCTCCAACAGGCAAGTCGAAGCTGCTGAGGTGCAGGCCGATTCCGGTTGCACCTGGGCAATGGATGCCGAGCCGCCAGATCCAGCGGTCTTTTTCCAAAGTCCATGCTCCGGCATCTTCCAAACCCAGGTCGACTTCCCTTTCCACTCCAAACCGCCAAGGCGCTTCTTTGAATTGGTCGGTCACCGCATCCTCTGCTGCCAAGACTTCCAAGTCCAGTTCGGCTGTGGTCAGTTCCGGATAATCGGCTTGAAAGTCAGGCTGCCCCCACTTCCAAGGTGCACCGCCTTGCGAAACCTGAGCGGACAAGGTTCCACTCAGGATCGCAAGGGCGATGAAAAAGAAGAAGCGGTGCATCATTCGCAGCTCGTTCCGAAGATGGCGAGCATGACCAACATGTCGGAAGTGGTGACGCCACCATCGCCGTTCATGTCATAACCACATCCTGTAATGCACCCGAAGTCTCCGAGCAAGATCAGAAGGTCGGCGATGCCGATCAGTCCGTCCGTGTTGAAGTCTCCAAAGCACTCATAGACCTCTTGGAAGGTGAGGCTCTGTTGCAACACCTGTGGATTCTCACCATCTGCAGTCCGAGTCTGAAGGTTCACTGTCAGGCTGACTTCACCTTCGGTGGTCAACTGTGCGATCAGCACCTGTCCATTCGCGTCAGGGAAAGCTGTGGGCTCCAGATCGGGGTAAATGAAGACAGAGCCGCCATTCACATTGTCCGCGATCAAGTCGCCACCTGAACCTTCAAAGTCTACGAAGTCAAGGCCAATGGTGCTGACATCGGCGGTATTGTCTTCACCACCTACAGTGACCCAGCTGTCGAAAGCGAGCAGGGAGTCAACAGACAAGAGGAGGGGGTTGTAGTTGACCCCCAAAGCACCTCCCAGTGGGTTCTGGTAGAACGATGTCGTGGTGCTGATCGTCAGAGGCACAGAGTCGAATCCATAGACCGCTACCAATTGCTCAGTAGGGTCGGCAAACTCTGCCCAAACCCTGTAAGTGGTCATTCCGTTGACGGTGTTCTCACCTACGACATCGTAGCCGAGTTGGACAAAGCTGCTCTCGGCGAGCTCGTCTTCATCGCAGGTGCCGTCGCCATCTGCATCATTGAGGCAGTTGCCGTCGCAGTCCAAGTTGTCTGCAGCGGGGTATGTGCACGAGCCATCATCTACAGTGGCGTTTTCATTGTAGTTGCAGGCAATCGGGTTGGTACAGCCCGGCAGGTCGCCAGTGCAGAAGTTGGTTGTTTCTGTGGTTCCGAAGTCTCCGCCGGCGGCCACTGTGCTGCCATTGACGGTGAGCGTATAGCTGCCATCTCCCCAAGCGCAGCAGATACCGTCTCCAAAGGTGTCGTTTACGGTGAGGTCATAACAGCCATCGGGGAGGCAGTATGTGGTCTCTACTGTGCCCGTTAGTCCACTATATCCTTCGGAAGCGACGAGCGCGCCAGAAGCGTCCGTGAGCGTCCAGCTGAATTCAGCGGGATAGTTGTCCAAGACCACGGACATCGTAAAGGTCAGTCCGCCGAAGACACAACTGCCATCATCGAGGGTGGCGTCCGGGTCAAAGTTGCATGCTGTGGAATCGGTACATCCGCTACACGTGCTGTTGTCACCGCCGCAGACACCGCAGTCATCGTTGAAGAGGCAAGAGCCGTCATCGAGGGTGGCGTCAGGATTGTAGTTACACGCTGAAGGCAGGGTGCACCCTGAACAACTGTAGTCACAGGTTCCATTGTCGATACCTGCATCAGGATCGTAGTTACAAGCGGTTGGATCGGTGCAACCAAAGTTCAGGTTGTCGGTGCAGAAGGAGGTGGTCTCACCGTCACCGTACGCACCACCCGAAGCGAGCAGTACGCCGTCTACCGTCAGGGTATATCCACCTGGAGAGTAGATGCCATCTCCAAAGCTGTCGGAAATGGTGAACGTGTAACAGCCTTCACCCACACAGACCAATGCATCAATGGTTGTATTCCCGGCGGAGTATGGACCATCAGAGGCGACTGTGGCTCCAGTACTGTCCGTCAACACCCAAGAGATTTCTTCGGGGTAGATGTCTGTGGTCACGCTGATGCCAATGCCAACACCATCTCCCACGCAGCTTCCGTCGTCAATGGTGGCATCTGCGTCGTAGTTGCAGCTTTCAGGGTCGGTACAACCGTAGCAGCTGAAGTCACATGAGCCGCTGTCAAAGAGGGCGTCGGGGTCGTAGTTACAGGCCGTAGCATCGGTGCAGCCGAACGCTCCACCCACACAGAACGTGGTGGCCTCCGAATCACCGTAAGCACCTCCAGAGGCGACTGTACTGCCATCAGCGGTCAACGTGTATGACCCTGCGCCATAGGTGCAACAAATGCCGTCACCAAAGCTGTCCAGCATGGTCAAAGTGTAGCAGCCATCTGCAGCACAGAAGCTCTCGGTCACCGTGTCCGCGGCGGTCGTATATGGACCTCCCGAAGCGATGCTCGTCCCTGTGGAATCGGTCAAAGTCCAAGAGGTTTCTCCCGGATAATTGTCCAAAACAATGGTCAAGACAAAAGGAAGACCATCGCTGAGGCAAGAGCCGTCGTCGATGACCGCAGCGGGATCGAAATTGCAGGCGGTGCTGTCGGTGCAACCTCCGCAAGAGCTGTTGTCTCCAGCGCAAATGCCACACAGGTCAAAGTCGCCACAAGAGCCATCGTCAATGACCGCAGCGGGATCGAAGTTGCAGGCGGTGCTGTCGGTGCAACCTCCACAAGAACTGTTGTCTCCAGCACAGATGCCGCACAGGTCAAAGTCGGCGCAAGAGCCGTCGTCCACAGTGGCATCCGCATCATAGTTGCAAGAGGCTGGATCGGTACATCCATCGATGATGCCGCCAATGCAGACGTCTTGCACCGTGATGTCCGCGGCGTAAGTCACCGTTCCTCCAGCAGAATAGCCATTGACAAGTTGTACACTCCATGAGCCGTCCCCGGACAATCCTGCAGCACTCAAGTCAAGCGATGCGGTGTAGGTCCCGGAAGCGTCAACGGCCCAGTCGGCTGGCCACAAGGTGTAACCTCCGAGGTCGGTACAGCCACCTGATACAGCAGCCGAGAATCCTCCAAATTCAATGCATTCACCCGATGGTGCTGTGATCACAACCAAGAGGTCTGCAGGCCAACTGCCCGCACTCGAGGTGTAATCGAGGACAATGTCTAAACCTGCAACTTCTCCGGTTCCGTCAAACGAAACGGCTGAGCCTGCTACGCCACCAGCCAAAGATTCGGTGATGCTCAAGTCCGTGAAGCAATCGCAGATGCCTCCGTCAGGTGCGAAATAGCAAGTGCCATCATCCAATGTTGCGGCGGGGTCGAAGTTGCAAGCCGTTGAATCCGTGCAGCCAGAGCAGCTCGAGCCGTCTCCAGCGCACACCCCACAAACGTCAATATCTGCGCAGCTGCCGTCATCGACAGTGGCGTCCGGATTGTAGTTGCAGAAAGTGCTGTCTGTACAACCAAGGCAAGAATAATCGCAGGTTCCATCGTCGGCAATGGCATCTGGATTGAAGTTGCAAGCTGTTGAGTCGGTGCATCCCAGAACGATGTCTCCTATGCATACATCCGACGACTCGCTGTCTCCGAATTCGCCACCTGAAGCGAGCACCAATCCGCCAATGGAGAATTCATATCCTCCGTTGCCATAGGCGCAGCACATTCCGTCTCCAAAGCTGTCGAAGACGTTCAACGTATAGCACCCTTCTGCGACACATCCGCTTTCAACCACCACGCCACCCCCGGCATACGGGCCTCCTGACAACACAGTGTTGCCATCGGCGTTGACCAGCGTCCATGTGGTCTCGCCTGGGTAATTGTCCAACGTCAGACTCATGGTCACATCAATGCCTTGAGAGTCCAGCGAGAAGTTGCTGCTTCCAGCGTCGTTTGAAGTGTTCTCGTCCACCCCACCATTGGGGTCCGAAACCGACACGTTGAAGATGTGCGCGCCATCTCCCGGCGTTTGAGTGGGGAGAATGATGTCATCTGTTTGCCCAAATTCCAACGACCCCGTCCATGAATAGGTGGCAGCAGCGCCGCCATCGATGTCATAGGTGATGGTCGCCGATGTGAGCAAGTTGGCGCCGTTGTTAAACAGCGTAATGGAAGGGTTGACCTCCGTGCTGCAAGAGAATCCACTGGGCGCATTCACGCTGAGAATAGAAGCGTCGAGATCGAAGTCAGGAACAGCGGGAAGACATCCGTTGGATGTCAAAATACCCGCGCGTGTTCCACCTGGTGCAAAGAGGGCCTGCATGCGGTCGCCTTGTCCTTGAGAGAAGACATTCATGCATCCATCATCAGAGTAGTCCATGTAGTTCTGCACCATGTCCTCCGAACCGCAGCTCACACTGCCCAAGTCGCAGCCGAAATTGGAGCCATCGGACTCCGGGGTGTCTGCCACAAAATCATCTGCTCCGCAAGGGCCATCTCCCCAAATGTGGCGGAGATTGAGCCAGTGGCCGACCTCGTGGGTGGCAGTCCGGCCGAGGTTGTATGCGCCAGCTCCAGGGCCGTCTATGCCCACAAATTGATACCCACATACGATGCCGTCTGTAGCGGGGTTCCCTCCCGGGAATTGAGCATAACCCAACAGGCCGCCACCGAGGTTGCAGACCCAGAAATTCATGTATTCGTCCGCGGGCCAAGCGTCCGAACCACCTTGGCTCGTGAATTTGACCGCATCACTGGATCCAAATGAACCTGAAGTGGTGGGCACACGAAGGATTCCCGAGGAAGGCGCGCCGTTGGGGTCGCGGGTGGCCAAACAGAATTCGATTTCTGTGTCAGCGGCCTGTGGCCAGATGTTGTCCTGGTCTGCATTCAAGCGACGGAAGTCGTCATTGAGGACCTGCAGTTGCTCAAGAAGTTGAGCATCCGAAATGTTCTCCGTGCTGTTGGCATAGACGACGTGGAATACGACCGGAATCGTCACGACAACCGGCTGCATTTGCGCACCATTTGCCCGAGCTTCTTCGCGGGACTCCACGAACAGGGCGGTATGCTGCTCAAGGTCCGCCTGCTTCTTCGCATAAACAGGGTCCAACCCCATCATCTGAACGTGCTTTTCATGAGCCGCACAGTGGCGTTCTGAAGGGGCAACAGGAATTTTACTTTGCCCAACGGCAGAAGAAATGCCCAAGGTCAAGGCAAGAAAAAAGGAGAGTAATCTCATCATTTGGTTATTGGTTCTGCTGGCAGACAGGTCTTAAGGTCAATATGCATCAAGAAGTGAACCCGACCCAAAAATTATATCGGAGGTTCTCCATAGGTTTTGTTCGTGGCGTGGTTGTAGACATCGTCATTTGGTGTAAATTTGCCGTCCCAAGCGAGAATAGCTCAGTTGGTAGAGCACAACCTTGCCAAGGTTGGGGTCGCGAGTTCGAGTCTCGTTTCTCGCTCATAAAAGGACGTCCTCAGGACGTCCTTTTTTTATGTCGAAATAGTGGGCGCGGCCATCTGAATCACGTCTGCAATGTGGCAAGCAGCACCGCCATGGGTGTCGACCCAACGGGCGGCAGCAGAGCCGGCTTTTTGCCGGCTTCCGTCGTTCTCCATCCACTCAGTGGCGCCTTGGACAAGGTCTTCGGCGGATTTGCACAGGCGCCCGGCACCGCATTCCATCAGGGCATCTACCTCGCGGAACCCTGCTATAGATGGACCGAACAAAACGGGCAATCCAAAGGCCGCGGGCTCGAGTACGTTGTGAACACCTTGGCCCCAACCGCCTCCTACCACAGCTAAGTCTGCCAAGCCATAGGCGTATTTGAGAATGCCCATCACGTCGAGGATGAGGATGGAGGACTCTGAAGAGGGGGGTGTAGATGCTTCTGTATTCCAAGAAGAGAAGCGCACGGCGCTGGGGTGTTGCGCCCATTCGTCCACATGGCGCCCTGTGATTTCATGGGGGGCCCAAACGACCGCCCACCCCTTTCGGGTGGACGCGATGTCGCAAAGGGCCCGCCACTCGGGAGGCCATGCACTGCCTACAATGAGGGTGCGCCGTTCACCCGCCCAAACGCGGATTTGATCCAATGCTGCTGCTGCTTTTTTGGGGGGTGCCGATTGGACATTGTCCCGAACACGGTCCACCCGAGGGTCGCCCGTGACTTCAGCAATCACTCCCCGAGAACGCGCTACTATGGCAGAGGCTTCGTCTTGGACTTGAATGGTGGTCAGCCTTTTGAGGTGCTTTCTCATCCAAGCTCCAGTCCAGCCCATGGGGTGTCGGTCATGGTCGAAGCGCGCAGCCACGAGGTGGATCCGTGTCCCTGCATCGAGCTGACTCCGAATCAGGCCTGGCCACAATTCGTATTTGACCAGGATCAGGTCCGAAACTTCCAGTGCTTGGGCCCATTTGCGCATGGCGAGGGGCCGATCGAATGGCAAGTAGTCCACGTGGTCTGCATGGGTCTCACGCACACCTTCAACGCCGGACGGTGAGAAGAAGGTGAGCAAAATCGGGGTGTCTGGATTCCGGGTTCGCCATTCATCCAATACCGGAGCCCCTTGCTCATATTCGCCCAAGGACGCGCAATGAATGTGCATCCAAGGCCCCTTTTTTCCATTTCTTCTGGCTGTTTGTTCAGCGCTTGCAATGCGCTCTTCCCAGCCTTTTCTGCCCCTCCATGCAGCCCTTGCTTTGGTGTGCCCCATCATTGCTGCCAGCCTCAAGCCGACAGTCAGAACGACCATAACAATGCGATAGAGCGTCAAATTTTAATGGGGGCGTTAGTGGTAATAGTCGATGTCAGTGGAGCGGGCCTTCAGCCTCAAAATCCAGGCAGCATAAAGACCAAATGTTCGGTCCATACGCGGCCCTGAATCGGCGGTCATTGTATCGGCATTCCAAACCCTATTGGGTTGCAGTCTGCCGAACATGGCCTCCACCCCAAATTGAAAGCGGACCAAGTCATTGCTGGAATCGTGCACGTAACCCAGGCGGGGCATAACCATCCATCCACCGGTGAGGCGGTCGTACCCTTTGATGTGGGGCTCGTCGAGTTGGGTAAGTCGGTTGCCGCGGTTTTGAAAGTGCAGCTTATGCTCCCAAAAGCCACCGAAGAGTTCCAAAGCGATGCCGGATCCTGGCGACAAGAAGTCGGCCGAAATCAGGCGCCCAGCAGAAAGTGACAATATGGTGCCGCGTTGCTGGGCGGTAACCAAGGCGATGCGGCCTTCATTGTCGATGATGTGCCCATTCGGATCGCGCAAATTGTCCAACAATCCTGGCTCACGAACATCTGACCCTGTTTGAAAACGATAGTGCACCCCCCAGCGCCATCCAGCGGCCGAAAGCCGGTAGACAGAAAGACCCACCGTATTGGACAGCCCAAACCGTTCAGCCAACGGTCCTGCCGGAGCTTGTCCCCCAAAATGAATGGCTGCTTGAAAACCTGGATCAAAAGTTCCCGGCCGTTGGGCTGCATTGTCCACTTGCGAAAGTCCCGTTGCATGTGCCAGTGCCAAGGCAGCAGCAAAGAGCATGGTGCAGCGGCTCCTCATTTTAGCGGAAGTGACAATCCAATGGTAAAATCGTTCATCATAGAACCACCTGTCATCTGGGCAAACAGTGTCCAGTCCTTGTATGTGTAGCGGCCACCAATGTGAGCGGCGAGTTGGAGTCCGCCGTTCACGCTGCCCGTGTAGACTCCTGTCAGATTTTGACCGCCTGCCCATTTGAAGTTGTGCGCAAACCAAGTCAAGGTCAAGCCGGCAAAAAAGTCAAACGGTGGCGGAGCCAATTCCACAAAGTGGTAGTGGCCCTGTGCCCCCAATCCCAAAAATTGATGCCGCCAAGCCCCAGCCGCCCCACCTTCTGTGTAGCTCCGGTAGCTCGCCATGAGTCCCGCAGAAATGTGCTCGTCCAGGGATTGCTCGAGCTCCACGAATATGGGCAGGCCTCGGTTGCTCATGCCCAAACCCACATTGAGCACATCAAATCTGTCCATATTGTGCTTCCCAAACTGAGCCTCGGCTGCGGTTGGAACCAGTGAAAAAGTCAAAAAAGCAGCGATGGCCACCCCAAAATTATGCCGACATAAATTAATTAAATGTCGACGAAACAGTGATTTAAGAGGGTAAAACATCTATATTTGTAAGGAGTAGGGTCCTGGACCAATGAAAAAACCTCTGCCATTCATCCTGTCTACACTCATTGGGCAATTTGCACCCGCAAGGGCGCCATTTGGTTGTGGTTTTAAAATTTTGTGTGCACCCATGTGGTGGATGGCTGTTGCCATGCTTGGGCTGTGTGGCACTCCGGGTCTTCTACAGGCGCAAAATTCCACATCGCTTGAGCTTGAAGTGGTGTTTGAGGGTGACTCCACATTTGAAGAGGGGTGGATCATTGCTTCGCCACGGTTTAGCTCTAACCTCACGTATCCCATCGTCGTCGATCATTTTGGCCAGGACCTTCACAATGATTTGACTCCGCATCGAGGATTCAATTTTGACTGGCATCCAGACGGGAGTTTGACTTGGTTTTCCATTTTGGATGGGCAGTGGGAAGTCTTGGACAGTACCCTTCAGCCTGCGGGATTCGTTGCGTTCGAGGATGCCATTTCTGATTTCCATGACCTGGAGCGCCAAACCAATGGCCATGTCCTTATCCTCGGTCAGGAGATCACGGATGTCAACGTTGCAGACAGTGTGCCTGATCCACTAAGTCCGAATCGTGCCATCATAGACTGTCTGATCCAGGAGCAAGACAGCATAGGCAATGTCACATGGTTTTGGCGGGCCTCCGATCACATCCCCCCTACTTGGTGCACCCATTGCAATTGGAGTTCCAACCTGATGGATTCCTATCACCACAACGCTTTTCAGGTGTTGGGAAATGGCGACATACTGCTGTGCTTGCGCAACATGGACATGGTTGTGAGGATCGATAAAGCAACGGGAAACATCGTGTGGAAGCTCGGAGGGCCATTTTCTGACTTTTCCTTTGGTGCCGATAGCGAGGCGTTTCGGCATCCCCACGATGCGCAGTTGCTCGGAGACAACGAGGACCACCTTTTATTGTTCGACAATGGAACCGGTAAGTTGAGCCCCGTGACGAGGGGAGTCGAATATGTGATTGACTTGAGCAGTGAAGTGGTCACCCAGGTGGAAGAATGGGTCCACCCTGATGGGAATTATGCCTCTTCCCAAGGCAGCATCCAAAGGTTGGAGACCGGAGGAACACTTATAGGTTGGGGTACAGCTTCATCTGAAGAATTTGGGGGCGGAATGATCACCGAGTACACAGCCGATGGATCCATGAGTGGGGGCATTTACTTCCCTTCAAATCATTACACCTATCGGGCACGAAAAGTGCCTTTGGATCAGTTGCCATTGATACAGGGATGCCGGGATGAATCAGCCTGTAACTATAATCCACAGGCGGTATTGGATGGTCCATGCAGCTCGGCGGGTTCCTTTTGCGACGATGGGGATCCCTGCACCCAATATGATGTTTTTGGGCTTGATTGCAATTGTCAGGGCACGTCTCAAGGCTTGGAGCCCGTCACAAGTTGCTCTGACCCTCAAGCGGCCAATTTTAATCCATGCGCACCTGCTGATGAGGACTCCGGCACCTGCCAGTACGAAGTCGTATTTAGGGCCGACGCCACGGCGATGGACAGCATGCCCGAAGCCGTCACACTCTTGATTGGGAGCAATCCATATGACTTGAATCCGGCGGGATTTGGCACATGGACGGGATCGATCTTGATGGGCAATGGAACCTGGAATTACCAATTCATGGCCGATGGTGTGTCCGACACTGTTCAACGCACTGTGTCTTTGCCTTGGCCCCTGTCCATTGAATTGTTCGAGCAGCGCGGCTGCATTGGCTTGACATCTTCAGTTTGTCCAGGGTGCACCGACCCCGACAACGTGGCCTTTAGCCCGTTTGCTACTGGCGATGAATTGTGCAATGGCGGGCCTGCAAACGGATGCACCACTCAGGAAGCCGTCAACTACAGCTCAGGGGCCATTTTTGATGACGGAAGTTGTCAGTTCACGGCTGAATCTTCTTGCCCATCAGACCTCGATGGAGACGGGTTGGTTGGGGTGTCCGACGTCCTGGAGTTGTTGACGTTTTTCGGCACGACTTGCTCCGGAAATTAACCGCCTTTCGAGGCGGGTCCGTCCAATCTAAATCCAATACCGTGTAGGGTGTGCAAGGTGACTTGAGGGTCGACCTTCAGGATTTTGCGCAGCCGCGTGATGTACACATCCATGCTGCGCCCCACAAAATATCCGGATTGACCCCACACCAATCGGCAAATCAAGTCGCGCTCGGTGGTGCGTCCTGAGCGTTGAAGCAAGATTTTGAGAACATCTCCTTCCTTGGGCGTCAAGTTGCGCTGGCCACCGCTCCATTCCAATGTGTACGACTCCGGATCATACCGCAAGTCGCCGAGGGTGAGCAGCCTGGGTTCGTCCTGACGGTGTTGGTTGCGCTTGAGCACGGACCGCAGTCGAAGCAGCAACTCCTCATTGTCAAAGGGCTTAATGATGTAATCATCTGCACCGCATTTCAAGCCATGAACGCGGTCTTCGACCCGGTCCCGCGCAGTCAACAAGACGATGGGGAGTTGGGGGGCTACGGTGCGCAAGTCTTGGGTCAGTTCAAAACCATCTCGCCCGGGCAACATTACGTCGAGCAGCGCCAAATCAAAGCGGCCCGCATGAAAGGTGGGCAGGGCTTCCATGCCGTCCCGCACCAAGGTGGCCTTGAAACCATCTAGCCTAAGTACATCATGCAGCAACAGGCCCAAAGTGGGGTCGTCTTCAACGAGCAACACATGGGGGGCGTCTTGACTCATGCTTGATGTGCGGGGAGTTGAACTGAAAAAGTACTGCCTGCACCCACTTCACTGGCGCAACTCACCTTGCCGCCGTGGGCACGTACGATGGTGTTCACGTAATGAAGGCCAAGGCCAAACCCCTTGACATCGTGTCTGTTGCCTGTAGGAACGCGGTGAAACCGTTCAAAAATCTTGGACTGATGTTCCTTTGGAATGCCCATTCCACAGTCTACAATCTTAACGAGCCACATGGGTTGGTTGCCGGTCACGTAATCCAGGGTCACCGTAATATGGGGAGGAGTGTCTCCCGCATAACGGACTGCGTTGTCAAGCAGGTTGCTGAGCACACCATCGAGGTGGGTACGGTCCCCCATCATGACAGGGTCTGGGCCCCAAGCTTCTGGCCAACTCGAAGTGTTGATTTGTAGTTGAGTTTGTCCGCCGTTCAACTCAATGGAGGGGTGGAAGGCTGCGGTTCCAGCTTCTATCCAAGAAACCACACTGAACGCTTCTTTTTGAAGGCCTTGAGCTTGGCCATCGAGGGTGGCAATTTCCATGACCTTTTCTACTTGACGCCGCATCCGGCGGTTTTCGGAAAGGATGAGGTCTAAGTACCGGCCCCGTGCTTTGGGATCTGAGCCAACGTCCTCCCGCTGGAGCAATTGGGCGCCGGACTCTATGGATGCAATGGGGGTCTTGAACTCGTGTGTCATGTTATTGATGAAGTCATCTCGGACTTCCGACAGGCGCTTTTGCCTCAACACAATCACCACGGTGTATACGAAGGTGCACAAGACCAGAAGCTGCAGCAGGCTCGCAATCAGCCAGCGGTCCAATGACATGATCAAGTCGCTGCGCCGTTCGGGAAACCGAATGCCGAAATAGTGTCCGTCGCGATCGAATCTCGGAGACGGTCCATTGTCTGTTGGGGCTTGTCCAACGCGACCCCCATAAAGGATGCTGTCGCTGAAGCAGTCGTAGATGGCGTACTCAAAATCGGTGCTCAGGGCCGCTCTTTGGAAGCTTTCACGCAGCAATGCCTCCAACAAAAATGGGTGAAGGGTGTCGTTGAGGTTGGCCACAAAATAATTGGATGACGCCTGTCGCACGGGTTCCACAACTGCGCTGTCTCCCCGCATGGATTGAATGTTTCCGACCACCTCTGTCATGGCCGTGACCACCCGGTCGCTAAACTCCCTTTCGCTCAAATCAGCCGCCTGTTGAAGCCACGTTAATTGCAACAATAACGTACCTCCAATGGAGATCAGGCCGGTGAGAATGAGGATGCGGATGCGCTGTCTGGACACAGTTGCAAGTTTAGGGGCATTCCCACATCTGTAGTTCTTTTTCAGAGGTGCAAGAATTGAAGCCGTTGCCTTAGCTTCGAAGCATGGAATGCCTTTGGACACCTTTTAATGCAATTACCCGCAGCAGTTGCGGATTGGCTTTGATGGGAGCTCTGTTGTTCGGCGCCTGTGTGTCAAATACAGTTCACGCCCAACAAACTCTAGAATTGGGTGGTCTGTATCAAGGCGAGAATCTTCTTGTGGTCAATGACCCCAGTGCCGATGGCGTTGGATTTTGTTGCTACGAGGTAAGGGTCAATGGCCTTTTGACGGCAGACGCTGTGAACTCTCACGCTTTCGAAGTGGATTTGGGCGCCCTGGGGTTGACCCTCGGCAAAGGGCTTTCTGTTCGCCTGAAGCACAGAAGCGGTTGTGTACCGAGGGTGCTAAACCCAGAAGTCATCCAGCCCATTCCCGGTTTTCAGCTGGTCTCTTTCGAAGCGTCCCCGAGCGGTGAAGTATCGTGGGTGACCGCAGACGAGCACGGGCGTATGCCTTTCGTTCTCCAGCAGTTTAAGTGGGGCAAGTGGGTAGATGTCGTGAGACTCGATGGACGCGGTGGACCGCAGGAGCAGACTTATTCTACGGTCATCCAGCCCACTCAAGGAGAGAACCTTTTGCGCTTGACACACCTCGCTCCAGACGGAACTTTGGAGGTCAAAGGCGAGGCGAGGTTTGATGGAGACGTCCCCGAAGTGACCATGTCTTACAGCGCACGGTCCCAAGTGGTCACGTTTTCTAAGTCAACCCAATACGAGCTTGTCGATGAGTTTGGCACCGTCGTCCTCAGGGGCGTGGGAACCCAAGCAACATTGCGCTATCTTTCACGTGGCGATTATTACGTCAATTTCGGCGCTGGGACTGAGGTCCTAAAGAAGCGCTGAATCTGTAAGGAGCCCAATTCCTTGCTGAAAAGCAGCAAACATGCCTGAACCCATTGCAACAACCCAACAGGGGTTGACCTATAACAGTCAAAGGCCGGATATCGCGATTCCAGAATATGGACGCGTGGTACACGAGCTGGTCGCACACTGTGTCACCATTGAGGACCGCGAAGAGCGCAACAAATGCGCCGCAGCCGTTGTGAGCGTGATGCGCACGCTCGTACCAGGCTCCAAGGAGATGACGGACCACGAAGAAAAGCTGTGGGGTCACCTGCATGTTATGGCCAACTGGGAGTTGGACATTGATGGCCCGTTTCCACCGCCGGCAAAGCCTGAGGAGGATCCAGGTCCAGAGCGCTTGACCTACACCCAGATGGGCAAGCGGCCTTCTTTCTATGGAAGGCTCGTAGAGGAACTGATAGAAAAGGCCAAAGCCATGCCCGAGGGCGAAGAGCGGAATGCTTTGTCGATGATGATCGCCAATTTGCTGAAGCGCCAGTACCTGACTTGGAACAAGGGAGCGGTCGAGGACCCTCTAATCCGCGCTCAGTTGCGCGAGATGTCGGGTGGAGCCCTCGATGTGCCCGCTGAGGTTGAGTTGGTGTCTTCAAGTGAAATCTTGAAGAGCAAGCGCAAGACGTCCAACAATTTCCGCAACCGCGGGGGTGGGGGCAAGCGCAAGCGCTAACCTGATCTTCTAGATAAGGTACAGGTTGCCTTGTCGAAAACAACTGTGATGGTTCCTCGGACCGATGGTGGTGTGGCCCAAATTGAACGCCAAACCAACCAACAGTCATGGGCACTTTCGTTATCGAAGGGGGACACCCCCTCAATGGATCCATTACCCCTCAGGGCGCCAAGAATGAGGCGCTGCAAGTGGTGTGCGCCGTATTGCTCACTTCTGAGCCTGTCACCATTTCCAATTTGCCAGACATCGTCGACGTCAACAGGTTGATTGACCTGTTGTCAGCCATGGGCGTGAAGGTTGAAAAGGTGGATGCCGGGACGTTTAAGTTTCAGGCAGATGATGTGGACCTCGGTTACCTCGAAAGCCCTGATTTCCGGCAAAAAGGTGGTGGGTTGAGGGGAAGTGTGATGATCATGGGGCCCCTGCTCTCCCGTTTTGGAAAGGGGTATATCCCCAAGCCTGGAGGCGACAAAATTGGCCGCCGCCGCATGGATACACACTTCATCGGTTTTGAGAATTTAGGGGCCAAATTCCGTTACGATGCTGGGGAGACTTTTTACAGGGCAGAGGCGCCTGACGGGCTGAAAGGCACCGATATGTTGCTCGATGAAGCGTCGGTAACAGGCACGGCAAACATTGTAATGGCAGCTGCTTTGGCCAAAGGGACAACGACCATCTACAACGCGGCTTGCGAGCCTTACTTGCAGCAGTTGTGTAAGATGATCAACCGCATGGGGGGCAAGATTTCTGGCGTGGGTTCAAACCTTCTGACCATTGAAGGCGTCGATTCACTCGGGGGTTGTGAGCACCGCTGTCTGCCCGACATGATTGAGATCGGCAGCTTTATTGGAATGGCAGCCATGACCCGCGGGGAAGTCACCATTAAGGATGTCAGTTGGGATGACCTTGGACAGATCCCACGGGTTTTTGAGCGGATGGGCATTGGGATCGAGCGCAGGGGAAACGATCTCCACGTTCCTTCACAAGACCACTATGAGATCGACACCTTCATCGATGGCTCCATCTTGACTGTAGCCGATGCGCCCTGGCCTGGATTTACTCCAGACTTGCTGTCCATCTTGTTGGTTACGGCCACACAAGCCAGGGGCAGTGTCCTTGTGCATCAAAAGATGTTCGAGAGCCGCTTGTTCTTCGTGGACAAGCTCATCGACATGGGTGCGCAAATCATTTTGTGCGATCCCCACCGCGCCACGGTGATCGGATTGGGTCACAAAACCCCATTGCGTGGGGTGACCATGACGTCGCCAGATATTCGGGCCGGGGTGTCACTCCTCATTGCTGCCCTCTCCGCTGAAGGGCGCTCGACCATTCACAACATCGGTCAAATCGACAGGGGTTACCAATACATAGAACACCGGTTGCGCGCTTTGGGTGCTCATATAGAACGTTTGGCAGACTGAACACAGTAAACCCCGCGTTCCCTCCATAACTTTATAGATAACATGTTGTCCTTACGCCCTTCTCTTTCCTGTGTCGCCTTGATGGCGGCGATCATGGTCACCGCTTCTACATCCGCTCAGGATCCGCGCATCGGCACTGCCGTTGGGGACCTTGCGCCAGAGTTGGTGCTCCAGTCGTTGGAAGGAAAAGAAATCAAACTCAGTGACCTCCGAGGTCAGCTCGTGCTCATCGATTTCTGGGCCAGTTGGTGCGGCCCCTGTCGCCGCGAGAATCCCAACGTGGTCAATGCGTACAAGAAGTACCGCAAGTCTAAGTTTAAGTCTGCAGAGGGCTTTGCCATTGCCAGCGTGTCGTTGGACCGTAAGCAGGAAAGCTGGGAGCGCGCTGTGAAGCAAGACCAGCTCGACTGGGATTGGCACGGCAGCGACCTCGCGGGTTGGGAAAGCGAAGCGGCGGCACTCTACGGAGTCAGCAGCATTCCAATGAGCTTTCTCGTCGACGAGAATGGAATCATTCTTGCCAAGAATTTGCGCGGCATGGAGCTGCATATCCAAATCGACCAGCACGTCGAGCGACTCTGACAGGAATGGCAGGTGCATGCCTGTCGCCCTGACAGCTTTTACTTTTGCCTGACACGATGTCGGTCGCCGTGGGCGTGGCACGTGGATTGCGTTGGGCCATTGAAAGAACAGCTCCATGATCCAGCAACCGAAGAACGAGGAAGAGTCCGTGCATGCAGGAGATCCTGCGGGCCATGCCCAAGACACCGAAACGGGTGCAACGGCGGGCGACAGCCAGGAACAAGAGCAGGAGGCGGCAGGAGCTGACTCCTCAACGTCCGAAGCCGAGGGCAGTGAGCCATCGGAGAACGGAGAAGATCCCGCTGTTTGGCGCGACAAGTATCTGCGTCTTTATGCCGAGTTCGACAATTTCAGGAAGCGCACCATGCGCGAACGGGGAGAGCTTGTGCGCAGCGCAGGCCGCGAGGTGACAGAGTCCTTGCTGCCGGTTCTGGACGACTTTGAGCGCGCTATGGCGGCATCCGAGGGTCAGGATTTAGAACAAATGCGCGAAGGCTATCTGCTGATTGGCCAGAAAATGCGGGGCATTTTGGAAGCCCGTGGTTTGGAGCGCATGGAGGCCAAAGGGGCCGAATTTGATACAGACTTGCACGAGGCCATCACCCAGATCCCGGCACCTGAACCTCAGATGAAGGGCAAGGTGGTCGACGTGGTTGAGCCAGGATACAAACTTCACGACACCGTACTCCGCTTCGCCAAGGTGGTGGTGGGCAACTGATCGAACATCATGTCGAAGCGCGACTTTTACGAAATCCTTGGCGTTGACCGGGGGGCCTCGGAGGCCGACATCAAGAAGGCCTACCGAAAGCTGGCCATCAAATTTCACCCCGACAAGAACCCGGACGACAGCTCGGCTGAAGCGCGCTTTAAGGAGGCTGCAGAAGCCTATGAAGTTCTGAGTGACCAAAACAAACGCGCCAAGTATGACCGTTTTGGACATGCAGGAGTGGGGGGCGCTGCAGGGGGCGGTCCCGGCGGCATGAACATGGACGACATCTTCAGCCAGTTCGGAGACATCTTCGGAGGTGGATTTGGAGATGCGTTTGGCGGAGGGAGCCGCGGTCCGCGCCGCACCAAGGGCTCTAACCTGCGCATTAAGGTGCAACTCACCCTTGAAGAGATTGCCGAAGGCGTGACCAAAAAGGTCAAAGTTTTCCGACTGGTTCAAGCCGAGGGTGTCGAATACGACACCTGCAAGACCTGCGGAGGCTCAGGGCAGGTTCGCCGTGTGACCAACACCATACTGGGCCAAATGCAGACAGCTTCGACTTGCCCAGGTTGCGGCGGTTTGGGCAAGGGTGTCACGTCCAAACCCAAAGACGCAGATGAGCACGGCCTGCGCCGAGAAGAGTCCATCGTGGACATTGAGATTCCGGCCGGTGTAGAGGATGGCATGCAGCTCAACCTTCGCGGGAAAGGCAATGCAGCCCCTGCCGGCGGAATCCCTGGCGACATGCATGTCCAAATCCGGGAGCTCGATCACGATCAGTTTACCCGCAACGGCAAAAACCTCCACCTCGACCACCACCTCTCGTTTATTGAAGCGACGCTTGGAGCCGGGGTAGAGATTCCTTTGCTCAGTGGAAAGGCGAAAATCAAAGTGGAGCCAGGCACCCAAGGAGGGAAGATTGTCCGACTCAAGGGAAAAGGCATGCCTTCAGTGGACAGCTACGGACGCGGAGACTTGCTGGTCAATCTCAACGTTTGGACACCACAAGAATTGACAGCCGAAGAGCGTTCAACTTTGGAAAGTTGGAGAGAAGCTCCGAATTTCCAACCGGCTCCAGACCCCAGAGAAAAAGGATTTTTTGATCGGGTAAGGGACATGTTCAGCTAATCCATGACCACAGCCCTTTCGATAGCACAACTTGAGAAGTCCTATGGGACGCAGCGTGTTTTGAATGGGGTTTCTTTCGACGTTCCTCAGGGTTCCATCGTGGGATTACTCGGCCCCAACGGTGCGGGAAAGTCCACGCTGATCCGCAGCATTATGGGCATTGTGGAACCAGATGCTGGCCACATTCACCTTGAAGGGCAGCCCTGGAGTCGGGAGGCGGTGCGTGGCATCGGTTACCTTCCGGAAGAACGGGGGCTGTACAAGGACATGCGCGTGGGCGAACAGGCGGTTTACTTTGCCCGGCTCAAAGGCATGGCCAAGGCCGATGCCGTTCACGCACTGCGGCTGTGGTTCGAGAAGCTGGAAGTAGAAGGTTGGTGGGACAAAAAAGTGTCGGACATCTCCAAGGGGATGGCCCAGAAAATCCAATTCATTTGCACGGTGGTGCACAATCCGGGGCTGTTGATCCTCGACGAGCCCCTCAGCGGTTTTGACCCCATCAATGCCCGCAGCATCATCGACGCAGTGCGGTCTTTGGCTTCAGAAGGAACGTCCATCTTGCTCTCTACCCACGATATGCCCAGTGTGGAGCGACTTTGCGATGAAGTCGTCATGTTGGACCGCGGAAAGGTTGTGCTCTCTGGAGGTGCCAATGCCCTGCGCGAAGAGGGCTGGTCGGGACAGCAAGATGTGGTTTTCAAAGGCAATCACATCGCATTTACGAATGCATTGGGTGCGCTGGGCCACCTGGATAGCATTTCGGAAGAGGCTGCTGGCGGTCAGCACCGCGCCCATGTGAGGTTGCGTGAAGGCGTGCCTCCGAGCCAGCTTTTACAGGCATTGAGTGGGGCCGTTGAAGTCAGTGAATTTGTCAAGATTCGCCCCACCATGGAATCCTTATTTATCCAAGCTGTAGACCGCACTGCAGTGGAATCTTCTGAGGTATGATGCGGAGTGGTTTGATCGGGGCGGTCATCGCCAGAGAGTGGCGCACCAGGGTGTTCAAGCGCAGCTTCTTGATCGGTACGCTGCTCATGCCATTCCTTGCTGTTGGATTGTTGGCGGGCACAATACTGCTCACCCAAGCGACAGATACCACCAATGTGGTACTGGTCGAGGATGCACCTGGGCTCATCTCACGCATCGACCAGGCAAGTGGCCAGCTTGTGCCGCTATGCCCTGGGTGCTTTCCAGAACGAGACAAACTTTCATACCGGTTTACCCGGGAGGCCCCTGCGGACAGCATTTGGCTCGAAGAAGGCTATACCGTGTTGGTCGAATACGATGGTTCGGTCCTCCAGAACCGGGCGGGTTATCTGGTATATGACAAGTCGCCAGGCAGCGCGGCCAAGCGCAACATCGAACGCGATTTGAGCAAAGCGATGGAGCATGCGCGTGTTTTGGAAAGCACGGAACTGGATTGGCAGGCGTATCAGCGGCTCAAGTTCGAGCTCAAGTTGATTGACCGCGAAGCCAATGACGACGGTGCGCGATTGGACGGCGGTGGTGAGGAGATCAGGGGCTCCATCGGATTTTTGTTCAGCGCATTGTTGTTCTTGGTACTGGCCGTTTATGGTGGCATGATCCTTCGAAGTGTGGTGGAGGAAAAGTCCAATCGGGTGGTTGAAGTCCTGATTTCAGCGGTGCGACCAGAGGAACTGCTGCTGGGAAAGGTCATCGGCATGGGCGCTGTAGCGTTGACCCAGCTCGTGGCCTGGTCCGTCTTGTCTACGTTGGCGTTTTCGGCGTTCCAATTTGCTTTTGACAGCGGTGCTTTGGGGTCTACCATCCCCGGTCAAGGCGAGGTCCCTACCGACTTGCTGACCGCTATGGCTGAAAACGACCTCACCGCCATTTTGCTGGACATCAATTGGGGCTTAATGGTCATTTCTACCATCGGCTACTTCATCGGTGGCTACTTGCTGTATGGCAGCATTTATGCAGCAGTTGGAGGGTCTGTGCAATCTGAACAGGAGGGCCAAGCCATGGTGGTTCCCGTCATCATGCCCCTCATGTTTGCCTACATCGTTGGAAGCGGGGCCATTGCGAATCCAGAAATGGGGGCATTGACTTGGCTCAGTTGGTTTCCATTGACGTCGCCCGTGATCATGCTGGTCCGCGTAGCGGTAGGTGTGGCGTGGTGGGAAGTGGCATTGTCCTGGGCGCTGCTTATGGTGAGCGCGCGCCTGGTTTTGGCTTTGGCAGGCCGTGCATACCGTCACGGGGTCTTGCACACAGGGAAGTCCTCGGGTTGGTCCTTGTTGTTCCAATGGATCCGGGGCCATGGAAGCTGAGGGAAGCACGCGCCTCGGCGTGGTGGATTGTGGCACCAATACGTTCACGCTACATATCGCAGATACGCTGGACGGCCAGTGGCAGACGGTCTTTCGCCAAGCCCGGTTCGTGCGATTGGGACTGGACAGTTTTCGCAGCGGACGGTTGTCACCGCAGCGCATGAGGCGCGGGCTCGATGTGTTGGAAGGCTTCCACAATACCGCCATGAATTTTAATGTCGACCAAGTGCGGGCCTTTGGGTGCAGCGCATTACGCGACGCTTCGAATGGGGCCCAGTTTGTGGCAGCTGCCGCTGAAAAAGGTTGGAACATCGATGTGGTCGATGGCGACACAGAGGCAGAGTGGATTCACTTAGGTGTGAAGGACAGCGTAACGGAGGTGGATCCATCTGCATCCATTTTGACCGTCGATATTGGTGGCGGGAGCGTGGAGTTCATCCACTGGACCCACGACCAGATCTTGGGAAGATGGAGCACGGATATGGGGGTCGCGCGGCTCACAGATTGGATCAAGCCCAAAGATCCTTTGACCCAGCAGGATATAGCGTCGATGCAACGCATCATGGAAGGTGCTCTTGCCCCGGTTATGGCTTCGGCCTCATTGCATCCTCCCCTCTATATGGTCGGCACTTCCGGGGCATTCAATACCCTGATGGCATTGGAAGACCGTTCCGCGCAATGGAGAGATCCCCGGGTAGCGGATGCCTTCAAGACGGACATTTTGCGGGCGCGCTGTGGCGCCCTGATTGGCGCCTCAAAGGATGAGTTGCACAACATTGAAGGCATGCATCCTGACCGGATTCCGTATATGAGTGTGGCCTGCGTATTGATTGATCATTTGCTGGACTGTTTCAGTTCAGTGACCACAGTGTACCGGTCTCGACACACGCTCGCAGAAGGGGCCTTGGTGGAAGCGGCCTCCCTGGTCGCTCAGGCTGCTCCTTCAGAGACAAAGGATGGCCGCCAAGCGATCGACTTGTATGGATGGCAGCCTCTGGTGGGCTAAGCAAAGGGTGGTTCGAGCCGCTGGACAACCGATATTCGCTGTATGGCCCGCATTCTCATCATAGACGACGAGCGTCTCATCCGTCACGCACTGCGCGACATCCTCGAATACGAGCAGCATGTTGTCGAAGAGGCAGAGGACGGGAGCGCCGGCCTCAAGGCTGTGCTCTCCGGTAAATTTGATGCGGTCTTTTGCGATGTCAAGATGCCCGGAAAGGACGGCATCGAAGTGGTGGAGGCCTTGTCCTTGAAGGGGGTTGAGACCCCCGTAATCATCATGACCGGCCACGGTTCAGTTGAGCTGGCAGTACAGGCGATCAAGGCGGGGGCCTATGATTTCATTGAAAAACCGCTGGACCTCAACCGTGTCTTAGTGGCTTTGCGCAATGCGACGGACCGCGAAGAATTGCGCAAGGAGGCTGTGGTTTTGCGCCAGCGACAGCGCAAAAAAGGGGGCGTCGATATGATCGGGCAAAGCCCCGCTTTAGAAGAAATCAGATCGATGGTGGCCAAGGTGGCACCCACGGATGCCCGTGTGCTCATCACCGGAGCCAATGGTACCGGAAAAGAAGTGGTGGCCCGTAAGATTCACGCTTTGAGTGAGCGGAGCGGAGCGCCTTTTGTGGAAGTGAACTGTGCGGCGATCCCCTCTGAACTCATCGAGTCAGAGCTCTTTGGGCACGAAAAAGGTGCGTTTACCAGTGCGGTCAAGCAACGCAAGGGGAGGTTTGAACAGGCCCAAGGAGGCACGCTATTCCTGGATGAGATTGGCGACATGGCGCTTTCTGCGCAAGCCAAGATGTTGCGCGCCCTCCAAGAAAGGGTGATCCAGCGTGTGGGTGGCGACAAGAACATCAAGGTCGATGTGCGGGTGTTGGCGGCGACCAACAAAGACCTGGCGGCAGAGATTGCCGCTGGGCGGTTCCGCGAGGACCTGTTCCACAGGCTGAACGTCATTCCCATCAGGGTGCCCGCCTTGTCAGAGCGCAGCAGCGACGTGCCGTTGTTGGTGGAGTACTTCTTAGAGGGGGTAGCGGATGAGTTGGGTGTACCGGCCCCAACATTCACCAAGCAAGCCCTGCAGGCCCTGTCCAAGGCACCTTGGACAGGCAACATTAGGGAGTTGCGCAATGTGGTTGAACGCCTGGTCATCCTTTGCGGAGAAGAGGTGTCAGCCGAGGACGTGAAGCGGCACGTTGCGGGCCTCTAACCCCATCAAATACCGGCCTTCATCAAGGTCAAGTTGTTGATGAGGAGTTTGTTGGAGGCAACCATGTACTAAATACACCGTCTATGTTGCAAGAGCAATTACTTCCTCATGGATATCAATCAACGCGCCGTACTTATTGTCTTCCTTGGTATGATCGCCGCGTCAGGTGCAGCACGTCTATATGACAAAGCAGGCCAGCCTTTCTGGCATGCCCTTGTTCCAGGCCTAAATCTGGTGGCTTTGATGCGCATTGTTGGGCGTCCAGACACGCACGCTTTGTGGGTGTTGGTGCCGGGTGTCAACGTTTATTTTGTGGCGCGGTGGTTCATCGAACTCGCCCAAAGCTTTGGCAAGAGCCACTGGTTAGACTACGTGCTGGTCGTCCTGTTCAACGCTTTTTACGTGCTGAACTTGGGACTCGCATACAGCGAAGAGTACGAAGGCCCTGTTTATCAGAAGGCATCGAACGCCGCATTTGCCTGAGCCCCTTGGCCCCATGAGACGGGGGGCAACCCCCTGACCTCAACCCTCAAAAACAGCTTTGGCTGCTGCCAAAGCGTCGTCCATTCCATCTGAGTTTTTGCCTCCTGCAGTGGCAAAGAAAGGTTGACCGCCGCCTCCGCCTTGGATGTGGCGGGCCAGCTCACGGATTAATTGTCCTGCATTCCAGTCCTTTTCTTGAGCGAGCTCCTCGGTGATCAAGCACGTTAGAGTCGGCTTCCCCCCAACTTTACTGCCCAAAACAGCATACAAAGGGGCGGCCTCAGCCTTGAGCTGGAACGCGATGTCTTTGACCGCACCTGCATCGAGGGGGACCTCCTTGACCAACATGCCAGGAGTTCCCGGTCCGCCGGGTCGCTCAATCTCTCCCAGGAGGGTCTTTTTGAGGGCGCCAGCTTGGGCCTTACGGTGCCCTTCCACTTCTTTTTGTAAACCGGCTACGGTGGCCTTGAGCTCTTCCACAGCCTTGATCAAGTCCGATGGCTGCTTGAGGGCTTCACCTGCACGTCGCAGTATTTCCCGGTCTTCCGTGATGCCGTTGTAAGCACGCTGTCCCGTTTCGGCTTCAATGCGCCGAATGCCTGCGGCGACTGCGCTTTCCGAGGTAATTCGGAACAGTCCGATTTCCCCAGTGGCCCCGACGTGGGTGCCTCCGCACAGTTCTACACTGGGTCCAAACCCGATCACACGGACGGTGTCGCCATACTTCTCACCAAAGAGCATCATGGCACCTGTTTTGCGCGCCTCGTCAAGGGGGACATTGCGCCGTTCGTCAAGAATGCGGTTTTCGCGGATGGCCGCATTGACGCGCCGCTCTATTTCTTGGACCTCTTCGTCCGACACCTTGGAAAAGTGGCTAAAGTCAAAGCGCAAAGCAGCGTCCTTGACCAACGAGCCTTTCTGCTCTACGTGGGTCCCCAGAACATCGCGTAAAGCTTCGTGCAACAGGTGTGTTGCTGAATGATTCAGGGTGGTGTCAAGCCGCTTGGTCACATTGACCTGGGCTGAAAATGTGGCGCCTAAGTCTGCTGGTAGACGGTCGGAGATGTGCAGGATCAGTTCATTTTCCTTGCGGGTAGTCAGGATGGGGGTTTGCCCTCCTTGGGGGTCGACCAACACACCGACATCTCCCACTTGACCGCCGCCTTCTGGATAAAAGGGGGTCAGGTTGAACACGAGTTGGTAACGGGTTTTGTCCTTGACCTTGACCTCTCGGTAGCGGGTGATGCGCACCTGTGTCTCGGTGTGATCGTAGCCTACAAACTCCTCGATTTTGTCGTCTTCTAGAACGGTCCAATCTCCTGCCTCCACTTTGCCTGCCGCGCGAGACCGCTCTTTTTGTTGGGCCAAAGCGGCTTCAAACCCGGGATGGTCCACTTCGACCCCCTTCTCTCCGCAGATCAATGCCGTGAGGTCAATAGGGAATCCAAACGTGTCATAAAGCTCAAAGGCATCCTCGCCAGAGAGGATGGTCCCCCCTCCAATGCGTTCGTCGAGCAGTCCGATGCCCTTGTCGAGGGTGCGCAAGAATCCCTCCTCTTCCTCGCGGATAACCGTCGCAATCAGTCCGCCTTGTTGCTTCAGCTCAGGGAAAAAGTCGCCCATTTGTTCAGCGAGTACGGGCACGAGGGTGTGCATGAAAGGCGTATCCAATTCCAAAAAGCTATACCCGTAACGCACCGCCCTGCGGAGGATGCGCCGAATGACATAGCCCGCTCCAGCGTTGGAAGGCAGCTGGCCATCTGCGATGGAAAATGCAACGGCCCGGACGTGGTCGGCGCACACGCGCAAGGCCACATTGACCTTGTCATCACCGCCGGTGTAGGTCTTGCCCGAGGCCTTGCACAGTGCTCCGATGAGGGGTTGGAAAACGTCGGTGTCGTAATTGGACTGCTTTCCTTGGAGCACTGCAGCGAGACGCTCAAAGCCCATCCCGGTGTCGATGTGCTGGGCGGGAAGGGGTTCAAGCGACTGGTCGGCCTTGCGCATGAATTGCATGAACACGAGGTTCCAAATCTCGATGACCTGCGGATGGTCTTGGTTCACGAGATCGGCACCGGGGATGGCAGCGCGCTCGGCCTCGGAACGGATGTCGACGTGGATTTCCGAGCAGGGGCCGCAGGGGCCGGTTTCGCCCATCTCCCAGAAGTTGTCTTTTTTGTCGGCCTTGAGAATGCGCGCTTCCGGGACATGCTTGAGCCAGATGTCAACCGCTTCCTGATCCAGTGGCAGGCCGTCTTGCTGATCGCCTTCGAATACGGTGATGTACAAGCGGTCTTTTTCAATCCCATAGCGCTCGGTGAGCAGTTCCCAGGCCCAGTCAATGGCCTCCTGTTTGAAGTAATCACCGAACGACCAGTTGCCGAGCATCTCGAACATGGTGTGGTGATAGGTGTCCACTCCGACCTCTTCAAGATCATTGTGTTTGCCGCTCACGCGGAGACATTTTTGGGTGTCCGCCACACGCGGCGCCTTGGCTGGGCGGTTGCCCAGGAAGACGTCTTTGAACGGGTTCATTCCCGCATTGGTGAACATGAGGGTAGGGTCATCCTTGAGGACCATCGGGGCGGAAGGCACGATTTCGTGCGCTTTTTCCCGGAAGAAGTCGAGGAATGTCTTGCGGATAGCGACAGCGTCCATGGGTCGTGTTCAGGAGCGTTGTTCACACGCTCTTGTTGGTGGTGATGATTGTGAAACCCGCTAATGACGCGGGTTTCGTGTTGTGAAAGTAGGAACTTTCGACTACTTTCGCACTGCTATTTTTCACATGAAAAAGCATCATATCCGTTTCAACAAGGCCCAGCTCCGTACGGAAGTCATTCCGTATACGGCCAAGGATTATGTGCTCTGGCTGGTCAAACGCGTTGTGATGGTGGCGGGAATTGCCGCAGGAGCGGTGATGATTTTCGACCAATATTTTGAAAGTCCCAAGGTGCGTCGTCAGCAGCGCCAGATTGCTTTTTTGGAAGCGCAAGTGGACCTGATGGATGGCAAAGTCGAGGGGATGAGGGGCGCTTTGGCGGAATTGACGGACCGCGACGAGGCGATTTACCGCAACATCTTCGGAGCTGAGCCCTACCCAGAACACTTGCGCAATCCGGGCATTGGCGGTGCAGACCGCTACCGCGAATTGAGGGGGCTTGAGCAAAGCGAACAGGTGATCGCACTGAGGGCTGAGATTTCAGAATTGGAGCGACGTATGCTGGCCCAAGGAGAGAGTTTTAGCCAATTGGTGAGCCTCACAGAGAACAGGGAAGACTTGCTCAACAGCATTCCCGCCATTCAACCTGTGCGGAACAGCGATCTCAAGCGCATGGCCAGTGGATACGGCTATCGCATCCACCCGATTTACAAGGTCCGGAAAATGCACTGGGGAATGGATTTCTCTGCACCAACCGGCACGGAGATTTTCGCTACCGGAGACGGTGAAGTGGTCGAGGTCAAGAAGAAATACAATGGATATGGGCACCATGTGCGCATCCGCCATGGCTTCGGATACGAAACTTTGTATGCGCACATGTCCAAAATTTTGGTGCGGCGTGGTCAGCGCGTAGAGCGAGGAGAAGTCATCGGCCTGGTCGGTTCTACAGGCACGTCAGTCGCGCCACACCTGCATTACGAGGTGTTTAAGGAGGGCAAAAGGGTGAATCCGGCCCACTATTATTTCAACGATTTGTCGCCCGAGCAATACGAGCAATTGCTGGCGGCATCGGAAAATGCCAACCAAAGCTTCGACTGAAGCCTTTGTTTTTTTGGTGCGGCACATTGGCTTGCGCATCTTGCATTGCCATGGCAACCAAGCGGTATTGGACAATTTCGGAAGTCGCCGGACAATTCGGTGTCAATCAGTCCCTGCTCCGTTATTGGGAGAAGGAGTTCCCTGCTTTGGATCCAAAGAAGCAGGGAAGTGGCAAGCGGGCCTATACGGCACGCGACATTGAGATCGTGGCCGTCTTGCACGATCTGCTCAAAGAAAAAGGCTACACCATTGATGGCGCCAAGCGCCAGTTGCGCAGTGCATTGCAAGAACGCCAGCGCATGGAAGAGCTCAAAAACCGCCTGGAGCATGCCAGAGAGGAGTTGCTGAGCATGGCCAAAGACCTGGACCCCGAGGGGTAACCGTCAGAGGACGGCGTCCTTGAGCAAGTATTCCTTCACGTATTCGGTCACACCTGCCTCAAGGGAGGTCATCTCGCGGTCGTACCCTATGCTGCGCAGCTTGTTCAAGTCGGCTTCCGTAAAGTATTGGTACGTGTCACGGATGTCTGCTGGCGTGTCGATAAAGCCAATGTTGTAAGGCGCATTGATGGCGTCAAAAGTGGCCCGGGTAAGGTCCAAGAAGGACCGTGCTTTGCCCGAACCAAGGTTATAGAGTCCGCTGTCTTTGCGGTGATGCATGAGCCACTGACAGACATCGACCACGTCTCGAACGTAGATGAAGTCCCGCAACTGCTCACCATCGGCGTAGCCTTCGCGGTGGCTCCTAAACAGCTTCATGCCTCCCGTCTCCCGCACCTGATTAAAGGCGTGGAACACCACAGAGGCCATGCGCCCCTTGTGATACTCGCCGGGGCCGTAAACATTGAAAAACTTCAGCCCCGCCCAGAAGTAAGGGGCGCGTCCAGCTTCTGCCTCTTTGAGGGCCCACAAGTCGAACTGCTGCTTGCTGTCACCATATGGATTCAAGGGCTTGAGTTGGTCGATGCCTTGGTGGTCGTCAGAGTAGCCGTGCTCTCCACCACCGTAGGTAGCGGCACTGGAAGCATAGACCATAGGCAGTCCAAATTCGTGGCACAGGCGCCAGATTTCTTGACTGTACGAAAGGTTCAGGCGGTCAAAAATGCCGCGGTCTTGCTCTGTGGTGTCGGTCCTTGCACCCAAGTGGAAAACGAACTGCACTTGACCTTCGTTGGCGCGCAACCATTCTGGGAAATCTTGGCGGTCTACACGTGCAGTACATGTTCGGTTTTCGTGATTCCTTGCCTTGTCCGGTCGGGCGGAAAAGTCGTCCACCAAGACGAGGTCATTGAATCCATCCGCATTAAGTCGGGCCACAAGTGCACTTCCAATGAACCCAGCGGCCCCTGTAATGGTAATCATGTTGCGAAGGTACCTTCGCGCCCCACGCCATGAAATACGTTTACGTTACACGTCGCGCCCGATTCAATGCCGCCCACAAATTGTGGAACGACGATTGGTCCGAGGAGCGAAACCTCGAGACCTTCGGGAAATGCGCCAATCCGAATTGGCACGGCCACAATTACGAATTGCACGTCACCATCAAGGGCGTTCCTGCAGAAGAGACCGGCTATTGTATGGACCTGAAAGACCTGCGCGATATCATCAAGGAGGAGGTAGAAGTCCCTTTGGATCACCGCAACCTCAACATGGACGTGCCTTGGATGCAAGGAAAGCTGACCTCCACTGAGAACCTGATTATTGCAATCTGGGAGCGCTTGGAGGCCCGCATCAACACCTCGGGATGCATCCTTCATCACATTCGGTTGTACGAGACAGAAAACAACTACGCCGACTATTACGGAGGCGAGTAAGGCGCTCCTCGAACGTACCTTGCCGACCATGCCGCTGTACCGAAGAGAGGACATTTACGACGAGCGCGCCATAGAAGATATGGCGGCGCATTACCGCGCCATTCTAACCGCTACAGGTGAAGATGCAGACCGTGAAGGGCTGCAGAAAACGCCAGAGCGTGCAGCAAAGGCGATGGCTTTCCTGACCCAAGGAATGGGGCAGGACCCCGCTGCCATTTTACGCTCCGCATTGTTCGAAGAGGACTGCGAGGAGATGGTCATCGTCCGGGACATCGAAGTGTTTTCGCTGTGCGAACATCACATGCTGCCTTTTTTGGGGAAGGCCCATGTCGCCTATTTGCCCCAAGGTCGCATCACCGGCTTGAGTAAAGTCCCTCGGGTTGTGGATGTGTTTGCCCGCCGCCTGCAGGTGCAGGAAAGGCTGACCAGGCAGATCCGGGACTGCATTCAGGAGACGCTGAATCCAAGGGGCGTCGCAGTGGTCATCGAGGCGCGTCACCTCTGCATGCAAATGCGCGGTGTCGAAAAGCAACACAGCCTGACCACCACCAGCGCTTTCACAGGGTCATTTCTCAATGATTCCAAAACGCGCAAAGAATTCATGCGATTGATTGACACCAAAGGCGCTTGATTCCGCGGGAATTGCGCAATTTGCGTTCATGTCAAATCAAGACCCTCCCCGCATTTTTGGTGGGAACAACACTTCTGGTTTTTCTTCTTCTGCTCCCATCGTCACCGATGAGCGTGCATTCATGAATGGCGTCTTTGGTTGGATGGCGGGGGGACTTGCCATCACAGCTGCCATGGCCTGGTTCTTTGCCAGCAGTGGTGCCATCACCCTGCTCTACAACGAGATGGGAGGCATGAGCATGATGGGCTGGGTGGTCACCCTCGCTCCGTTGGGCTTCATCTTGGCCATGAATTTTGGGCTACAGCGCATGAGTGCGGCATCACTTGCCTTGCTTTTTGTGGCTTTTAGTGCGACCATGGGCGCTTCGCTGAGCAGCGTCTTCTTGGTGTACAGCATGGGGAGCTTGACACAGGTCTTTGGGATCACCGCAGGCACTTTCCTTGTGATGTCCATCATTGGGTACACGACGTCTACAGACCTCAGCCGTTTTGGCAGCATGTTGATGATGGCCCTCGTGGGCATTTTGCTGGCGATGGTGGTCAATTGGTTCTTGGGGTCTTCGGCCCTTGATTTCGGTATCTCAGTGCTGGGGGTGTTGATTTTTACAGGCCTTATCGCATACGACACCCAAAAGCTGAAGCGGATTGCGGCTGGGGTGGAGTACGGCAGCGAACACGGTCGGAAGTTGGCCCTGCTCGGTGCTACCAGCCTCTACCTCGACTTCATCAACCTCTTTTTATTCTTGCTGCGCCTGCTTGGGCGCCGTGATTGAGTTCAATGTGCACTCCATAGAAAAAGGCGGCCCCACGAGGCCGCCTTTTTCATGAGAAGGGTATGCCGCGATCAGCGGACCATCAAGCGTTGCGACCAAGTGCCCCGTCCCTCGAGTTCCAGGTGCAACACATATGCGCCTGCAGTCAAGGGTGCAGCGTCCAAGAAGTACTTGGAGGTGCCTGCGGAAAATGAACCCTCGTGCAGTGTGAAGACCAGTCTCCCTGCTGCATCTCTCAGCACAAGCCGACCGGCAGCAGTGGTTTTGAGGTCAACCGGGATGCAGGTGATGGCGGAAGCTGGGTTGGGGAAAGCGGGTTGGAACCCGGCGAACCCTTGGGAACCGTCGAGGCCACTGATCACAACTTCGCCCACCCGGAACTGCCAGTAGCCCTCTGGAGCTGGCATGGGACGGTCTTGGACCTTGCCACTGACAGAGGCGCCTTGGATGTAATACTGCACCACCGTGTTTTCTGGCTGGGCGGGAATGTTCGCCACCCACATGTCATCCATGGAGGCGTCCATAGCGACCTCGTTGTAGTCGGTTTCGCCGGCGACCCGCCAAAACAGCTGGGTGCTTTCGATCCCGGAGCGGTGTTGAACCAAGGCCTCCACCGGGTAGGGGTTGACCGTGTCCTCGGTGTCATCCAGCGGCTGGTGGCTGATCAGCAAAGGGTCTTCCACGCCAACACTGTGGGTGATGCAGTGAATGGCACCACTGGCCGAGATGATTTGGTTGCAGTCGATGCCCACCACATTGTATCCGGGAAGTTCTCGCTCGTAGATGGCGATTGCAAGGGTGTCGAACTCTTCGTAATAGGTGGGAAGCAGGATGGTGTTGTTTACGAAAACCGAGTTGGTGTAGGTCATGTAGTTGCCGCCTTCATCGGGGAATCCACCGCCCCATCCGGGCTCTGGTGGAGACGGAATGCGCACCACTTCAAAGGGGGTCCCCCACTTGCTGGTGTGATTGGAGAGCACGTATTCTAAGTTGGCTTCGATTTGGGGGCCGTCAGCCACGCCAGCAGGGTATTCTGCCATCAAAATGGTCTCCTCGTCGAGGAGCTTCATGTGCATATCGATGTGGTGAATCCCGTCGAAAGGCAGGTTCTCCATGCGCACATAGGTGTGCAGGCCCATGAAGTCGGCCAGGATGCCCTCGATCTCTTCCTCGTTTTGATCGGGGAATTGGGTGCCCCACCACGTTGCTCCTCCCGAGTTCTCATCTCCGATGAGGTTGGATGCGAAACCCATCCCAAAACCATCGCTCATGAAGTTGCCACCCGTATTCATCAAATCGTATGGTTCAGCAGTCGTTTCGTACAGGTCAATGCCCATGTGATCGGCGATGACTTGCGGAGACACATCGTCGTCCGGACGGGGGCGATTGTAGAGCCAGTCGACGATGATCCGGTCGTCCACGCCGTTTCCATACACGGTGTTCGGGCCGTAGTCTCGGATCCAGACCGTGTTGAGTGGAACCTCCAGGACGGTGATGTTGTCCATGGAAGCGGCGCCACCGCCATTGTTGTTCGAAGTGATATAGTCCTCCACGTAGGCGGCATCCTCAGTCAAGACAATGACTTCACATTCTTGAGCGGCATTGACCACGATTTGCTTCTCGATGGCGCTGTAACCTTCCCAGCCGACGCAGAGGATTTCGATTTCCTCCCATTCTGCCATGGTGCGGAGATTGTCGAACTCCGGAGGGGTCGTTTCTCCGCGAGAGACCAAGGTCGGATAAGGATTGGCTTCATAGAAAGCGGCCTCTCGGGGATCGATATCGTGAGAGAGGGGGGTGTCAAAGCGTTGAGCTGAAGCAGAATATGCGGTCAGCACTGCGCATGCAGCAAAGGCCGAGTGCAGCCAAGGGGAGTAATCTCGCAGGGTCATGTATGCAGGTTTCGGTGCGACAAGGTAACGCGGCCCCCAAGCAAAAGGTGGCCCAAGGACACAAGATCCAAGGGCCACCTTCTAAATGCGGGGCTGTTTTACAGCCTAAACATCACCGGAAGGGTGATCGTGGTTGCAATGGCCTTGCCTTCTTTGGTGGCAGGCGCCCAATTGGGCATGGCCATAGCGGCAGCGACTGCCGCGCTGTCCAAAGCGGGGTGCAATGACTCAATGACATGGGCGTTGGTCACGGCTCCTGATTCGGAAATCGTGAACTCAACAAACACCTTGCCTTCCACGCCATCCGCGCGGGCGGATTCGGGATAGGTCACTTGTCCAGCGATGAAATTCATGACTTCGGCAGCGCCGCCAGGAAATTCTGCAGAGACCACTTCTGAAGTGGTATCCAGCGTTTCGTCTTGAGCGGTCTCGGCATCAGTGCCGCCTGCACAGCCTACGATTGAAGCGGTAAAAAAGGCACCAGCTACAAGGCCGGTAAGGGAACGGGTGAATCGGATCATGTGCCGAAATTACGTGAATCACAGGGCATTACATATGCCGGATAGGACTTCTTGTACCGCATTCACATCTACAACGTGACCGCCGGGAAAAGTGTGGTGGATCACTTTGTCGGCGGGACCATCAGCATCCAGCCACTCGCGCTTCGAGGATCGAAACCCCAATTCGACATCCAAAACGTAAGGGTCCTCCTCGCCTGCGATGAGGTGAAGGGTGGGGGCTTGGACAAAGGCTTGCTTGTCTTTGGGCAGGTCCGGAGGGAGGACTCCGCTGTGGGCGACGATACTATGCCAAGACTGGGGCGGCCTTTGACCGAGGGCCAGCCAACGCAGGGCCGTAGCCACGCCTTGAGAAAAACCGAGCAAGACCTGGTGCCCTTGGGGCTGGTCGTTGTCAATATGCGTCCTCAAGGCGTCCAGAAAGGCCACGTAATCGTCGATGTCTGACAACCGGTCTTCCCGGGTCATCCAACTCGCGCCGACCCGTCCTGAGGTTCCTTTCAAGTAAAACCGGTGCCCACCTTCAGGAGCTACAACGTGCCAACCTGAGTCTGCAGCAGCTTGGAACTTGCGCACAAAGAACTGTGCCAGCTGTCCATAGCCATGCAGAACATAGAGTGTGCCCAAGGCCTCTGTGGGGGGAGGACCTGCCGTCCAGTAGCGCGCAGTTCGCGGCACAGTAAAGTGATGGGCCTCAGCTGCCATCACCAGGTGAGGTTGAGTTCGGCCGACCCAAAGGCAGGACAAAATACCGAGTCTACAAAAAGGCCATCGGGTTGCCCGATCAATGCGACGTCAAGGTCGGCGCCCCAGGTCATCCACTGGTCGCCATGCATCAGACATTGCCAAGCCGAGTCTGCGCCAACCCCTTCGAGCAAGATTTGATCGGTCGGGCAGCAATCGCAGGGGAAATCTTCACCGAGGTTGAAGCGCACATTGTCTGTGGAGTCTTCGGGCGCTATGCTGGCGAGCTGAACGTGCAGCGTGCATACCGCGTGCAGTCCCACGGTCAAGTCAAAGGGCTCGTTGGGGTATAGATCCTCCGGATCTAAAATGCCCGCCGCTGGGAAGTGGTCTTGTGCCACCGCGGTCCAGCGCAGGCTGTAGCTGCTTTTTCGGGGGAAAGTCACAGCAAAGGCCCCCACAGCATCCGATGTCGCTTCGCCGACCACCGTCTCAGCTTGGAGGGCGCCGTCCTCTACCGCACGCTCAAAGAGGACAAATTCGGAATCGGATAAGGGCGATTGGGGCGCGATCGTAATGGCTTGACCGTCAATTCGGAGTTCCATGCCTCCATGGTCTCGCGCGCACCCCATCATCAGCACGGGCAGCATCCAACACAGTGCCCGCATGTTCATTTGATGATTTCCAGTTTGGCAAATTTCAGCAGCAGCTGTTTTTGCCCCGCCGAGGGAAAGAATACGGTGGCTTTGACATTGGGTGGGTTGCCCTCCAGTTTCAAGACCTTGCCTTTTCCAAACCGCACATGCTTGACTTCTGTACCCGGTTGAATTTCACCCGTGGCAGGCGAGGATGCGGCCGGCGACCCTGCGCCCCCCCCCTCGGTGACCTTGCGCATGCCTGGTCGAGGTGGGGCACTCGGAGCGCTGTTGCCACCAGCAGCAGGTTTGCGTCCAGAGGGCATGGGTTTGTAGAAGGAGGAGCGCGCCGAATTAAAATCGAAAGGTTCTGAACGCCGCGCATCGACCTTGGGAAGATTCAAGTAGCGCTCGTCGACCTCTTCTATAAAGCGAGAGGGTTCGTTCTGCATCAACTGCCCCCACCTGTAGCGGGTCAAGGCATAGCTCAAAGTGGCTTTTTTCTCGGCACGGGTGAGTGCCACATAAAACAACCGCCTTTCCTCTTCGAGCTCCTCACGGGTGTTGAGGGCCATCTGGCTCGGGAACAGGTTCTCCTCCAATCCGACGATGTAGACGTTTGGGAATTCCAAGCCTTTGGCGGCATGGATGGTCATCATGGAGACTTTGTTGTCGTCGCCGTCGTCTTGGTCCGCGTCGGTCAGCAAGGCCACATCCACCAAAAAGTCGGCCATGGTGTTCACTGCATCGGGATTGGCAGGGTCGATTTGATCTGAAAACTCCTTCATGCCCGCTAGCAGTTCCTCGACGTTTTCATAGCGGGCGACGCCTTCAGGAGTTTTGTCTTTGTGCAACTCCCGGAGCAATCCAGTGTGCTGGGCGATGTGGTGGCCCAGGTCAAAGGCACTGGCCGTTTCTAGCTTGGTCGCAAAGCCCTCGATCATGGTGGCGAAGTCCTGCAGCTTGCCCCAAGCGGCGCCCTTGAGGTCTTCGGGCTTGCGCAAAGGGTCGCTCACAACCTGCCACAGCGCGCATTCATGATGCGCTGCAGCAACGGTCAACCGATCCATGGTGGTCTTCCCAATGCCTCGGGCGGGGTAATTCACCACGCGCTTAAACCCTTCGTCATCGGTGGGGTTCGCCACCAGGCGGAAGTAGGAGATCAAGTCTTTGATTTCCTTCCGCTGATAGAAACTCAGGCCCCCATAGATGCGGTAAGGCACATTGCGCTTGCGGAGTTGCTCCTCGAATGCCCGGCTTTGCGCATTGGTGCGATACAAAATCGCGAAGTCCTTGTTGTCGGCTTGCTCCCGGGAACGCGTGGTCAAGATGGCGTCTGCCACGAAGCTGCCCTCGTCGTTGTCACTCAGGGCTCGGTGCACATCGATTTTGTCACCCTCATCGTTGCCCGTCCAGACATCCTTTTGGATTTGGTCTTGGTTTTTGGCGATGACGGTATTGGCCGCCTCCACAATGTTCTTTGTGCTGCGGTAGTTCTGCTCGAGCTTGTAGACCACACAATCGGGGTAGTCCCGCTTAAAGTTGAGGATGTTCTGGATGTTGGCGCCGCGAAAACTGTAGATGCTCTGTGCGTCGTCACCCACCACACACACGTTTTCTCGTGCCGCTCCGAGTTGACGGATGATCATGTATTGGGCGAAGTTGGTGTCCTGATACTCGTCGACCATAATGAAGCCAAACTTCTGCTGATACTTGTGCAGGAGGTCGGGGAAGTCCCGCAAGAGCACATTGGTCTTAAAGAGGAGGTCGTCGAAGTCCATGGCCCCTGATCGCTGGAGCCGCGCATCGTAGCCAGCATAGATTTCGGAAATTCTAGGGCGTCCGGCCTGGTGATCCTCACCCATGATGTCCGGATTCTGTGCGTAATCCGCAGGGCCGATCAAGTTGTTCTTGGCCCCTGAGATTCGATTGTGGATGGAATTGGGCTTGTAGAGTTTGTCGTCGAGCCCCAAGCCCTTGATCACATCCTTGATGACGCTTCTGCTGTCCTGGGTATCGTAGATGGTGAAGTTGGAGGGGTAATTGATGCGCTCACTTTCTATGCGCAGGATGCGGGCAAAAACACTGTGGAACGTCCCCATCCATATGTTGCGCGCCTCTGCGTCTCCCACAATGCGGCCTATGCGGTCCTTCATTTCGCGGGCCGCTTTGTTGGTGAACGTGAGCGACAGGATCGAGAATGGGTCGACACCTTGGTCGATTAAATGCGCGATGCGATGCGTTAGAACGCGGGTTTTTCCAGAACCTGCTCCCGCCACAACCATCATCGGTCCTTCTACTTGTCCTGCAGCGGCCTTTTGCGCCTCATTCAATCCTTCCAACATCTCCATTATTCAAATGTAGCGGGATTGGGTTCCAACACATTGCAACTCTCCACCCCATGAAGTGAAATGAACTGCACAATTGTATGTTGGAATTCCCGGCATTTCCCGTAGTTTTGCACCCCCGTTGAAAAATGGGGCAGTGGGCTATTTGTCCCTGAATGATTGAAAACGACGCCATTAACAAGCAATGCCGACGATCCAACAGTTGATCCGCAAAGGCCGTACGGACAAGGTTTACACCTCTAAGTCCGCAGCCCTCGACTCATGTCCCCAACGCAGGGGCGTATGTGTCCGGGTCTACACGACCACGCCAAAGAAGCCGAATTCCGCAATGCGTAAAGTTGCCCGTGTGCGACTTACCAACGGAAATGAGGTCAATGCCTATATCGGTGGAGAAGGCCACAACCTCCAAGAGCACAGCATTGTGCTCGTTCGCGGAGGCCGTGTGAAAGACTTGCCGGGTGTTCGTTACCACATTGTACGTGGTGCACTGGACACGGCAGGAGTAGAAGGCCGCAACCAGCGCCGCTCCAAGTACGGAACCAAGCGACCTAAGAAGTAATCTGCCATGCGCCGTAGACAAGCAAAAAAGCATCCGCTGATCCCGGATCCGAGGTTTAACGATACAGACGTAACGTATTTCGTGAACAACCTCATGCTCCAAGGCAAGAAGAGCACTGCCTTTGACATCTTCTATACCGCCATTGACAAAGTCACTGAGCGCACAGGAGAAGAAGGTTTGGAGCAGTGGAAGACCGCCGTTGAAGCTGTTACTCCAAATGTGGAGGTACGTAGCCGCCGTGTTGGTGGTGCGACTTTCCAGATCCCACATCCCATCCGTGACAGCCGCAAGCGCAGCATGGCCGTGAAGTGGATCATCAATTACGCACGCCTGCGCAACGAAAAGACAATGGCGGACCGCCTCGCGGCCGAAATCATTGCAGCCAACAAAGGAGAGGGGGCCACTTTCAAGAAGAAGGAGGACGTCCACCGCATGGCTGAGGCGAACAAAGCATTCTCCCACTTCCGTTTCTGAATCCGACCCACCACCACACCACCTCCGAAATCATGTCCAAAAGGGACCTCAATTTCACGCGCAACATTGGCATTATGGCCCACGTCGACGCTGGCAAGACCACCACGACGGAGCGCATTCTCTATTACACGGGTATCTCACACAAGATTGGTGAGGTGCACGATGGTGCGGCCACTATGGACTGGATGGAGCAAGAGCAGGAGCGTGGCATCACGATTACTTCTGCTGCTACCACATGTTTCTGGCAGTTTGAGGATCAGGATTACAGAATCAACATCATCGACACCCCAGGTCACGTAGACTTTACCGTTGAGGTGGAGCGCTCGCTGCGGGTTTTGGACGGTGCTGTTGGATTGTTTTGCGCCGTGTCCGGCGTAGAGCCACAGTCAGAGACCAACTGGGGCCTGGCTGACAAGTACAAAGTCCCCCGCATCGGTTTCGTCAACAAGATGGACCGTTCCGGTGCTGACTTCTTCAATGTACTCGATCAAATTCGTGAGATGTTGGGTGCAAACCCCGTTCCACTGCAGGTGCCGATTGGCGCTGAAGACGACTTCACTGGCGTTGTGGACTTGCTCACCGGCAAGGCCATGGTTTGGAACGAGGATGATAAGGGGATGACGTTCACCGAGATCCCTGTTCCAGCGGATTTGGTGGATGTAGTCGAAGAGTACCGCGGCAAGCTTGTCGAGTCTGTAGCAGAGCAGGACGACACCTTGATGGAGAAGTACTTCGAGGATCCAGACAGCATCACAGAAGCTGAAATGGTTTCTGCAATCCGTAAGGCGACCATCGCCATGGACATCACCCCAATGATGTGCGGCAGTGCATTTAAGAACAAGGGTGTGCAGACCATGCTCGATGCGGTCATGCGCTACTTGCCATCTCCGTACGACATCGGAGACATTGTGGGCATGAACCCGAACAACGAGGAGGAGCAGGTGGTTCGCCACAGCGACCCTGAAGAGCCGTTCTCAGGTTTGGCGTTCAAGATTGCCACGGACCCCTTCGTAGGCCGTTTGTGCTTCGTACGCGCTTATTCTGGAATCCTTCCTGCTGGCTCGTACGTCAAGAACACACGTTCTGACAAAAAGGAGCGGATCAGCCGCATTTTCCAAATGCACTCCAACAAGCAGAATCCCATTGACCAGCTTGAAGCGGGTGACATTGGTGCTGTTGTCGGATTTAAGGATATCCGTACCGGAGACACTTTGTGTTCCGAAGGCCACCCCATCACTTTGGAGAGCATGACGTTCCCCGATCCGGTGATTGGTATTGCCATCGAGCCCAAGTCTCAGGCAGACATTGACAAATTGAGCAATGGCCTCTCCAAGCTTTCCGAAGAGGATCCCACCTTCCGTGTTCATACGGACGAAGACAGCGGTCAAACCGTGATTTCAGGTATGGGTGAGTTGCACTTGGACGTTCTCGTTGACCGCCTGCGTCGTGAGTTCAAAGTGGAGTGTAACCAGGGCCAGCCTCAGGTAGCATACAAGGAGGCCATCTTCAGTGAGGTCCGCCACCGTGAGGTTTACAAAAAGCAGTCAGGTGGTCGCGGTAAGTTCGCGGACATCATCATCAACATTGGACCTTCTCCAACTCCAGAGGAGGAGGGGCTCGTGTTCAAGAACTCCGTAAAGGGTGGAAACGTCCCCAAGGAGTTTGTTCCTTCAGTAGAGAAGGGATTCAAGGACGCGATGGTAACCGGTGTTCTCGCTGGATACCCCATGGACAGCATGTCTGTGGAGTTGTTGGACGGTTCGTTCCACGCAGTAGACTCCGACCAACTCTCCTTTGAGCTTGCAGCCAAGATGGCATACCGCAACGCCATGAGGAGTTGTAACCCCAAGATTCTTGAGCCTATTATGTCTTTGGAGGTTCGCACCCCAGAAGCCAACATGGGTGATGTCATTGGTGACTTGAACAAGCGCCGTGGCATGGTCGAAGGCACCGACGAGCGCGGTGGTAAGACCATTATTAAGGCAAAAGTCCCCTTGAGTGAAATGTTTGGATATGTGACGGACCTGCGTACGCTGACCTCAGGTCGTGCGGACAGCAGCATGACGTTCAGTCACTATGCAGAAGCCCCGAACAACGTGTCCGAGGCAGTGATCGCAGAGTCTCAAGGCAAGTAATTAAGAGTATCAGATGGCCCAGAAGATTCGCATCAAGCTGAAGAGCTACGACCACAACCTGGTCGACAAGTCCGCCGAGAAAATCGTGAAGACGGTTAAGTCGACCGGCGCTGTCGTCAGTGGTCCCATTCCGCTGCCTACGCACCAGCGCATCTACACCGTGTTGCGTTCGCCGCACGTGAACAAGAAGTCGCGTGAACAGTTCGAGCTGAGTGCTTACAAGCGCTTGCTCGACATCTACAGCAATTCTTCCGCTACGGTCGACGCGTTGATGCGCCTCGAGTTGCCGAGCGGTGTTGAAGTTGAAATCAAAGTCTGACGGATATGCCCGGATTGATTGGAAAGAAAGTTGGTATGACCAACATGTACAGCGAGGAGGGCAAGAGCCTTCCGTGCACTGTGCTTGAAGTGGGCCCCAATGTGGTCACGCAGGTTAAGACCGCAGATAAGGACGGCTATGATGCTGTGCAGGTGGGATTCGGTGACCGCAAGGCGAGCCGGACTTCTCAAGCAATGGCAGGCCACTTTAAGAAGGCCAATGTCAGTGCCAAGCAGCATCTCGCCGAGTTTGCTGGTTTTGGACAGGACTACAACCCCGGAGACGAGGTGAAACTTGAAGACGTGTTTTCAGAGGGCGAGTTCGTCTCTGTAGTGGGCACAAGCAAGGGTCGCGGTTTCCAAGGTGTTGTGCGCAGGCACGGATTTGCTGGTGTAGGTCAGGCGACCCACGGTCAGCACAACCGCATGCGTGCTCCAGGTTCTATTGGTGCTGCCTCCACTCCCGCCCGTGTCTACAAGGGCATGCGCATGGCAGGACAAATGGGCAACGTCCAAGTCACTATCGAGAATCTTCAGGTTCTGAAGGTGATGTCCGAGGAAGGACTTCTCGTCGTTAAGGGTGCTGTTCCTGGTCACAAGGGAGCCACTGTCATCGTTCGCAAGCCTCAAGGATAAAGCCATGAAAGTCGACGTATACAACCTCGAAGGCAAGAAGACTTCCAAAGCTGATCTCAGCGATGATGTCTTCGCTATTGAGCCCAACGATCACGCGATCTACTTAGACGTCAAGCGTTATCTCGCTGCCCAGCGCCAAGGAACGCACAAGGCAAAAGAGCGCGCTGAGGTCACGGGTTCTACGAAGAAGATCAAGAAGCAGAAAGGTACCGGAGGTGCCCGTGCTGGTTCGATCAAGAACCCATTGTTTGTAGGTGGAGGTACCGTTTTTGGTCCCCGTCCCCGCAAGTATGACATCAAGTTGAACAAGAAGGTGCGTCAATTGGCGCGTAAGAGTGCCTTGGCCTACAAAGCCAAAGAGGACGGAGGGATTCGCGTGGTCAAAGGATTGGCCATGGAAGCACCGAAGACCAAGGAGCTCCTCGGAACCTTTGGCAAGCTTGGCTTGGAGAACCAAAAGACCTTGGTCGTGGTTCCTGAGCAGAGCCAGGGGCTCTACCTGAGCAGCCGCAATCTGCCCAAGCACCGCGTCATGACGGCCGGAGACTTGAGCACTTATGATATCATGAACTGTCAGAACATCGTCTTCGTGGACAACGCCCACGAAGTCATCACTGGCATCCTCACCGCCTGAGCCATGAAGAACATTCTCATCAAGCCGTTGATCACCGAAAAGATGACCGCCGAGAGCGAGCGCATCAATGCCTACGGGTTTGTGGTGAACGACGACGCGAACAAGTCCGAGATCAAGGACGCGGTCGAGAAGACCTACGGTGTGACCGTAGCTGGAGTCCGCACCATGCGGGTCGACGGCAAGGTGCGCAGCCGTTTTACCCGCACCGGCGTCCTGCGTGGACGTTCCGAGTGCTACAAGAAAGCCATCGTCCGACTCGCGGATGGTGAGACCATTGACTTCTACGAGAACATCTAAGGGAAAACATGGCAGTACGCAAGTTCAACCCGATTACCCCGGGAATGAGGCACAAGGTGTTGTCGAAGTTCGACAGCATCACAACCGACAAGCCGCACAAGCCGCTGTTGGAGCCTCTTCGGAAGAATGGTGGTCGTAACAACGATGGTAAGATGACCATGCGTTACCGTGGAGGTGGTCACAAGCGGATGTACCGCGTGATCGACTTCAAGCGGAACAAGCATGGCGTTGCCGCAGAGGTGATGACCATTGAGTATGATCCGAACCGCAGTGCCCGCATTGCATTGGTGAAGTATGCCGACGGAGAAAAGCGTTATATCGTTGCTCCAGAAGGCCTTCAGGTCGGACAGCAGATCATGAGTGGTGAGAAGGCCGCGCCTGAGGTAGGGAATGCCCTTCTTCTGTCGGATATCCCACTGGGAACCATGATCCACAATATTGAGCTCCATCCTGGACGCGGTGCGAACATCGCCCGCTCTGCAGGAGCATCAGCCCAACTCAAGGCGCGCGACGGTAAATATGCTGTCATCGGGTTGCCCAGTGGAGAGGTTCGGATGATCCTCACGACTTGTCTCGCTACCATTGGTAGTGTCGGCAACAGTGAGCACAACCAACAGGTGTCCGGTAAAGCCGGTCGCAGCCGTTGGTTGGGTCGCCGCCCACGCGTCCGTGGTGTTGTGATGAACCCTGTCGATCACCCCATGGGTGGTGGTGAGGGCCGCAACGCAGGAGGACATCCTCGCAGTCGCAATGGCATTCCTGCCAAAGGTTTCAAGACCCGCGACAAGCAGAAGCATTCGTCTAAGTACATCATCGAACGCCGTAAGAAGTAAGCCATGGCACGTTCGCTCAAAAAACCCCCCTTCGTCCACTACAAGCTCGTGCAGCGTGTAGAGGCCATGCAGGAAAGCGGAAAGAAGTCTGTTATTAAGACTTGGAGTCGCTCCAGCATGATCACGCCGGATTTCGTCGGCTTGACCATCGCCGTTCACAACGGCCGCCAATTCATTCCAGTGTTCGTCACTGAGAATATGGTGGGACACAAGCTCGGAGAATTCTCGCCGACCCGGACCTTCCGCGGTCACGCTGATAACAAAAAAGATAAGGGACGTCGTTGACGGCCGCCAATCATCAGAGCTATGGGAGCCCGTAAGAGAAACGCAGCAGCAGTCCGCAAGGAGGTGATGGATAAAACCGCCATCGCCAAGCTAAACGATTGCCCGACTTCACCCCGGAAAATGCGCCTTGTGGCGGATACCATCCGCGGCAAAGACGTCGTCAGTGCATTGAACATTTTGAAGTTTACCCAAAAGGAGGCTGCAGGTCGCTTGGAGAAGTTGCTCCGTTCGGCCATTGCCAACTGGGAAGCCAAGAATGAAGGTTCACGCCCCGAGGAAGCCGGTCTTTACATCAGTGAAGTCAAGGTGGACAGTGGCCGGATGCTCAAGCGCATCCAACCTGCACCGCAGGGCCGCGCACACCGCATTCGCAAGCGCTCCAACCACGTTACGATGATCGTAGATAGCCTCAAGAAGTAATGGGACAGAAGACACACCCCACCGGCAATCGCCTCGGTTTCATCAAGGGATGGGACTCCAATTGGTACGGCGGAAAGAGTTACGTCGACAAGATTGTCGAGGACGACAAAATCCGCAAGTACCTCCGCGCACGTTTGGTCAAAGCCAGCATGTCCCGCGTTGTCATTGAGCGCACCATGAAGCTCGTGACCGTGACCATCCACACAGCACGCCCAGGTGTCATTATCGGCAAGGGCGGCCAGGAGGTCGACAAGTTGCGCGAAGAGCTCAAGAAGCTCACCAAAAAGGAGATTCAGATCAACATCTTCGAGATCAAGCGTCCTGAATTGGATGCGCGGCTCGTTGCCGAGAGCGTGGCCCGCCAGCTCGAAGCAAGGATCAGCTACCGCCGTGCCATCAAGATGTCCATCGCAAGTTCCATGCGTATGGGTGCTGAAGGCATCAAAATCGGAATCGCTGGTCGTTTGAATGGTGCAGAGATTGCCCGTTCAGAAACATTCATGGAAGGACGCGTGCCACTGCACACTTTCCGTGCTGACATTGATTACGCTCTTGTCGAAGCCCACACAACCTACGGCCGGATCGGCGTGAAGGTTTGGGTATTCCGAGGAGAGTTATATGGCAAGCAGGACTTGAGTCCTGTGAACCCAACCAAAGATGACAAACGCGGCCAACGCGGAGGCCGTGGAGCAGAGCGCCCTGAGCGCCGTCGTCGTCGTCGTGAACCCCGCAGCTAAACTTCGGAAGATATGCTTCAGCCGAAACGAACGAAATATAGAAAGATGCAGAAGGGCCGCGTGCGCGGCCTTGCTCAGCGTGGCAGCACCATCGCTTATGGCACCTTTGCCATCAAGACGACGGACATGGGGTTCATTTCCTCACGCCAGATTGAGTCTGCACGTATTGCCATCAACCGCTACATGAAGCGTGAAGGCCAGGTGTGGATCCGGATTTTCCCGGACAAGCCAATCACCAGCAAGCCGCTCGAAGTGCGTATGGGTAAGGGTAAGGGAGCCGTGAGCCATTGGGTCGCGCCTGTTAAGCCCGGCCGTGTGCTGTTCGAAGTGGACGGTGTGCCCGCGTCCGTTGCCCAAGAGGCATTGCGTCTGGGAGCACAGAAGCTGTCTGTTCGCTGTCGCTTTGTAGCCCGGCACAACAACTGATTATTGAGGGAATCATGAAAATGAACGAAATCACCGGTCTGAGTGACCTCGACCTCAAAGAGCGCATCGCAGTTGAGCGTGATGCTCTGCAGAAGTTGCGGTTCAATCACACCATTGCGGGACTTGAGAGCCCATTTCAATTGCGTCAAAAGCGCCGCGACATTGCGCGCATGATGACGGAATTGTCCGCACGGAAGAACGCTAAAGCTGAAGAACAGAAGTCATGACCGCCGAGCAAACCGCAACTGAGCAGTCCACGGAAAAGCGCAACCTTCGGAAGGTGCGTCAGGGCATTGTCACCTCCAATAAGATGCAGAAGACCATCACGGTGACGGTTGAGTACAAGGAGAAGCATCCTCAATACTCAAAGTTCGTGAAGCGTACCACGAAGTTTACCGCACACGATGAGCAGGATACCTGTGGCATTGGTGATACGGTGCGCATCATGGAGACGCGTCCACTGAGCAAGAACAAGCGCTGGCGCCTCGTAGAGGTGATCGAAAGGGCCAAGTAATAGAGGTCCTCTAATAAAGAAAACTGAAGAGCCATGATCCAGCAAGAATCCCGGATGGGCGTTGCCGACAACAGCGGAGCACGAGAAGTGTTGTGTATCCGTGTGCTCGGTGGTACCCGTCGGCGCTACGCCAGCATTGGCGATAAGGTGGTCGTCACCGTGAAAGATGCGGCACCCAATGGCGGTGTTAAGAAAGGTACCGTCAGCAAGGCGGTTATCGTACGGACCAAGAAGGCGGTTCGCCGTCCCGACGGATCCTACATCCGCTTTGACGACAACGCCTGCGTCCTCCTCAACACCACCGGTGAAATCCGTGGAACGCGGATTTTTGGCCCAGTGGCCAGAGAGCTGCGCGAGAAGGACTTCATGAAAATCGTTTCGCTTGCACCTGAGGTGCTTTAATCCTACGATATGTATAAGCGAGTCAAAATCAAGAAGGGCGATACCGTGAAGGTGATCGCAGGCGGCAACAAGGGCAAAACCGGCACGGTGATGCAGGTACTCCGCAAGGAGGACCGCGTTCTGGTCGAGAGTGTCAATGTTGTGACGAAGCACGTCAAGCCCAGCCCCGCCAATCCCCAAGGAGGCATCGAAAAGAGAGAGGCCCCTATCCACATCTCCAATGTGATGGTGATGGACGGTAATGGTGACACCACCCGTATCGGCCGTCGCCGAGGCGATGATGGCAAACTGGTCCGCTACAGCAAGAAATCTGATCAAACGCTGAACTGATGAGCTACGTACCCCGACTCAAAGAGCAGTACGACACAGACGTCGTACCCAAGCTCCAGGAACGCTTCGAATACAAGAGTCCGATGCAGGTCCCCAAGATTGAGAAGATTTGTCTCAATCAAGGCCTTGGAAAGGCCATCACCGATCGCAAAATCGTGGATGGTGCCATCGAAGAGTTGAACCAAATCTGTGGTCAGAAGGCAGTGTCTACTGTTTCTACCAAGGACGTCTCCAACTTTAAGTTGCGTAAGGGCATGCCAGTAGGTGCTCGCATCACGCTCCGCCGTGAGCGCATGTACGAGTTCCTCGATCGTTTGATCAATGTGGCGCTGCCCCGTACCCGTGACTTCCAAGGAGTCAGAGCCACTGGCTTTGATGGTCGCGGCAACTTTAGCTTCGGCATCCAAGAGCAAATTATTTTCCCGGAAATCGACCTGGACAAGGTGAAGCACCTCAACGGTATGCACATCACCATCGTCACGAATGCACGGACCAACGAGGAAGCCAAAGAGCTGCTCGCCGCGTTCGGTTTCCCCTTCAAGAAGAACTGATACGATATGGCCAAGGAATCGATGAAAGCGCGTGAGCGCAAGCGGGAGCGACTTGTCGCCCGTTACGCAGCCAAGCGTAAAGCGTTGAAGGACGCAGGAGATTGGGACGCGTTGCAGAAGTTGCCGAAGAACTCTTCTCCGGTGCGTTTGCACAACCGTTGTCAACTCACGGGACGTCCCCGTGGTTATATGCGTCAATTCGGTTTGAGCCGTGTGACGTTCCGTGAAATGGCACTCGAGGGCAAAATCCCGGGAGTGAAAAAAGCAAGCTGGTAAGCCATGCATTCAGATCCTATCGCCGATTTCCTGACGCGCATCCGTAACGGTCAAATGGCCGGCCACAAAGTGGTGGAGATTCCCGCGTCCAACATGAAGAAGGAGATCACAAAAATCCTGTTTGACAAGGGGTACATCCTGTCATACAAGTTCGTGGAGGAAGGTCCACAGGGCACCATCAAGATTGCCTTGAAGTACCATCCAAAGACACGCCGCCCTGCCATCACTGAGATGCAGCGGATGAGCAAGCCAGGTCTGCGTACCTACCGTGGTGCAAACGACTTGCCGCGAATTTTGAACGGATTGGGCATCTCCATCCTCAGCACATCTCAAGGTGTCATGACGGACAAGGAAGCCAAGCACATGAACGTCGGAGGCGAAATCCTCTTGTACGTCTATTAATCCGAGTAAAGAGAACGACCATGTCTAGAATTGGAAAAGAGCCCGTTGCCATACCATCAGGAGTCACCGTAACGGTGAACGACTCCTCGATGCAGGTGAAGGGTCCCAAAGGGGAGCTCAATACCCCATTTGATCCTGTCATTGCGGTGGAGATCAAAGACAATGAAGTGTTGTTTAGTCGCAACTCTGATTTGCCAGATCACCGCGCCAAGCACGGCCTATACCGTTCACTGTGCGCAGGTATGGTAGAAGGAGTAACCAACGGTTACAAGAAAGAGCTCGAATTGGTAGGTGTAGGTTTCCGTGCCTCAGCATCGGGTCAACAATTGACCTTGGCGCTGGGATTCAGTCACCCCATTATCATCGAGGTTCCCAAGGAAATCAAGTTGACCGCGGATTCACAGAAGGGTTCTAACCCCAAAGTCATCCTCGAGTCGCACGACAAGCAGTTGCTCGGAACAGTAGCTGCCAAAATCCGTTCATTGCGCAAGCCTGAGCCCTACAAAGGCAAAGGTGTCCGCTTCACTGACGAGTACATCCGTCGCAAGGCCGGTAAGTCCGCTGCCAAGTAATTGCATTCGACATGTCTGTAGCCAGCAAGAAACTCAAGACCCG
>CAJQJX010000063.1 GCA_905478795.1 uncultured Flavobacteriales bacterium
GAGGAAGCGGGGGTGGAAGTTGAGGAGGTGGGCCTCCTGTTGGGCGCGGGTGAGGGCGGTGTAGAGCCAGCGCAGCCACTCGATGTCGACCATTTCTTCGGTGAGGTAGCCTTGGTCGACGACGATGGCAGGCCATTGGCCGCCTTGGCTCTTGTGGGCGGTGACGGCGTAGGCGAATTTGACCTGGAGGGCCTGGGTGCAGGGGTCCTGCTTGGCGGCCTCGGCGACCTTCCGCTTGCTGCCGAGGTGGGCGTGGTCGAGCATGACGTCTTCGAAGAGCGTTTTCATGCGGGCGCCGGGCAGGCTGGGCCCGTCGACGTGGAGTGCGTCGAGCATGATCTGAGCTTCGAAGGAGGGGGCGTCGGGGAAGTCCTCCATCTTCAGGTCGGCCGTAGCGTAGCGTAGGCCGTATCGTTCAAAGCGGCGCACGATTTTCTGGACGACGAGGGTGTCGCCGTTGGCGATGAGGTCGGTGGGGTAGGCGTCCTCGTCTTTGAGCCAGTGGTAGTTGTTGCGGACGACCATGAGGCGGTCGCCAGCGTCGAGTTCCTCCTCGCGCCAGAGGATGCGGCGGCGGATCTGCTCGTTGAAGTCGTTGGCCCGGCGGTTGGACCGGGTAATGACCACCACTTCCTGTTCACCATATCGGTGGTGGAGGTCATCGAGCAGTTCCGCCAGGTCATTGCCAGTGACCGAATGCAGGTCTGGGTAAGGAGCGGTGTCGAATTGGGGAAGTGGGGCATCGACGTTTTCAGGCAGGTCCTTGGCCAAGGCAATGTTTTGCCTCAGGGCATGGGCATTCGCGAGTATGCCGCTGTCCAATTCCTGACGGACAACGTCATCGAGGGTGCGTTCGGCGAGGGTGAGGTCGAATTCGCGGGCCAGCCTTGGGCCGTCGAGGGCGGGGGAGATGGGACTGCCAACGGGAGGAAGCTGGGCGTCGTCACCCACTAAGATGATCCGGCTGCCGGGGGCCTGCAGGCAGAATTGAAAAAGGTCCGAGAGGAGGTCGCGTTGCCCGAACCCAGCACCTGTTGCGCCGGTTTGCCGAAGACCACTGTCGCGGCCAATCATGGAGGCCTCATCCACGATGAAGACGGCTCCCTTGCGGGTATAGGGCGCAATACTCGCAGATGTCCCGCCATCTGGGGTGGCTTTGCGGAGATAGATGCGCCGGTGGATGGTGCTGGCCTGGAGGCCGGCATAGCGGCCCATGACCTGCGCTGCGCGTCCAGTTGGCGCAAGCAGTTCGACGGGCCGGCGGAGGTCTCGGAGGACGCGGACCAAGGCGGCCATGGTGGTGGTCTTTCCCGTTCCGGCATAACCGCGAACCACCAGGCAACAGCGCGGCTGCGTGCTCATTAAAAACCTTCCCAGCGCATGGATGAGCCCGTCCTGACTTGGCGTCGGGGCATGCGGAAATGCGCTTCTGAGGCGGTCTTCAGCTTCTTCTGAGGTGGGGGTTGATGGCACGTTACAAAGGGGCGTCGTCTACAAGTTGCAAACGGTCGGGGCAAAGTACGGACCCAGAGGGCGGTCGTCCGCTTGGTATTCATTAGCTTCGCCACGCTTGATTCGCACCCATTTTTGCGCCCACGAGCATGAACGATTCGAACGACAAATACCGGAACCTCTTGTTCCTCGTCCGCAGCCACAGCTTTAGTCTGATTCTATTGGTGGCTGGTATTGCATGGACCACCATGTATATCCGCAGTGTCTTGGCTTCGACCGACACGGCAGATTTGAGCCAGCCCACAGAGATGCTTTTTGCTGGATTGGCTTTGATTTTAAGCGCCGTCTTGGCCATGCCGGCCGTTTTGGACCGCATTCCCCAAAAGGCATATCGCGTGCTCATGGCTGCAGGCGTCATAGGTGCCGCTTATTTCTTCATGGCGTCCACCAATTCTGTGCTGGATGAGGAGCAATTCTTGGCAGACCAGAAGGCCGTAAACGCCATCACGATTCAACGTTTGACGGACATCCGTGATGCACAATTGGCGTACAAAGACGTCCATGGTGAGTTCACCGACAGCTTTGACACCCTCTTGGCTTTTATCAATGCGCCCCTCGTGCCATTGAACTTCTCCATTGGGTCTTTTCACGATACGCTTCCTGAAGCCATGTGCTACGAGGAAGGCTATGTCATCCGGCGTGCCGATGTGCCTGGGGTTGCCGCAGAATTGGGCTGGGACGAGCAATCCTTGCTCGACAGCATTACCGCTGATGCGGTCGCTTACAAAGTGCGTGACACCTTGTACACTTCCTTCTTTGCCGAGAATTTTGTTGAGGAGAAGAGGACCGACAAAAAGCTGCCCAAAGTGGATTTGGATTCTCTGTCGTTCAGCCCGACCTCGGGTGAGCGCTTTATGATTGACACCACTTATGTGAACCAAAGTGGATTGCGCGTTAGTGCGATCAAGGTTCAAGACCCTACGCCATTCGGACGGGCCAATGTCAAAAAGGATACGCTCCGTTTTGGCTCGCTGGTGGAAGCGCATACAGATGGAAACTGGCGCCAATAAGGGCCAGAGAGACTTTGTTCTCACTGCACTTGACGGCACACAGGATGTGCCGGAAGGGGCATTCCCATTGTGGGTATTTGACTCTGGTCAGTCCATGCGTTGGCTCAGAACTTCAGAGGATGGCAGTGCCCTGGTAGAGGGTGGTCTGCACATTTGGAAGGCACCTCCGGGACCGGGCAGAATGCAAGAGCGCGTGAATTGGTTGACGTCCAGTATGCAGTTGGAAACCGCTGGATCTGTGACGTGGATGTCGGATGGTGCCGCCACTGTCGTGCCCGATGCTTTGCGCGGACAGGCGACAGATGTGGAATGGCTGGAGGCGGAGACGGGCTTGCGTCATTTGGGCACAGAAGCCCACGAAGTGGTGGGCTCTCCTTATCTCGTGATTCACGCCCCTGACCATGCTTTGAGGCAGGCGCTTTCGGCTTTGGTTCCCACGATGAGGTTTAGGCATCCACGTGCTGTTCTGGCAGAAGCTTTTATCCGGGAGGAACGTCAACGGGGCCGAACGGCCATGGCGGTGCACCTCCGCGATGATGCGGTCGATTTGGTATTGCTGTCAGAGCAAGGGCTCCAAGCCTCAGTCTCGCACATGGCGGCCACGCCGGAGGATGCAGTGTACCGTGCGGTTCACCTGTTGCATGCGCTGGGGTTTGGCGATGACGTTGCCATACAGTTGAGTGGAGCAGTGAAGCCGTTGGGTGATGTCCACAAAGCTTTCCAACGTCATTTTGGAACGGTGGACTTGCATTACGGAAAATTCATCCCGGCACTTGGACCGGTGACGGGCCTTCACAGGCAGCACTTTTTGCCTGTTATCCAGCTTATCCGATGCGCATAATTGGGGGCACCCTCAAGGGGCGCCGGTTCTCACCGCCACGGCAATTTAAAGGGCGTCCGACCACGGATTTTGGTCGTGAAGGCCTGTTTAATCTGCTGCGTTCACGATTGGAATTGGACGGTATTGAGGCGCTGGACTTGTTTGCTGGTTCTGGTGCGGTCTCTTTTGAATTGGCCAGCAGGGGGGCATTGGCGGTTACATCTGTAGAGCGTGATGCCGGTTCGTGCCGCTACATTCACAAGCAGGCACAAGAATTCGAACTCGAGGCCATCCGGGTACTGCGTGCCGATGCTTTTTCCTTTCTCGGCAAAGCGGTGACCCAATTTGACTTGGTGTTTGCTGATCCTCCTTACACAGAGCCCAAGCTGCCAGAGTTGCCCGGAATGGTAGCTGCGGCTGGTATTGTGGCCAAAGGAGGACTCTTTGTGCTGGAGCATGGTGACCGAAGAGACTTCAGCAAAGAGGCGGGATTTGTTGAGATGAGGAAGTACGGTCACGTGCATTTCAGTTTCTTTGACTTTCATGAAGCCCTCTCAGAAGACTGACCGCGCCCGCAGGGCGGTGTTCCCCGGATCGTTTGACCCCATCACCCGGGGGCACGAAAACATCCTGCGCCGTGCCGCTGTGCTGTTCGATGAAGTCACCCTGGCAATAGGGGTGAATCAAAGCAAGGAGGGCATGTTTCCATTGGACCAGCGCATGGAATGGTGCCGCGCGACTTTTTCTGATGTGTCCAACATCAAGGTGGCCTCCTTTGAGGGTTTGACTGCAGACTTTTGCGATACTGTTGGAGCGGGTTGGCTCATTCGTGGCGTCCGGAATGGGGGCGACTTTGAGTACGAAAGAACCATTGCTCAAATGACGAAGTATCTGGATGCGGGCCTTGAGACGATGATCCTGTTTACCGATCCAGAGCACGCTCCGATTTCGAGCAGTGTGGTGCGTGACATTGTACACCACGGAGGTGATGTTTCGCGTTTCGTTCCCGATGCAGTGGACCTCAAGGGGCATGTCAAGTAAATGGTTTCAGGCCTTTTGGGTCGTGCTATGTGTTGCCGTGTGCGGGGGCATGCAGGGCCAACAGGCAGGGGCGTCGTTTAACTTGGAAGGGTTGGATAACCGGCCCTATCGGTTGAGCACATTTCATCCGTTGACCAACACCTTGGCTCTATTGGAAGAAGGTCAAGTGGGGATGAAAGGGCAGATTAAGCTCACCTGGCCGGATGATGGCCGCGTTCATTTTTTGGAGCTTGAGTGTGCGGGTATTGTTTGGTCTTTGCCTGTTTGCGGGCCCTATGTCCAAGGCGCTACGCTGAGGGTGCCGCCTCTCGGAGGCGCTCCTTTCTCGGCGCGCCAAGGCTCTGTTTATTGGGCACCGGAGGAGGGCGTGGAATGGACGCCGATTGTGGTGTCCCAAGCGCAAGAAATCCTGGCTGAAATCGAGCGCGAAACGGCTGCGGATATGCAGCAGTCCATGCTGTGGAGCGGAGTATCATCGCAGGCCAACGATGGAGGGGTTTTGGGCATCCCTATTGGTCAAGGTCCTTCCGAGGTTGTCAACCAAGATTCGCTTTGGACAGCACACCAAACGAGGTTTCAGAAAACCTATGGTGACTTGTTGAACCGTTGTTCTTTGGGAGCTGAGCGCGACTATTTAGCGGCATTGCAATGGCGGCTATTGCCTGAATTGTATCCGGACAGCGCTCAGGTTTGGAGAGCGGCGTGGTGTGACCGCGATGTCCCTCATCCAGATGATGCTGGAGGGGTCGAGGTGTTTCTCCAAGGCCTGAACCGCGTTGCGGGTTTCGATGGCTGGAGCATGGCAGAAAAACAAAGTTTACGGAGGGCATTGGTGGCGGGTGATTTGGACAGCTTGGCTGCAGCCACTGCGGTGTGGTGGGGAGGTGAAGATGTGGACAAGACCCTGGCTTGGTTTTTGTCCCGGTTGGGCGATGGAGGCCTTGGCGTGCAGTTCCCCCAACGCTTTGATCATCAAGTGGCAGTTCCGAATGGCGTGCATGCTTTGCTGACCGAATGCCTCGACCACCCGCTGCTGGGCACAGCGGCGCAGCGTCTGATAGAAAAGTGTACCCACCCCGGTGCCTTGCCGGCTTCATTGCGCGCTTTTGCGGCTTCTGGAAGTTTGATGCGCATGGAGGAATTGGCCGGTTCAGGACCTGTGGCTTGGCTATGGCTCGATGCCAGCGCCCCCACGACAGTGGTACAATTGCAAGTGTTGGAGCGGATGATGACCTCTCAAGGAGGGCAAGGGCGCCGTGGTCCATCCGTCTCCAGGGACCTCAAGTGGGTGGTAGCGGATGTTGGGCAGGATTGGACGGCATTTGAGCAACTCATTCGCGATGCAGCAGCACGTCATGGGGGCTTGCAAAAACTGCCATACACCATGCTGCATACTGGCGGTGATGTCCGGTGGACAGAGGCTTTTGAACTTCAGACCTTGCCCGCCATGCGGCACAGTGGGCCTGGACTCGTTCCGACGCCCGAGGCGCCCCCTATGCCTGGGCCGGCGCTCATTGGCTGGCTCGCCAAGCGTTCATGAGCCGGGCAATGTTGCCAAAGGCGTCTGGTTCCATTTTGGCCACTTCTTTGGGCATGGCCCACCTGACTTCGGTGATGCCTTCCTCAGTTTGGGGTTGAAGCTGCACGTTTTCTGATCCAGGACTTGGGGCCATCGCATACCATTGCGTGACTTTCATTTTATCGTCTTTGCGTCCATAGACGTGGAAGGTTTTTGCGAATGGAGCCCCTACAATGGGCAAGGGGACGCCGCATTCTTCGTGCACCTCTCTGGCTGCTGCCGTGGGCAAGTCTTCCCCGCGTTCCACTTTGCCTTTGGGCAGGTCCCAGTGGCCGAGCCTGTGAATGCACAGCAGGGCGCCTTGCTCGTTGGTGAGCAATCCACCCGCCGCCAAGACGTCTTTGGTGTGTCGATTCAATGACTTCCATGCCTTCTCTACGTCCGGACATTGAACCCAAACGTGGGCCGATTTAGAAAGCCATTGGGGCACGGATGCCATGGGCTTTCCGTCGTGTTGGACGACCGCAGCCGAACCATCTGGAACCACTTGCGAATCGGCGACTGTAAGCCGCCGTTCGCCAAAATCCACGTCATACCTTCGCGCCATGTCTCTTTCTTTGGATGAACGCCGGAAAGTAGCAGAATCTCTGCTTCGTATCAAGGCAATTCAGTTGGCTCCGGAAGATCCTTTCACATGGGCCTCAGGATTACTTTCTCCCATTTACTGTGATAACAGAATGGCTCTGAGTCATCCTTCAGTCAGGACGCACATCCGTCAGCAGCTGTGTTCAGCGGTTGAGCATGCTTATGGAAAGCCTGATATGATCGCTGGAGTGGCCACTGGAGGGATTGCTTGGGGGGCCTACGTAGCCCACGAGCTTGGTTTGCCTTTTTGTTATGTGAGGGGAGAAGTGAAGGGTCATGGAAAGGGCAACCGTGTAGAGGGGGACTTGGGCAAGGCGCGCAACGTGGTGGTGATTGAAGACTTGATCAGCACGGGTAAATCCAGCCTGTCGGCAGTAAAAGCGCTGCGTGCTGAGGGTCTCGAAGTCAAAGGGATGGTGGCGATCTTCACCTACGGGTTTGATGTAGCGGCTCAGAACTTCGCGGAAGCCAGTTGCCCGCTCGAAACCTTGAGTGATTATCCGACGCTCATTACCGAGGCTGCTCGACGAGATTATCTGACTGAAGAACAGGCTGGCGCATTGATCAAGTGGCGTGAAGACGCGGCAGCTTGGAGTCAAAACTTCAATTCAGCGCTCGCACCTGATGGATTGAAGGGATGACTGAAATCCGCAGTAAAGAAGTCCATGTAGGGGTAGATGCAGGTGAGCTCAAGGCGCACTTGCAGAATCTGGAGAACCTTGAAGGCTTGTTGCCCGCAGATAAGGTCAAGGACTTTAAAGGGACCGCGGACGAAGTCAGCTTTAAGATTCAAGGGGGTATAGAAATCCGTTTGACGCGGACTACGGAAGCCTTTGAAGGAGATTCATTGCGGCTTCAAGGGGGAGGGGCCCCATTTACTTTTCACCTGGACTTGAAAGTCGTTGAGGCGTCCATTGGAGCCCGAGCATCGGTAGTGTGTGAGGCTGATTTGAACCCATTCTTGAAGATGATGGCGAAAAAGCCATTGGAGGCCTTGTTCCAGCACATTGCAGAAGCTGTCGAGGCCAAATTCGGTGCAGCCTAAAGGGTTAAAGGGGTTCGAGCCCCAGCCATCCCACTTCTCCCGGAGCAAAGCACTGTTGCTTTCCGTTGGAATTCACACACAAGCGGCCCTGAATGTCAATGCATTCCAAGGAGCCTCTCACTTCTTGACCATCTAATTGCCAGCGTTGCCGTTGCCCCCAACCAAAAAGCCGTTGGTGGAATTGTTGGAGCAGAGAGGTGGGGTGCACCATTTCTGCCAGGCGGTCATCGGTTTTATTCAGGATGGCTTGGCGCAAATTGTGCAACACCTCGGGAGATGATTGGCCTTCGGGTATGAGGCGGGTGGCATTGGGGAAAGGAGGGGTGCCGGCCAGGTTGAGACCAATGCCAATGGTGGCTGAAGACCAAGAATTCCCCCTCCAGCTGTTTTCAATCAAGATGCCCCCCGCTTTAGCGCCTTTGAGCATGATGTCATTGGGCCATTTAATGAGCAAATCCTTGCTTTGAATGGCCGGAATGGAGGTTTCTATTGCTTGCACAACTGCAAGGCTGACGGCGATATTCAGCGCAAATGGGGTCCGTGTCGGCAATTTGTGCTCCAAAATGAGCGTCATGGCGAGGTCCTGAGGGGAGGCCGCCCATGATCTTTGTTGTTGCCCACGACCTGCAGTTTGATGGTCTACATGCAAGGCGAAATGGTCTAAAATCCCCCCTGGAGAGGTTCGTAAAGCCCTCATTGCGCGAGAGTTGGTGCTGTCGGTTTCCGCCCAACCTAATGCCGTCCACCTGCCTTCCGATCTGGAAGTCAGGGGCGGGGTGCCCATGGCTTTGGACAGATGTGATAGAGCAAGGGTGTGCAGGTCCTCCACGGTGGCTATTTTAGCGCACGTTGGAAGAACAGCAAGCACCATCCGATCCGCGTACCTACGCGACGACCCCGAGAAACGCTCCGGAGCGCACTGAAGGACCATCTACAGATGCTTTAGTGACCTCTGTTGTAGCCGGCATTCAGGAGGTAAAGGGCCACAGAATTTGCATCGTCGATTTCGCAGCCATCCAAAACAGTGTGGCGGCGCGCTTTATCATTTGTGAGGGGCAATCCAACACACAAGTGGAGGCCATTGCACGCAGTGTCGAGGAATTCACCGAGAAGATGCACAAAGAGTCCCCATGGATGAAGCAGGGATTGCGTGGCGGACAGTGGGCGCTTTTGGATTACGCGGACGTGGTGGTCCACATTTTCCACAAGGATTGGCGAGCGCACTACGGCTTGGAGGAATTGTGGGCCGATGCGCCCCAACAATTTGTACCGGACTTGGAGGAAGCCCGGCCATCTCCAGAAGACTTCCCGGAGTACTGATCAATTAAAAAGCAGTACCGTTGTTGCGTGGACGAGGGCCATCACCAAAGTGGCTACGGAAAGTCCGATGTGGTACGGCAGGTATTTCTTGATGTTCGGTTCCCCTTCTAACATGGACCCGAAATGGCCCGAGGCCAATAGCGTCAGCGGCAGGATGGCCAGCAAGCCCCACCCGATTGAAATGGAGTGAGCCAGAACAGAGAATGGCAAAAGCAGTGAAGCGCGAATGTGCCAATCGGACCATTTTCCCCACTGACTGCCTGAGCGCTGGAAGACCGTTCTGCCCAAGGTCAAGCTCCATTGAAACAGGATCAGGGCCATCACAATGATGCCGCTGATGTTGCGGAAGTCGCGGTCTTTTTGGAAAGAGAGGGCCTCCAATTGATCCAAATTCAGGATCCAAGCCAGCAGCATCACGCTGGCGGTGATCCAAATCAGGTATCGAGAGGCTGCACGCATTAGAGGGTGGCTTTTTCCATAAGCCCCATGAATAACGGGGCATTGGCCATGCGGTCTATGCTGTCTCTCAATGCCTCGTGGGCTGGAATGTAGAGGCCGTGTGAAGGCCATTTCTGTCCGACTTCTGGCCGTTGTCCATCTTCGAGGGCGTCAAGCTCTTCGAGGTATTGACTCCAGACGGTTTCGACCCCTTTTCGGTACTCTGAAATCATGGCGATAAACTCATCAGTGGTGACGGAGTCTTCCGGATATGACCATGTTGTGGCGCCCATGAGGTCGCCCAATACCCAGTCGGATTTTGTGGTTTTAGGGTGCTCGTTGTGGCAAGAAACGCAGGCAGGTGCCGAAGCAAAATCAGGAAACATGCTCACATGTTCCCCCGTGGTGGGGTCGATGAAGTGCCGGGGTTTTAAATCGGTGCGCATGGCTTTGAACTCCTGGGCTTGGAATTCATCAAATGCGTTGGATGATTCGATCGGAAAGTCAGAGCCCAAGAAAAGTTGCAAGGGAACATCGCCCATGGAAATTTCGATGGCTACGCCGCGAAGAAAAAGGGCGGGCAGGGGGCCTGCAATGACGTCTTCATCGGCCCAAGCTTCGTCGAACTTGAGCCCCTGGGCCTTCCCTTTGCCCACAATTTCCTTTGTAAACAAGGTTCGGGTGAGGTCGTTTTCCAATGCCAGCATCGTGAGTGCCTCCTCTGTCGACAGGGTGTGGCGTTCTGAACCTCCAGCGCCAAGAGCCTCTGGCGCCGTGGCAAACAAATACACGATGAGGGATGCCCCCCCGAGTGCGGTGAATGTCCAAAATTTGATGGGGCGAGAGATGCGCTTCATTTCAGGAGAATGGAGGGGCTGAGATTGAGAAAAAACCGCCACAGAGGTCAAAATCGTGGTTAAAGCGTGTCATTTGCTTTCTGCGGTATGGGTTTTATCTGGTCCGTATGGATCGGCTGCTCCCTCCAAATATTGCAGGATTTTTTCAGGAGCGATGCCTTCAGTAAGCCGATGAGGAACTTCGCGAATGTGGTTTCCATGAAAGTCATGGCACTGCAAGCATGTCTCCCAAGCCCCATCTTCTATGAGCTCGGCATGGGAGGGCTGAGCGCTGTCAAAGCTGACTTCCATGTCCTGGTGACAATGGATGCAAAATCCCGGTTCTACCAACGCCACCCTTTTTCCATTGTGTTCGCCGTGACAGTTGTTGCATTCATGTGGGCCTATGTCTTCCCTCTGCTGAGCATACCGCGTCTCTAAGAATCGGGAAACGGGGTGTCGATCGTTCGGACGGTAGTGACAGCTCATGCATGCCTTGTTGTCCACAGGGGCAAAACCAACGGGGACCATTTCATGTCCGTGCAGCCCCATCAGGGCCTGGGCATTGTGCCCAACCTGTTGTCTGAATGTCCCCGGAGCCTCTGTATGGCAGGCATTGCACTCGAGATTTTCGTGGGAAGTGTTCATGGGGCCAAGCGCCTTGAAACCTATTGCGGGTGGGAATTTCCACATCCCCAGAAAGACAGCGCCGATCAAAAGGGCAATGGCCATGACTTGCGACCTACCACCTTTGGCTGGCCCCACCATCGTGGGCTCGGTACCAAAAGGTTTACTAATGCACGTTAGGATCTCATCTCCTTTTTGTCGTGACTCCTTACCGCAAATGACGGACCCTTTTATGACCGTGGCTCTGCATGTTCCGCACACCCCAATTCCGCAGGCGTGCGGAATGTTGACGTCGCTGGCAATGGCTCCGTCGAGCATGTTCTTGTGCCCCGCCATGGGTACTTTTTTGGCGGAACCCCACATGCTTTTCCAAACAAACGAGCCCGTTGAATTTCTCGCAGCATCCATGTCGAGGCCATAGAGCTCTGTTTGGATGTTGTCTTCCGGAACCTTGTATAAAGCGAGCGATTCTAAGGCGTTGTTGATGAGGCCTGACGGTCCGCAGGTGTATACCGCGGCGTCTTGCAAATCAACCTGCCCCAAAGCCTTGGTAATGTCCCGATCATAGATTTCAATCAGCTCCAGTCCATCAAGACTGGCCAGTTTCCGGAAGGACTCGAGATACATGGCCCGTTCCGGAGATTGGTTGGCATAAATCAGGATGGGTTTTATCCCTTCTGCCAGCAGCTCATCAAACATGCTGCGTACGGGAGTGATCCCGCTTCCGCCGGTGATGAAAATGTGCTTTGTTGCGGAAGGATTGATTTGAAATTGCCCAAAAGGGCCTGCAATGAATGCTTTGGTGGGTTCAGTGAGGCCGTTTAACCAAGCGGAAATTCCGTGATCTCCGTTTTGCTTGACTCCGAGAATAATACCCTTGCCCTCCTTGCGGACGATGGAAAATGCACTTCTCCTGATGCCATTTTCCAGTGCTACTTCCAGCACCACAAATTGTCCGTTGCGAAACTGCAGTGATCCAAATCGGGGGTGTACGGCAACTTCAACCGCCTCTTGGGTTAACCTATGTCTAGGTGAGATGGTGACTGCGGTCCACATTGAATAGAGGAAGGTACAAAGACAGTTTTCCCTCGTTCACTCAGAATGGGGGCGTGTTTGTAGAATATTGTGCCCTTTGAGCGCGATTAGGCTAAACCTTCAATGCGGTTGGTTTGTAGTTTCGTTGTGCACTGCCAAAGACAGTCTTTGGTGGAAGAAGAAGGACAAGCGCGTTTATTTTTTATGGAATCAAACAATCAGGAACCCCGTAAGCCCAGCAAGCCGAGCTTCAATTTTTATTGGGTTTACGCGGGCATTGGCGCCCTGCTTATCGCGATGATCCTTTCTGGGGGAGCAGGCGGAGGTGCAGGAACTGTGAGCTTTCAGCAGTTGAT
>CAJQJX010000064.1 GCA_905478795.1 uncultured Flavobacteriales bacterium
TCGTTTCGGGAAACTACACGGCCGCCGACCTGCAAAATGGAATGACCCTCACCACATTGCAAGGGCAAGCCCTTGACATCACGGTGGACGCAGGCAATGTGGGCGTGGACGGAGCATGGGTGGTCGAAGCAGACATCCTCGCAGACAATGGCGTTATTCATGTCATCGATGCGACCCTCGCGCCCGAGGGATACCCCCAAGCGACAGTCGTTACCGCCATTGCAGGCAGTCCGGACCACACCCTGTTTGAGGAGGGCATTTTCAATGCTTACCTCGATGAATACCTCAGCGCCAATGCACTCGAAGCCCCCGACGACAACAACGGTGAACCGACAACCGGCCCCTACACGGTCTTCGCCCCCACTGACGTTGCCATCGCGGCGTTCACTTCCAGCTACGGCTACAACGTGGCCGATTTCCTCACCTCGCAGTACATCGACGAATTCGTGGAACGCCACATCGTCATCGGATACTATGACAGCAGTGTTCTCTCCGACGGCCAACCCCTTTCTGCCCTGAACGGACAATCCGTCGTCATTGAAATTTCCGCGGATGGCGTCACCGCCTCCGGTTCCACCGTGGGCACACCGGACATCTTGGCCTACAATGGCGTCGTGCACTCTCTGGATGAGGTCTTGCCCTTTGACCTTCCCGCTGCCTCCGGCACCTGCGGCACCTGGACATTGGAGCTCTACAACTCCGACATCAACCAGAACTGGCTCGGCAGCACAGTCGACGTCTTCAAGAACGGCATTATGATCGCCGAAGAGACCAACAATGAGATTGCTGAGGACAACAATGGCGACTATGTGCCGGACTCATTCGGCATGAGCACCTTCAGCTTTGCTGTGGACGAAGGCGACGTGTTGGACTTCATCTTCGACCAGGACGGAGGGTCCAGTTTCAATTGCGGTTATGTGGTCAAGAACGAAAACGGCATCACCGTGTTCTCCTCCTTCTCCAACAACCTGGATGATGGTCCCAACAACGTCATGGGTTTGAAAGCCTGCGGTGCTGCGCCCACATGCGGGCTCATCGAAGTGGTGTTCGTCGACGGCTCGCAGGAAGGCTGGGTCGGCGGCGGCATGACCATCTCGCAGGACGGCAATGTGCAAGCATCCTTGAATTTCGGAGACTTCAACTACTTCGAAAGCCTCTACCCCTTCTGGCAGATGTCGACCTTCATCCCTGTGGACGAAGGTGAAATTGACTTCATCGTGTCCCAGCCCTGGGAGTACGCGGACTACTGTGGATACCTGGTCAAGGACCCCGCCGGATCCTTGCTGGTCAACCAAAACATCGAGTTCGTGGCACCCGAAAGCACCTTTGGCATCACCGCCTGCGAGGCAGGCGCCGACGCGGTCTGCAATGCCGAATTCGAGGTCGCCCAAATCACGTCGCCCGACGGGAGCCCCGTTCCGGGCGCCGTCCAGGTCTCCATCTTTGACTACAACCCCAACGCCGTCTACACATGGGACTTCGGGGATGAAGGCACCAGCACCAGCGTGTTCCCGACCCACCAGTACTCTGGCCCCGGCCCCTACACGCTGTGCCTCAGCGTCACCGATGGCAACCTCTGCTCAGACACCTACTGTGAGCCCATCTCCATTGACTCCTTGGGTATCCTCAATGGGCTCCTGAGCGGATTCACCATCAACGTCGTGGATGGCGGGCCGAGCGATGTCGTCAGCAGCGTCCTGGAATCCACCCCAAGCGCCTCCGCTTTGTCTGTGTTCCCCAACCCGGCGCAAGGTCAGGTCACGCTGGTAGGAATGGAACCAGGGACGAACTGGATCGGCGAACTGCGCGGTACAGACGGTCGTCTGGTCCGACGTTTCAATGGCGTCGGTCAAAGCCCGCTCAGCCTGGATGGCGTCGCCGAAGGCCTGTACATCCTGAACGTCGTGGACGGAACCTCTTCATCGCGAACGGTGCGGGTCATCGTACAGTGATGGATTCGTGAGGCCGCAGACAACACCTGCACCCAATTTGATAAAGAAAGCCGCCTTCGGGCGGCTTTCTGCTTTTCAGCATTCCAACGGCTACCTTATCCCCATGAGAACGGCCTTCTTGCCCCTTGCCTTGTTGCTCGTGTGGGCTTTCAATTCGCCCTCCGTCATGGCGCAATACTCCATGCCCAGTGAGGAAGGGCCACACGAAGGCACCTGGTTGCAGTGGCCACACAACTACACATATGGCTCCGGCGCAGAAGATGTAGAGGCCAGCTGGGTGGCCATGACCGCCGCTTTGACGTTAGGCGAACGCGTTCACATCATTGGCTACAACGAAAGCGAAATCATCCACATCACCGGCCAGCTCAACGCTGCCCAAATCGACATGACTCAGGTTGATTTTTACGTGTGTCCCACCGACGATTTCTGGGCCAGGGACAATGGTCCTTGCTTCGTGCAAGACGACCAAGGACAATGGGTCGTTTTGGATTGGGGATTCAATGGATGGGGCGGGGACACCCCCTTCGCCTTGGATGACGACGTCCCCATCGTGACCGCCGAACAATTGAACCTGCCGCTCATTGACCTGAACGCTGTGGTGCTCGAGGGAGGCGCCATAGAAATCGATGGCCAAGGCACCTTGATGGCGACCCGTTCATCCATCACTGGCGACGACCGCAATCCAGGATGGACAGAAGCCGAAATCGAGGGCTACTTCGCCACTTATTTGGGGGTGGAGCAGGTCATCTGGTTGGATGGTCAGTTTGGAGGCAATGAAGACATCACCGACCAGCACATCGATGGTTTTGTCAAATTCGCTTCAGGCAACACCATCGTCACCATGAGCAACCCCGACCTGGCGTATTGGTATGTGGACGCGCAAGACCGCAACAAGATTGCCCAGGCCGAAAACACTGAGGGGACGCCCTATACCCGTGTCAATTTACCCCTGACCCAAAACACGGTGCACACGACCTGGGGGATGGATCTGGGATTCCGAAGCTCCTATGTCAACTACTACGTGGGCAATGCGGTGGTGCTGGTTCCGGAATACAATGACCCCATGGACGCCACCGCCCTGGAGATTGTGCAAGGGCTGTACCCCTTGCGCACCGCCGTGGGCATCAATTGTCAAAACATGCTGCAGTGGGGGGGCATGGTCCACTGTGTGACCCAGCAGCAACCTGCTGGCACCACCGCCCTCTCTGTGGAAGGGCTCACGCCCGCCTCTCCCCTATGGGACGGCAT
>CAJQJX010000065.1 GCA_905478795.1 uncultured Flavobacteriales bacterium
ATGTAGTTGATCAACAGGGCGCCGTTGCGAACCTGCCTGTCAATCGCCATCTCTACTTCAGGATAACGCTCTCCGCCAGGAGTCGCCACCTGAGGGTAAGCATCCATGAATATCCGCTTAATGTCATAGGCCCCATAGTCTTGTTCCATGCCCTCGGCATGCCCGATGCTGTAAACAGTATGGCCCGTTTCTGTGGGCCCACTGTTGCCATCGAAATCATCGGCTACAAAACAGACGCGGTTGCGCCAAGGCCCAAAGGGATTGCCCTCTTCGTTACCCGGAAGCCCTGCGGTCAAACAGGCCGCCCCATCGGGGTCGGTGTTCCCGTTGAGGTAAGCCGACACCTTTCCAACGGCATCCCAGGCTTCCGACAACGTGCTGGCTGGAATGCGCCCTACGCCAATGGACAAGGTGTCTGTCAAACGCTCAGAAGCCACGTCCGACAGGAAACCGAAGTAATCATCGGTGACATAGCTCTGGGTAGGGGTATGACTTTGTGCACTCTGAAAAGACACCAGCAAGTTGCCGTTCCGTGGCAGGTTGCGGTTGAGATAGGTGCCGTCGCCAAAAAGTTGCAGGTAACGCGGTTCTTGGGCGGGATTGCCCTCTGCGCGGTCGTGCAACATCTTCATGAGCATTTTAAACGCCGTGGGGTCCACCCTTCCAGAGCTAAAACAATCGTAGATGAACGAAGGCTCCAATACTGCCACGCTCAGTCCTTCTTCAAAATGGATGGCCGCCAAGCTGTCGGCAGCCTCTCGCAAGCCGGGAGGTGTAATCACCACCAGGTCCACTTGAGGCAGGCTGTGGACATCGGTGTTCTGCACAGCCCCGATGGGGGTTGGCGTGTAAAAACCCGATCCTGTTCCCGCCCTGAACGACCGGAGTTCGTCATAAATCACCCTGAAACGCGCTTGGCCTTCCTCCACTGAAAAAGGAATGGAGAACGGCGCTTGTGGATCGGTGACGTCCCAAATGCGCTGGACTGACTGGGCTTCGGCGATGGACCATTCCACGATTTGTCCTGGCGCCACTGCTTCGGCGCGCACAAATTCTTGTTGGGTTGACCCCGACATCGACGCCTGGCGTGTTCCCACCAAACGGATGTAGTCCAACCAACCCTTCGCATCGGCCACTTGAGCGTCGAGGGTGAGGCCCACTTGCACCACTTCCGACGAAGGTGTCCAATTCCAGAAGCCACTCCCCACCTGGGCCTGCGGCACATGAGACTGAGACCCTGTGACGGAGGGTGTAATGGTCCAACTGCTGTCCCCCAAAGACACCGTGTACGGGCTCACGCCACCCACAGAGCGCCCCATGAGTTTGACTTCGAGCTGCGCGGTCTTGGCCACCACATCGGGCACTTGAAATGGAATCGTGTGGGTCGGATTCTGGTCGAACACCTCTCCAAAAAAGTTGCGCCCGGAGCGGATAATGGTGCTTTGTTCCAATTCGTGAAACAGGTGAAAATCCGTTTCTACCAAGACGGTATCGAAATCTCCACTGAGTGCCGGCGCATTGACCAACCGCACTGGAGCCGTGTCATCTATCCGCAAATAATACCAAGCAGTATCCGACCAAGGGTTCAATTGGTGGCGCCACTTCCCCGTGACCTCATCGTAATTCCATTGCTCCGGACCGTTGCCCATGAAAATGAAATGATCATTTCCATCGAACTGGTTGTCACCATCGTCCACCATTTCAATGGGGACCGGCACCAAATCCAATGGTCGGGGGTCGGCATTGTCAATGGGCAAAGCGTCACCGCCGTGTCCATAGAGGTTGATTTGGTTGGGGTTCACCGCTGATGGATCCAAACCAAGACTCGAAATCAAATTGGCGTCCACTTTGTGAAAGCCGGTGCGGACGGTGGCCATCTTGACCCACTGCCCTTCGGACAGGGCGCTGTGGTCGGGCCAATCGTATGTGAATTGGGCCGAAGCACTCATTCCATCCATGGCGAGGAAACCAAAGATGCAGGCCAACCGTATGAGGAATTGACATGGCTTTGTTTCCATACAAGGCAACGATTTCCGTTGCTGCTTCGTTTGGGTCATGGGGGTCGTCGAAAATGCTTGCACGAACAACGTTAAAAGAGCGCTGTTTGTTGCTTCAGAGCAAAGATGTTCGGCAATTCCCACAAGTTTGTAATTTTCACGATCTTATACACGAGACTTGTGTCTCAGGAAACTGCATGGCCATGAAGCTCCAACAGCCCTTACATACCGCGGCATCCCGCGTTTTTGGCCTCCCGGTCATTGCGCTTTTATTGGCGTGCCTTGGCACATTTGCTCCCGAAAAAGCATCGGCGCAGGACCCAGAATTCACTCAATTCTACTCAAACCCTGTCTATTTGAACCCTGCTTTTGCCGGCGCGGCACGTTGTCCGCGTTTCGTCATGAACTATCGAAATCAATGGCCGGCCATGAGTGGGAATTATGTCACTTCAGCAGCGGCATATGATCAACACATCCCGAGTATTTCAGGCGGCCTTGGCTTTGTGGTCATGAACGACCGTGCCGGAAGGGGCACCCTGAGCACAACAAGGGTGAGTGGAATCTACAGCTATCAGCAAGCG
>CAJQJX010000066.1 GCA_905478795.1 uncultured Flavobacteriales bacterium
CATCGTCGTCGACCAAGGCTACCTCACCGAAGAAATGGTCGACATCGAGTGGCTGCGCTGGCTCTACACCGCCCTCACCCGCGCCCAACAGGAGGCCCACCTCCTCAACTTCCACCCCCGCTTCCTCACCACATCCACCGACGACTCTTAGAAACACGATTATCCGCAATTAGACAGCGCATAATTACAGCTCAGTTTTTACACACTGGTGCCAGTATTTTGGTTATACCAAACCACTTGCCATGCGCCCCCTGCTGCTACTCGCCACCCTCCTGGCCACCCTCACCGCCTCCGCCCAACTCCCCTCCTACGTCCCCACCGACGGCCTCGTCGCCTGGTATCCGTTCAACGGCAACGCCAATGATGCCAGCGTCAACGGCCAGAACGGTTCGATGTCGAATGTGACCTTCACCACCGGGGCATCTGGGGAAGCCATCGAAGCCGCACACTTCAATGGTGACGCCCAAGTGCTAATCCCCCATAACAGCATCTGGAACGCGAGTTCGTACACCCTCACCGCACTATATCGTTGGCAGAACAACTCCTCAGCCACGCCCAATGGAAACTCGCTTCTCATGAGCAAACGAGAACCCTCCGGATGGGGATCGAGTTTTGAGCATTCGCCCGGTGGAGGCCTCAGCTGGACCATTGGAAGCAATGGCGGTGCAGGGATTGGCACCACCATTCCACAAAACACATGGGTCCACATCACCTGGGTCTTCACACCCTCGACTATTCATTTCTATCTCGATGGGCAACTGGTCAACTCCGCTTCCTCTCCGGGAGCCATGAACTCCAACACTCTTCCCGTTTCCATAGGCATGAGGGGCAATGGTTGGCATGAACTGATTGGGGACATCGACCACATTGGATATTGGTCCCGAGCTCTGACGGAAACCGAAATACTCGACCTGCATGCCATGGAGGTAACCCCTCCAGAAGGCTGCATGGATCCTGCCGCCTGCAACTACAACCCCGACGCCAATCAGGACGACGGCAGTTGTGCCGAAGGGTTTTCCCTAAACCTCTCCGACACCACTGTGTGCGCCGGCGACACGCTGACCCTCTTCATAGACAACCTCTCCCCCGCAACCCTTCCGTATGCACAGACAACAGGCAACAGTGAATGGTTCGTCTCATCCGGTGCCTCAGGAAATGGTTCGGAAGCCAGCCCATTCGGCACGATTCAAGCCGCCGTCAACCAAGCCAGCAACGGGGACGTGATCACGGTCCTTCCCGGGACGTACACGGGAACAGGCAACCGCAACATCAGCCCGCTCGGCAAGTCCATCACCATCCAATCTGCAGATGGGCCGGAGGTGACCATCATCGACTGCGAGCACCTAGACCGCGGCTTCATCGCCAACTCCGGCGAGTCAATGAACACCATCATTCAAGGATTCCACATCACGCAAGGCCTTCCCACCTCGGGCCCGACGAATTACGGCACCGCCATTTTCATTGAGGACAATTCAGGGCTCCTCATCCAAAACTGCATCATCTCCGAATGCAAGAGGGCTGGGGATGTCGCAGGAACTGCCATTCAAATTGGGGACACTGAGACCAGCGGACCGCAGACCGGAGTGGAGTCCTGCGTCTTCAAAAACAACTTAGGTGGAGGTATCGCGGCCAGCAAGAAATCCTTCTACTGTCATAACAGCCTGTTCATGGATAATTCCGGCATCTCCCATGGCAATGGCCACGTGGCCAATCCAGCTCAGGAGTACCGGAACTGTTCCTGGTTTCGGAACACGGGAAGCAGCTACATCCTGCGGTTGGATCACGGAAAACGAGCTGAAAACTGCCTCTTCATCGACAATACCGCTCCGACAAACGCCATCACGTATCTCGGCACCAACTGGTCCGGCCTCAACACCATTGACCATTGCACCTTTCACAATAACTCAGGCGTCTATTACAGCTCAGGCTGGGGGGACCACAAAGGGGATGTTCGCAGCTGTATCCTGTTCGAAGGTGGCCCTGCACGACATCACGTGTCCGGTAACCAGAGCATCGTCAATTTCTATTACAGTCTGGGCGAAGGCATCAGCGGCAATGGGAACATCTCGGGAGCCCCCCTATTCGTGGATGCGAACAACCTCGATTTCAGCCTGTCACCAGGCTCACCCTGCATCGGCACAGGTGAAAATGGGACCAACATGGGATGCGACCTCTCCTTGCTGCCAGAATGGATGATTCCCATGGCAGCTGGCAGTGATGTGGCCTCTGAATCAGCAGACACCATCACGTGGTCCGATGGCTCAACACAAGACACCTTGATGGTTGTTGCCGATGAAACCATCACCATCACGGCCACTTCAGGAAATTCAGGTTGCAGCCAAAATGTGATCATCACCGTCACGGAATTGGAATGCGGAGATGCTGAGGCCACCAACTATGCGCCCAATGCTACTTGCACCGGAGGCCCATGCACCTACAACGGCTGCATGGATCCTGCCGCCTGCAATTACAGCGCAATTGCAGAAGCGGATGATGGCTCATGCGACTACTCCTGTTGCCCAGGCCCCGGATGCTGCGGGGAAGGCATGCATTGGGATGCCGCAACGCAGTCCTGCATCATCACGCCGCCCTCCGTGGCACCCGATGCCGAATGCACGCTCTTGAATCTTCAAGAGCTGGCAGAGGGCTATCAGATTCTCATGGCACAAAACGCGGTTCAAGACAGCCTCATTCTCGCGTTGCAAGATTCACTGTCGAATTGCTCCAACTTCACGGAGGATGGGTCCACAAGCGTTGAAGGTCCATGCGTCGGCCAGGATCACGTCACGTTTTATAGCTACGACTACAGCGTCGTGGGAATCGGAGACCAATGCTGGTTCGCCGAAAATCTGCGGACAGAATCCTATTCGGACGGGAGCACTCTTGATGCCGCCCATTACGCAGCATTCAACAACGCCTCCGTCAGCATCGACAGCTATGGCTTGCTCTACAAGGGCGCCGCAATCACGGACTCCCGCAACCTGTGCCCCACGGATTGGCACATTAGCACTTTACCCGATTGGCAATCGCTCGAAGCCCATGCGGCAGCCAATGGACACGCTGGAGCGGAAGCCGCGGCCCTGAAATCCACCTCAGGGTGGAGCACCACGGGGAATGGTTCAGATGCTTTCGGATTCAACGCCACTCCAGGAGGCTTCCACTACAACCCCACCCATCCCTACTGGGGTGAATTTGCCCATTCCCTGACCAATGGCTACTGGTGGACGTCCACCCCCCACAGCACAGGACGATCCTATGCTTGTGCCATCCAAAACAACGTGGCCTCACCCGACTACGCCCACAGCAACGGCCTTTCCGTGCGGTGTGTGAAGGATTGAGGGGGCGGTGGACCGCGGGGAGCGGCGGTGCGGCGCGGTGGCGTAGATTGTCGGCATGACGCTGGAGCAGTTCCTTTCGATGTTTGAGGCGATGCCGGCCTGGCAGAAGCTGGGGTGGATCGTCGTGTGCATGTCGGTCAACCTCATCGTGGAGTCGGTCAGGCCCCTGTTTAGCGAGGGCTTCCGCAGTGGGCAACACATGCGGACCAACCTGACTTTCCTGGCGACCACCATGGCCATCAACGTGGCCTTCGGGGTGGCGGCTGTGGGGCTGTTCGAATGGACGGCGGCGACCGGATTCGGGCTGCTGCACTGGGTCGCCATGCCGCTCTGGCTGCAGCTGCTGGTGACGGTGATGACGCTGGACCTCATTGCCCAGTACACCGTCCACTACCTGCTGCACAACTGGAAGTGGATGTGGCGGCTGCACATGGTGCACCACAGCGACACCCACGTGGACGTGACGACCGGGACGCGCCACCACCCCATCGACTTCGTGTGCCGCGAGACGTTTGCGCTCCTCGGCGTGATCGTGACGGGGGCGCCGGTGGCGTTCTACGGGTTCTACCGCATCGTGACCATCTTCTTCACCTACTGGAACCACAGCAACGTGGCGCTGCCGCTGGCAGTGGACAAGGCGCTCAGCTGGCTGGTAGTCACCCCCAACATGCACAAGTTCCACCACCACCACGAAGTGCCGTGGACGGACCGCAACTACGGCAACGTACTGAGCGTCTGGGACCGACTGTTCGGCACCTTCGTCTATGGCGACACCGCCGACGTGGTGTACGGGCTCGACATCACCGACCCGTCGCAGAGTGACAACATCAAGTACCAGATGGGATTGCCGTTCAACCGGAGCGTCCCGACCTCGTCTGCAGCGGCCAAGCAATAACGCTTTCGGCCTCACTGGACATCCGACATCGCAGGTCAGCGTTGGCGACCGCCGCCCAGCCGCACTACGGCCCAACACAAGACGTAAAAGGCTGTAAAACCAGCAATACCTGGAATGTCGCTAGAACCTATGTGGCCCAACGCGTGCAATCCTACCAAAGCAAACCACAAAGCAACAGTACCAAAAGCCGCTACAACAAGTGAAAAACGGAAGTTTCCGGTTTTTGAAATGGGCATATGGAACCGAAATTAATTTCCGCCGTACACACTCTAAATGACCGAAATCATCACAATGCCATGACTTTCGTCAAATTCTTAAAGCTCATGAAGCTGAATCGATTAGACCTGTCTGGCAAGCCCTATCTTTATTCACGTCGCGGAATAACAATGAGACTAACCCCCCTCCTCCTTTTAGCAGTATTTGCAGGTCAGCAGCTACTTGCACAAGACCCTGACACTCAATTCAAAATATTTGGTCACCTCACGGCAGCAGCAGAGGAGGTCGATGGAGAATATGCCTCCAACTTCAGTCTGGGAGAGCAAGATCTTTTCGTGCTGAGCCAAATCACACCTCGGATATCCCTCCTGGGAGAGACAGTGGTGGGTCCCAATAATGTCGAAGGACATGGCGGTTCGGGTTTCAAAATCAGCGTGGAACGTGCTCGACTTAAGTACCAGCATCGCAATTGGCTGTCTGTGATCGTAGGGAAAATGCACACCCCCGTCAACTATTGGAATGACGTCTATCACCACGGAAGGCTGTTCTTCCCAACCATTGACCGGCCTAAATCTTTCGGCCTGAGCATACCCATCCACTCCTTGGGGCTTCGGCTACAAGGACAAAATATCGGAGGCATTGGGTTCGGCTATGATTTTGTCGTTGCCAATGGAATGAGCGCCAATGATGTAACGGACGGGTCGGCGCAAAAGTCCATCACGGCAGCGGTTCACATTAAACCAGAGGAGCGCATGCGCATTGGCTTTAGTGCGTACCGTGATCGGATTTTCAGCAACATGATTGGAAGCCACGCAGGACATTCAAGCAAGTACCATTATGCCATGGGGGACCCGAACTTCTACGCATTGGACCTCGACTTTGAGCTGTATTGCTTCAGCTTTTGGCGGAACAAAGGCAAGTGGGAGACTTTGATAGAAAGTACCTGGAACCGTACAGCAATCAGTGACACCAACGACCCAGATTTGACTGGAGGATTGGACTCTTTAGGCACATCCAACAACTATACAATGTACCTTTTTGCGAGCAGGAAGGTCACGAAGCGCGATGGGATTTATGGCCTCTTCGATTGCTCAAGTTATGAGGAAGTAGACCTGCACTTGAAATCGCATCGACAATACAAATTTGGTTTGGGCTGGTCACGGGAATTCAGCCCCTACATCAAGAGTCAGATCCAGATAGAACGTTACTTGGGTGTTGATGGATATGAAGTTCCTGCAGACGACGCTTGGGAGCTCAAGTTTCGCCTCGCTTATTGCATTTTCTGATGAAGCGGATTAGACTCCTTCTTCTTCCTCCGATGCTCATACTGCCCTTTCTCTTGATTGGGCAAGTCGGCACACCCATTGCAAATGACATCGGAACCCAAGCCCTCTCGAACAGGCAACTAAAGGCTGTGTTTCTTGGGAACAAAAGCCTCTGGGACAACAACAAAACAGTAACCGTCGTCCTGACTTCGAGTAACTCTCAGAACTTTGAAGCAACAGCACAATGGGCGTTGGGAACAGATGCTTTTGAATATCAAAAACACTGGTTATCTCTTGTCTTTCAGGGTCGATCGGGAGCACCCGTTTTGTTGGACAGCGAAACAGAAGTTGTGGAATACATTTCTGCGCATCCAGGTGCCATTGGCATGCTGTATAGCCTCCCTCCGCCCCCTGAGTTGGAGATTGACGTGAAATGAACTTCCTGAATTCTCTTATCGCCAGAATTTGGGGGCCATTTATGCTCATGGCCTTGTTGTTGACCGCCTTGGTAGGATTTTACATCCCAAATCAACAGGCCAAAACACTGAGGGAATTTCAAATATCTGAACTGTCGGAGTTGGTCAAATTCATGGCCAATAACATCAGTGTTGCAGGAAAATATGACGACTGGTCCAATCTGTCCAATGTCTTCCAAAGTGCCAGTAACCGACCGAGCCTAGAGTATTCAGCCCTCCTGCTCGAATCGAATGGTGTGAATGCGCTCGTGGCTTCCTCCCCGCCTGGCATCACTGAAGCCCAAATCCAAGCCGCCGAAGGGAATTTTCTTCTGGTCAGCGCTCCATTCAAAGGAGGCTCTTTCACAGGCCAGGTGATTGTCTTAGGCTCACAGTCCTTTATTAACTCCGAATTGGCGCGACTCAACTTCCCACTGCAGGTCGCGATGTTGTTCATTCTAATAGCAGTTACCCTTCTTTATTTCTTCCTCTTTAGCAAGGTGTCACAACCCCTCAGAGCGGTAAGGAATCTGGCCGATCAGATTGGCAAGGGAGACCTACAAACCGCTGTGGAAGGTGGCTCTCAAATTTGGGAGTTGAAGTCATTAAATAAAGCGTTGGAAAGACTCAGAGCCGGACTCATAGAACAACGGGACAGGAACAGCGTCCTGACCCAGGGCATGGAAAACGAAATCAAACGGCAAACCAAAGACCTCCGAAAAACACTTAGCGAGCTTCAGGACAGCAGAAACTTGTTTGGAAGTGTCATTGAATCAGCGTTGGATGCGATGGTGATTGCAGACGGCCAGTCTCGCATCGTAGAATGGAACCGGAAAGCAGAGTTGATTTTTGGCTGGAGCAGAGAGGAGGCCATCGGGCAATCACTGGCCAAACTCATCATTCCTCATCAACATCGAGAAAACCACAACAGTGGCATGTCTCACTACCATAGCACTGGACACGGACCTGTGCTCAACAAGAGCTTTGAAACACAAGGTTTGCGCAGAAATGGAGAGGTCTTTGACATTGAACTGTATATCACCTCAGTTCAAATGGACAATGAAGAAGTCTTTTCCAGTTTTATTCGAGACATCACCGAATCAAAGCAACTGACCAAAGACTTAGAGAAGCAGCGCGAACTCAATTCTCAACTGCTCAATGGTCTTCCGCTGTTGGTCACGCTCAAAAAGCGAGACTTGAAGTACAGCTTCGTGAACGATAAAGCCATTGAGGTTTTAGGGAAAAGTAGAGAGGTGATGTTGGGCCATACTGAAAGCGAGGTGTTTGACTCAGAATGGGTCGAAGAATCCGTCAGCTTGGACAAAAGAACTTGGGCGGGCGAGAAAATTGAAACCCACGAGTACAGGCTGAAAACCGGCGATGGATATCAAGACTACCTCATTGGACGCTACCTGATCAGCATTGGAAAAGAGGAAAAGACATCCTACCTGTTGACATATGGTTTCGAAATCTCACAACTCAAAGCTGCACAGCTTCAATTGCAAGAAGCACTTAAAACCAAAGATGAATTTCTGGCCACTGTGAGCCATGAAATCCGAACTCCCTTGCACAGCATTATTGTGCTGGCGGAATTGCTCAATGACCCTCAGCGCATTGACGAAAGTGCTGAATTCAACGCCAACATCCTATCCTCGTCCCGTCATTTGCTCAACCTCGTCAATGACATCCTTGATTTTTCCAAGGCCGATGCTCAGCGCTTAGAATTGTCCCCAAAGACCCTCAATATGCTCGACTTCCTGAACCAGGTTGTTCGTGTAGACACAGAGTCGAGGTCCAACAAAGTTTCCTTTTCCAAAGACTTCAATGGCTGCGATGGCGTCTTTGTGCAAGCCGATGAAACACGCCTCAATCAAATCGTACAAAACCTCCTGTCCAACGCCTTCAAGTTCACGGAAGAAGGTGAGGTCACACTCAAAGCTTCGGGAGAAAAACAAGGAAATGAATTTGTGATGCACTGGTCCGTGCAGGATACAGGAATAGGCATCTCAAAAGAAGACCAAAGGAAAGTCCTGCAAGCCTTCCAACAAGTACACACCGGCATCACTCGAAAGTTTGGAGGAACAGGTTTAGGATTGGGAATCGTGGTCAAACTGTTGCAGCTTATGGGCAGTGAGCTCCTTCTTGACAGCGAAACAGGCAGGGGCACCACCTTCTCCTTTACCCTGAGGCTCCCCCTGGTTCAATCAGGTTTACCAGATGAAGGCGCGGATACTCATTCCCCCTTTATAGGCAACCTCAAAATATTGTATGTCGAAGACCTGATGCCCAACCAAATGGTCATGAAGGCCATGTGCAAGCCAATGGATGTGGATTTAACCATTGTCTCCTCCGGAAAAGAAGCCATTCACGCTTGTTCTCATGCAGACTTTGACATGATCCTCATGGACATTCAAATGCCTGAAATGGACGGGTATGAAACATTGACTGCACTGCAAGAATTGGAGCGGTTTGAACAATCCCGCCCCATGAGTTATGCCTTTACTGCCCACGGAGGAATTGAACAGCTTGATAAATTCAAGAAGGCCGGTTTTGACGGCGTTTTAACCAAACCCCTTACCCCACAACAATTGCAATCTATCCTGGCTAAATACCCGAACCATGAGCGCTTCGACCAAAACTGAATTCAACCCGGATTACTTTAAATCCATCTTCGGTGATGACAACGAAGACTGGCGTGATTTCATTGAAGTCAATCTGAACACGTATCGCGATGGCTGCGACAAGATCAAGGCTTCCATTGAAAGTGGAGACATGGATCAAATCAAAGAGGTCAGGCATGCCCTCAGCCCCACCCTTCAACAGTGGAATGCCCTGACCTTGGAACGGGGTCTCATGGCATTGGACAGCGAGAACATTCACACCCATTGGCCCCCACTCGCCGCTGAATTCGAGGCCATTTTTGAAGCCCTCATGGCGCTATAAAAAAAAGGCCCCGAAGGGCCTTTTAATACTCATTCCTGAGTCAATCTTTCAGGTGGCACACCGTGTGACTTAGGCCATGCGGGCCTTGAGGTCACCGTCAATGGCGTCCAAAAACTCTTCCGTCGTGAGCCAGTGTGCTTCCGTCATATCCTTTCCGTGAATCAACAACGCGAGGTCCTTGGTCATGCGACCACTTTCCACAACGTCAATGCACACCTGCTCCAAAGTTTGGGCAAACGTGCGAAGCGCGTCGTTTCCATCGAGCTTGCCGCGGAAGTCAAGGCCTCGTGTCCAAGCGAAGATGCTCGCAATGGGGTTGGTGGACGTCTTCTTGCCTTGCTGATGCTGGCGATAGTGACGGGTCACAGTTCCGTGAGCGGCCTCGGCCTCCATGGTCTTGCCGTCGGGCGTCACAAGGGTAGACGTCATCAGGCCGAGTGATCCGAAGCCCTGGGCCACGGTGTCGGACTGCACGTCACCATCATAGTTCTTGCAAGCCCAAACGAATCCTCCGTTCCACTTCATGGCCGCGGCGACCATGTCGTCGATCAAGCGGTGCTCATAAGTGATGCCCGCCGCCTCGAAGCGGTCCTTAAACTCGTTGTCGAACACTTCTTGGAAGATGTCCTTGAAGCGACCGTCGTAGGCCTTGAGGATGGTATTCTTTGTAGACAGGTACAAGGGCCAAGTTTTGGCGAGCGCCTGGTTCATACAGCTCCGCGCAAAACCGTAGATGCTTTCATCGGTGTTGTACATGCTCATGGCCACACCGCCATCACCTTCAAAATTGTACACCTCCCATTCAGTAGGCTCCCCCCCACCTTCAGGGATAAAAGTCATGGTCAGTTTACCCTTGCCCTTAATGACAGTGTCTGTCGCCTTGTACTGATCACCGAAGGCATGACGGCCAATGCAAATCGGCTGTGTCCAACCCGGCACCAATCGCGGAACATTCTTCATGATGATGGGCTCGCGGAACACCGTTCCTCCGATGATGTTACGGAGCGTACCATTCGGGCTGCGCCACATCTTTTTGAGGTCGAACTCCTCCACACGCTGCTCATCAGGCGTGATGGTCGCACACTTAATGCCCACGCTGTGCTTCTTGATGGCCTCCGCCGCGTCAACTGTGATCTGGTCGTTGGTCTCGTCGCGCTTCTCGATACCGAGATCGTAATACAACAACTCAATGTCGAGGTAAGGAAGGATGAGGCGATCCTTGATGAATTGCCAGATGATGCGCGTCATCTCATCTCCATCGAGCTCAACGACGGGGTTATGGACCTTGATCTTTTCCATGTTCGTTCTGTGTATTGAACCTCCCTGTGCATGGAAGGCTGGGGCGCGAAAGTACTGCCGACCTGAGGGGTCGTTCAAATCGTGTCAAAGGGACACGACATATGAGGTTCGGAAAACCGACAATCAGGCGAGCTCCCGCTCGCTGAAGTAGAAGCTGCCCTCTATGGCCGCGTTCTCATCGCTGTCGCTGCCATGGACGGCGTTGGCGGCAATGCTCTCTGCGAAGTCCGCACGGATGGTGCCAGGGGCAGCCTCAGCTGGATTTGTCGCTCCAATGAGCGTCCGGAAATCCGCAACCGCGTTGTCCTTCTCGAGAATGGCAGCCACAATGGGACCGCTGCTCATGTATTCGGTGAGCTCACCGTAGAAAGGGCGCTCGCTATGCACGGCGTAAAACGCTTGGGCATCGGCTAACGAAAGCTGGGTCCACTTCATCGCTTTTATGGTGAAGCCGTTTTCGATGATCCGGTCAATGATTTTGCCGGTGTGACCTGCGCCGGTAGCATCCGGCTTGATCATGGTAAAGGTGCGGTTGGTGGCCATGGTCCTCTCTTTTGTAGGTGTGCGATTTCGAGGAGCAAAAATAGGGGTTTAAACGAGGCATGCCACATGACTCGCGAAGACAGGCATTCGTCAACATCCAAGCTGCCTGGCACATTCACGCATCATCAGCCAACAATGAAATTGCAGATGCTCACCAAGACAACCATTTCAGCTTTGACCAGGACTGCACGACTCCATCTCAAAATCCAAATGATTCAGCCTAGGCTCCAAAAAGCAACAAGCAAATCCCCCTCAATACAGGTTCAAATTCAGTGGGAGGCGAGATGAAACCAGCCGAGCCCAAAATTTATAATATCTCACCAAAATCACATGACACATATTCTGTAGGAAACGTCTTACAAAACGACACCTTCCTTCGGGGAGTCAATAAATATGGCCCTATCATCTTTAATCGTAGACGAACGAAAAGGTTTTACTTATACCATTCAAGAAGGTTTAAAAACTACTTTTAGACAAGCCTTAACCAAAGCTCAATATGTTCAAGCTCACCCCTGCCGGAAGCATCCCGGTGTGTCCTAACGTGGGACAGTCTATCGCAGGAATTCTCTTCCTTTTCCTCGCCTCTTTTCTTGCTCCATGCAATGCAAATGCCCAGACGATTAGCGGTGTCGATTTGTGTGATTCAGAAGGCGGCACATGGCAGCCAAACTTTCCCGGCCTTAGTTGGACTGGGTCGGTAGCCTACACCGTTAGCAACCCTCCCTATGGGTCTTCTACCGTTTCGAAGACAAACGGAAACTGGAATTCCAGTGCAAATTGGGCCTACACAGCCAGCAGCTACAAGAACAGTTCTACTGGTTTGTTTGGACATAGCGATCACATCCTCATTTCGGCTAGTCGCCCCTACAGCTACGTAACTTCATATAGCTGTGGGGCCTTTGGATGGGAGACATGTTATACGACGAACTACGCAACCTGGTACTCCTCTCGTTATGTATGGTTTGATCATGACGCCCCTGAAGTAGCTGCAATCAACGACGTATTGAATGAAGACAACAGCGCTACGTGGAGCGCAGCCCTGTATAACTATGACTGCGCAAGCGCGCCAAGCATCTCTCTTTCTGGATGTCCTAACTGGATTACTGAAGGCAGTCATACGGGCAACCATGCCAAATTCAGCATCAACCCACCGGCCAACTATAATGGCTCAGGCAATTGCTCATACACGGTGTCCTTTCCAGGACGGAGCCGCACCAAAACTCTGAACTACAACGTCCAGGCGGTGAATGACCCCCCAGTTGCTAACGCTCAAAGCGTTTCAACAAATGAGGACACCAATAAATCCATCACTTTAACCGGTTCTGACATTGAAGGGTCTGCTTTGACCTACAGTATTGTTTCCAACCCATCACATGGAACCTTGTCCGGTTCAGGTAATCAACGCACTTATTCGCCCCATGCTAACTACCACGGTTCAGACAGCTTCACCTTTAGAGTAAACGATGGAGCTCTAAACTCAACCTCAAAAACTGTGTCCATCACAGTAAACAGCGTAAACGATGCACCTGAAGCATTCAGTCAGAACGTGACAACTGATGAGGACGTTGTAAAAGAAATTCTGCTGGGCGCATCCGACGACAACAATAGCGATGCACAACTAACCCGATCAATAGTCTCACAGCCAACAAATGGAACACTGGCATTGGTAGGAAACTCTGGCGTGAACTATACACCTCACCTTAATTGGTACGGTAGCGACTCATTCACTTACCGAGTGAATGATGGGCAATACAACTCTTCAACCAAAACCATCTCCATCACAGTAACGAGTGTTATGGATCCTTTCATCGCAGATTTCACTCTGAATGGTGGAAATGGAAACCCGCAAAACATCTCTATTTCTGAAAACGGAGGAACGGCTACCGCATTTTCCACCGAAATTCCCGAGGAAGGCATTTTTAATATTGAAATCATAGGGACAGACGGAGATGGCCTTGAAGGCTATTCAATCTCGGACGCGCCCAATCATGGTGCGCTAACCCTTGAAATGAAATCAGCTGGCGAGCTTTCTCCATTTGAAGAAACCCTTACCCTATTGCCTAACAGCAGCCAATCCACAAACTTCTATGCTACGGGCAGCTTGGAAGAGGTCGCGCTCGCTTTGACTGAAGCTTCATCCTCTGGCGCTTCTCCTCAAGACCTGATTCTTGAAATCTGTTCTCCATTAAATAACTGCGTTGAATTTGGAAGTGGCAACGATGGTTTCGAACTGAATATCGAAGACGGATCATCCACTGACTCCCCAATGGATAGTAACGGTTCAATGCTAGCAATCGTTTCAACTTGTGACGATTGCACAGAAACCGTCGACCTCCCATTTACATTTGATTTTTACGGAAATCAATACGATGAGATTTCCGTCTCATCAAATGGAGTAGTATGGCTTGGGGCTAATTCCAACGCATGGTGTTGCCAAGGCGCAACGCTTCCATCCTTGGAGCATCCAAATCCATCCATACACGTTTTCCACACAGACCTCGACCCTGGTCAATCCGGTTCTATTACTTACAATATTGTGGGGTCAGCTCCAAACAGGCAGGTAGTTATTAGCTACAACGATGTCATGGAGTATGGCTCATATGACCCCTATGGCTACGATCCTTATGACCCCTACGGTTATGACCCCTACGGTTATGACCCCTACGGGACGGGAAATGCAGGGGTTTTCATCAACGCTCAACTCGTGCTCAATGAGACCGATGGAGTCATTCATATTTGGCACGATGACATCAATTTAAACAGTCACTCTGCTACGGTTGGTCTCAACAATCCATCCTCTGGAGAGTCCTCCGTTGACCTGGGAAGTAATCAAGCCCAATCAATCTCTGCAACGGACTACCATTGGACTCCCCTTCTAGCAGATTGGCTTTCCGATTCAGGCGAAGGCCTGTACGAGTTTTTCTCTTCAGACTACATCGGCCTTTCTGGGGACGGAACATGGAATTTTACGTTGACCAACGTCAATCCCAATCAATCAGCGTCTTTTGATTTTGACCTCACGTTGATGGGGCTGAGCCAACCAGACATTGCCGTTGTGGAATATGTGAGTGATCTGAATCACGTCGGGGACGATGAATTCACCATTCAGGCCACAGATGTTCATGACAACACTGCAAACATGGTGTTTCCTGTCATGAAGTTTGGGGTAGATGATGGAGAAACACATTTCTTATCCCCCGCATCCACAAGCCTGACATTCCAAGAAGACATCGACTTCGATTTTGAGCTGACACTTTTTGATGCTGACGGACTCAGCAATCAGGGTGAATGGAATGCCTCGAGCTTAAGCAATGCCATCTTCGAAGATGCAGGAGGTATTTGCTCTGATTTTGAAGCCAATCTGGTCAATAACAACCTGGAGGTTTCATGCAAATGCTCGCCCCCAAGTCATTATTCTGAAGGGTATCACCCCGACTATCCAGAACCATTCATTTTCCTTGTCACCATCTACGACGAGCAGGGTTTTGCGACGACGCAAGAATATGAAGTCACCCTGAGTCAAACTGCGGATGTAACATACATAGCACTTGAGCAAGCTACTGGTGGCAATGTCACTTCAAGCAATACCCGAACGCTCTCATCGGGAACATCTGAACCCATAACCATTCAGGGAACGGAGGACACCCCCTTGAGCCTTGACTTTTTCTTTGATGATAATGACGGCTTGAGTTTACCTCCTTTCGAGAATCCTTCATCCACTGAAACTGATGCCCAAAGTGGAGACGCAACAACGTCCATTTCAAATGTTGTTCTCGGAGATAATATCATGACTTCGGGAAGCCACAACATCAAGACTGCCGTGCTAGATGTAGAGCCAAACCTGCACAAGAACGGCAACATCGAAGTCTTACTCAGCTCGATGGACCGTTTTGGTGCAGAAGTCATTGTCCCGTTGACGATCACGCTCGATCAGGTCAATGACCCTGTTTTGGTTTCATTGGATTGCCCCGCCAATCCAGAAAATTCAACACAACAAGAATTGTCGGGAACAGCACCCGCAGCAACTGGCGTTTGGAATATTGAGCTCCAAGTCGAGGAAGATGTGCCCCTGCAATTCGCCCTGAGTGCGGTAGATGATGCTGACGGAATCGGGAACGCCCCACTTTCCATGCTAAACGGGGCAGGTGTTAGTGCCTCAAGCCCGCATGGAAGCTCACCAGCCTCATTCGCTATTTCTCAATCCTTGCAGGCGAACCAGGTCTACACTCCAGCCTTCGAATTCCCCACAGAGGCTCAAATTGCCGCTGGTGAAAACCACGATTACTTGACCCTAGTATTGGAAGACGAAGATGGCAATAAGATCGAGGTGAACATTGACTTTATCGTCAGCCACAAAAATGACGGCGACGTCAGCTATACTGGGGAAAGTGCCATCGATTGGTATGAAGATGCCTTCGTGAAAAGGACAATACAGCTCATTGACCCAGACGGACTCCAGGCAAAGGACGTGCACATTACCAATGGTAGTCACGGAACAGCTGAGTTGGTGCGGAAAGATGTGTTGAACCCAACAACATTGGAAATAGACTACATCTACAGCCCTGACGCCGAATTCCACGGAATGGATAACATTTCCATTTCTGTGAAAGACGACCAAGGGTATGAAGGCAGCGAATTTGACATTTCTATTTCGGTGCAGTCACTAAATGACCCACTGACGCTTACTGCTGCTCTCCAAGACAAGTGTGACCAAAACGATTCAATCGTTACCGACGCAGATTGCGACAGCGACGGGGGAGACATTGACCAAGATGGAATTTGCGACAATGAAGATGATTGCATAGACGTGAATTGTGACGGGCTGTGCGATTACAACTTTAGCTTGGCCAACATGCAAGCTTTGGAGGATGACTCACTCCTCGTCCAATTCACATTTGGCGATTCTCCGTCAGCTGAAGACGACAGTTACGCTGTCCAAATTTCGACCTGTGGAGCACCTGATGTTCCTGAGGGATGGGAGCTGATCGCTTCTACAGACAGTGCTCTCTACCTGCAAAGCTTATCCACCTATGACAATTGGTATGCTGCCCGCACGGCTACTGAAGCCATATATGGCGGTCGTCTGGTCTCTATTTCAAATAGCACAGAGGCCAACCTTTTGAGCGCGGCATCCGGTTGGACTGGCGAGTTTAAATCCAAAGGATCAAATCAATGGCAAAGTGTATCGGGAAGCACTCCTTATTACAGTGAAAATGAGTCTTGTCCTGCTGATTCGGATTGCTTCGGATTTTTAGACAATGGGTCCAATGATATTGAATCCACTACAAACAACATCATCTCGGACAGAAAGGCCATTATGGAGTTGTCTTTCCTGATTTGCTCAAAGAATGGCAGAAACGAACTCGGAACTGCATCGAACAGCTGGAGATACATTCCAGACTTTAACTACTCTGGCTCAAACCGCTTCAGTATCGCCGTCGAAGACCAAGAGGGATACGTAGAATTTAGGCACTTTGATGTAGAGGTTCAGAACACCGAAGATGCGACCATGTTCGGAGGAAACCTGGCCGTTGCAAGCGAGGAAGACCTGTACTCTCGAGGCAACATCTACGCCCTTGATTTTGACGGCCTTCAAGAAAACGCATTCGAAGAGATTGCGGACCTGAAAGCGGTTTCTTTAGTTGCACCAAATGCGGAAGATGATTCAGACGGCAACGTCCAAGTCATGGAGGAAACAACTTGGCTGACAAAAGGAGAACTGAATTATCTCGAAAACTTTGAGGATCAAGATGACCCCAGCAATCATCGCGGGTTCTTCTACACAGAAGGAATGACCTTCTGGGCACCTCTAGACAATCACTTAACAGACACTATATCGAACAATGTAGTTGCAGAGACTTCCCCTCTTTGGTCTTCTGACCGTTTTGGAAACACTCACGCTGCATTGCGACTGAATGAGAGTACCCCGCTCATCATTATTCCCGGAGACCAATTATCCGTGGATGGTGACCCCCGTTCACTGTCCTTCTCATTCTGGTTTACCCTCGAATCTTCCCTCAACGACGGGCATACACTCTTCTCCAACGCTGGAGAAAACGTAGCCGCAGATGAGGTCTTTGAAATCATCAAAGAAGATCAGCTTCTTGAAATTCATTCAGGAAGTGAAATCCATCAGCTGAAGGTGCACGATCACAGTTGGAACCACATTGTGGTCACCTTTGACAAATTCGATAGCACCCTCACCGGCTTCATGAACGGGGAAAAAGAGTTTGAAGCCTTCAATACCACTCCCCTCAAGCTCCCAACTTCTGATTTCGCCTTGGGCGGCAAGATCGACGGCAGCAGCACATGGGATGGCGTCATTGACGATATCGCCATTTGGAACAGAGCCCTCACATTTGGTGAGGCTGCCTCCATGCACAAACAAGAAGGCGCGAGATACCTGCACACTCCGATCCTAGACGACTATGATCGTTCCAGTGTGACCTTCTTGACCAATAACGAAAAGACCACGATCGACAGCCGTTTTGATGGACAAATGATCGAGCGCGAAATGAACGTTATTGCGATCAGTCATAATGCGGTTGCCGACTACGGATGTACGGACCCAGACGGCTTCAACTTTAGCACCCGCGCCATAGTTGATACTTCTAGTTTCTTAGGTTTCGCGCCAGCTGTAGACTCAGTCCGTTGCGAATTTGAGGGCCCAATGGGCAATAGAATCTGGACACCAGATGAAGACTTGTCCAAAATGACGGCGTCATTGGCCATTTTAGTAGACTCCGATGACGATGGTGTCCTAGACGAAAACGAGATCTCGGGTTGCATGGATCCTACGGCCTGCAATTACAATCCACTTGCTACCGATGACTACCCTAACTACTCCTTCTTAGACTACCTCCATATTGGAGCTACAGACTCCACCCGCCTTTACATTTCTCGCAAGCCTGTTGAATGGGATGCTGCCATTGAAGACGCTGACTCTCTTGGCGGACATATCGCCACGATACACAGTATTGAAGAGGCCATGACCGTGGCCACTAGAACTGGATTTGCAGACACCATTGCACTGGCTCCAGCAGATACTTTGTACATCAGCGGTTACAAGTTTATCACCATTGGCGAATTCGGTCCTAGCCGATACTACGTGTCCATGACGGACAGCTTGTCAATGTATGATTGGGAACACTCCCCACAAGTGCGTTGGCCTCAACTTCAATCCAACCTGGTCGTCATTAACAGCAGCGAAGAGAATGACGCCCTCACCACGCTCTTAGACGACGCTGGCCTCGACCGCGCTTGGCTTGGACTGACGGATGATGACAAAATAGGAATCGGTGAAGGCAACTGGACTTTCCTGAGGGATTCATCTCTTTTAGGTTCATATACAAGTTGGGCAGAGGAACCCGTAGATACTGACCCCAACTTCTTGAGCAAAAAAGACATTCCAGACAACGAATACGATTACGCCCAACTCTGGACATTGGACCGTCCAGCCGAAGCCGGATTTGGAACACATACCACGGGGGTGAATCATCCCATTGCTTCAGGAGAGTGGGTCATGACCAACCGTGATGGATTCCGCTTCATCCATGATGATGACGGTTTTGATTTCATCTCTTCCAATGCGCATTTGGTCTTGGAGCTGCCCGCCACCTTCTGTACCCCAACCTTCAATTTCGCGGTCGCAGATAGCAATGGATACGATTTGACCCAAGCAGCCTGTCCTACAAAGGATGTGCCGCGCATCACCATGATTGAGATCCCAAGGGATGAATACAATGACTGCAGGTATCCTGTAGAAGAATGCGAGCACTGTCTCTTTGAAAGAGACGAATTGGACCAGCTGCCCATTACATACATAGGCCGAACAGACAGCAGTAAGTATTACATCTCTACAGATGCAGTCTCGATGGAGTCCTTGCTCTCGGAAGAAGACTACGCATTTGGACAACTATCTGAGCACTTGGTCCGCATTGGCGGTCAGCAAGAAAACGATGAGATCGTTGAGCTCTTCAAAACCAGTGCAGCCAGCAGTGTAGAACATCTCTGGCTTGGTGTTTCGGACAACGCATCGGATTCAACCTGGCGCGACTTGCGGGATGGCCAATTGGCTGTCTACACCAATTGGGATTCGGACGAAAACTTTGATGGTCGCAGTGACTCCTTGATCCAAGGACATCGCTATGGCCGCTATGATTACGCTCAAATGTGGCTCAACGGTGGTGACCGCCGTTGGCATGATGAAAATGGCAATGAAGTTGTCGCTGAGAACGAGCCCGCTCCCGGAGCATGGGTGGCAATGCCGAGTTATGGCGTGATTCAAAGCGGCGCCTTCCCTGCACATGTATTGTTCGAGTTCCCCCACGATGACTTCGAGGTCATCGGAGGTTACGATACCAATACCAATGAAGTATGTGACCACGAAGAAGACTATGAGTGTCTAGATGTATTCTCAGATGTATCCTTGGAAGTCTCAGATGGCGAAATCGCCATGATGTTCAACGGACACAGCTCTTTTGATGCCAGTCGCGTTTACTTGATGGGCTGGGGAACTTATACCCTATTTGATGTGCCCGCAGAGACGCCGGTGACCATCTTAGGAGATCACCCTGAATTCATTTCTGTAACAGGTGACTCAAGCACTGCTATTACAGGGAGCATTCCCGCTGAGTATGCAACTGGCGAAAATACCAGTGCACATTTCTTCCACGGCGATGTAGAAATCACCATCTCTGGAGAATTTGGAAACGCAAGTGTATTCAGTGTTTCCGAAGGAATGCTGCGGACACACCGCAAACTGCAGTCTCACCGCCCAAGCACCGAATATATCTGTGCAGGCATTTGCATTTCGGACGACAACTTCAACAACATCTGTGATGAGTTTGAAGGCTGCATGGATGAGAATGCGTGCAATTACAAGGCCACTGCGACCTATGATGACGGTTCCTGTGTGGATGCTTGGAATTGTACAGGTTGCCGAGACGAAAGTGCGTGCAACTACAACATCAATGCAACCAAGGATGGATCTGCAGATCAGGTCTACATCGACCTCAATTATGAGTTCCTCCCCGAAGGTGCAGTTCCCGAATCGGGACAAATCCTATACACCCCTCCAGGTTTGGGGTCTGTAGGGATGCTCATTCCAGCATATTGTGTCTACAAAGACTCACTCTCAGAATGTGAATTCTGTAGTGGTGACGTAGACGGGTCTGGTGTCGTCCTCGGTGGAGACACCCTCATCGATGGCACTGTTTGGTGCATTCAAGAAATTGGATGTTCAGACCCCAATGCATGCGACTTCAACGAAGCCGCAGAGCCCAATAACCCCTATGCCCAGAGCGACTGCTTGCTCTATCCAACATCCGGAACCTGCGAGTATTGTAATGGGGCTCAGGACGGCACTGGCTTTGTGATTTCTGGCGACGAGGACAATGATGGCGTCTGCGACGTTGTTGACGCTAACCGCCGGATTCCATTGACATTGATGGCCTACACAGGCACAAGCTTTGATGGACTTATCGAAATCGAAGGTCCTTATGACGACCTCTCATGGGACTTTAAGGTTCCTGGCATTCACAAGCGCGAACTGGTGATCTACGAGAACTTCACTTCTATCCAGTTTGGTCAAGAGTTCAATTTGGAAGTGGCAGACGCAGGTAATTTTGAGACCTTCCTGACAACACCTACCGCGGAAAATATGCCCCCCGGTATTGTCAACGAAACGGTAAACATCTTCTCCCTTCAACCTGTATTTAAACTGGACTCTATCAAAGGAATCTCACTCCAAGCAGACCCAGCGGATCCAAATGAAACTTCGCACTGGATTGGAAAATCAGGTTCTGATACTCGAACCGCACAGCTGAACATTGCCAACCCAGACATGTTGGGCTCCTTCCAAGTTTTTGATGGAGATGAGTTTGTGGAGGTCAATTACGCCAAGGACAATCTTGCGCAATCAAACGACCATACAGAACGACTGCTCGCAGTAGCGACCTACAGCACCGACGCTTCTATCGCTGGCGAACCCATTGGCTTCAGGTCAGTACCTCTATCGGGAACATACTTCGGTGATACACTCCTTTCATGGTCACCCACTCACTACCAAGAGTATAGAGACAATCAATTTGGAACAGACCTTGCATCTCTTGGTGTAAACAGCACATTGGCCAGAATTGAGGACGTTCCACTACACTTGGCTGGTGCAGACTGGAAAGGGCCTGGAACAAGAGTAACCAACTCCAGCCCAGGTATCACTGGAAGTGAATCTCCAGTGGATTATTACCACTTCACGGCATCCAGGGCTTCACTGCCCAAAACCTTGGCTGACCTCCCTTACTCCGCAATAGGCGCGCAATTGGCGCAGCCAAGAACGCCATCTGCGGTAGGAAGCCTGACTGGAACTATGGCATGGTTGGATGGCCGATTAAGCTCTTCCAATGCCGATGGAAAAATTGGAGGAAGTACTGCCACACTTTTCTGGCATTGGGGCAGTAATCCCAATGCAGAGAATATGCTCGCCAATACATTGTCAAATGGAGATTGGGTTGGTCACGTGAACTACCCATTGCTAGGGGAAGAAAAGAATGGTCCGGGCTTCATGCTGTTCCCACACATGCAAGGAAACTCCGGTGAAAACTGGTGGATGACTTTGGACACTTGGGATGAAGCCACACTCCATTTCAAAAACTACACGGGCACCGAAAACGGTGTTTTGGGCACCGCCTACATCATTTCTGAGAACCCCATCTCCTTCAATAAATGGTACTACCGTTACAGGAATCTTGCACTGGTACCCAACAGCGGTGAGCTCAGCTTTATTGAAAGTGGAGCAAACACAGAATTTTTAGGTCAAGACGTCACCAAAAGGGACCGCTACTGGTTGGGAATCCGCAAGGCCTCAAATGGCTGGGTTCCCTTCCGTAATACAGGTGACACAGACGTTGCCTTGGAATGGGCTGCAAGCAGCGGATTCCCTGATGGACTTGAAAAAGAGGGGTTGTATGACTACCGTTATTCAAACTACGCGCAGCTGATGACCAACCGCCATGTCCCCATCATCACAGGGGCTGGAAGAGGAAAAAGCACCATTGCCGATGCGGACCTGAAAATGGTGCCGGTGACCCAGTCAGGAAAATTGTGGCTGAACAAAACCAACACCACATATGGCAGTGGCGGAACCAGGGTTCAATATCTCGGGAGCTACTCCCAAGACCCTTCTGCGTTGTACGAACAACAAAGCAACAACTCCATTGACTTCGACGGCGACGGCTTCCCAGTCGGAAGAGACAACAATGACATGATCTTCTGGGAAAGTGCGTCCAATGCTGACCTGAACGGTGAAATGCGTGGCTGGGACATTCAAGATGTTTCGAGCTATTACTACTGGATTAAAGACAATGGAAACCGTAACAGGGGAGAAGCTCATAACAGGGCACTTGCCCTAGGCGGAGATTTGGCTTCATTCAATGCCAAGGGATATTCTCAAGGTGCCATTGAAGGTTACCTCATGCGTCGAGCTACAGTGGAAACACTGAGGCCCTACACTGTGCGACTGCGATACCTCGCGGGAAGAAGTTCATATTCCTGTGGCGCCTTTGGATGGGGCACATGCTACAGAAATATTTACCGTTATCGGAACGTAACCAAGTACCAAAGCATCAGCCCATTTGTGAACACTTGGTCGGGATTGCTGAAGAATGAAAATCACCACTATATAAACGAAGCGGCACTCAAGGCCAATGGCAACTGGTGGAGCTTTGTCTGGAGGCTCATCTTCAACTGGCACGGTTGGACTTCATCTCAATTGCCCGTCGCTGGATATGCGGATGGCACCAAGGTTTTTGGAAGTGATGGAGCATTGACCCAGCCGAACTACACAGGAAGGTGGGCTCGAGCACAACCTGATGCTAGCGGCTCTGCCATCCAGTATTGGCGTTCCGGAAGCAACTTTACTTGGGATGATGCCTCTAATAGCACAAAGAATGATGCCTTTGCATTTGAAGCATACAATTATGGTGGTTTGGGATCTGCTTATGCGATTCTAGAGCAAGAGGTTCCAGACAATCAAGGTCTGGCTGCAGCCCATGGCAAGTTCATGGCTGCAGATACAAACCGCGCAATGGGTGCGATTCTCGAACTCCCCTTCGAGAGGGTTCCAGAGCTCGCCAATTGGACCCCCATTGGAGAGGGTACAAATTCTTGGTTCTACCAAAGCAACCAGAAACTCACGTTCGAAGCTGCCCAATTGGCCGCAGAAAAAGTCGGAGGTGCATTGATGACCCTCAATGAAAATGGCGCCACTGACGCGCTCAAGCGATGGAGCGGAAATGGTTGGATTGGACTCTATCAAGACACAACCGACCAAGGCTTTGATGAGCCATTCGGAGGATGGAAGTTCGCAGACGGTTCTCCATCAACAGGCGTTCCTTGGGCCAACAACGCTCCAAACAATGGAGTACAGGACACCAATGGAAACGGGTTTATTGATGGCAATGAAACGAGCTTGGTAGAGGAGAACCATGCCGAGATTGCCTCTGTATTGGAAGAAGTTGGATCTGTCAGAGACGTCTCCAAATACAACAATCTGAGCGCTCTGGTCTCCATTCCAAAGGAGCGTGCACCGCGCGTTCAGCTGGCCTATTCAGCCAATGCCATCTCTGAGAATGGCGCGAATTATTTGGAACAAGCTTATCAGTTAGAAGCAGAGGGTCAACTAATTATCGGTTCTGAAGTCCCCAGTGGAACATCAGATGTCAACACGGGCATAGAGCATGTCAAAGCGGTCGTCTCTACGCCGGAATCTAACGACCAGTTGGAGTTGTGGTTGGAGTTCGACCCTGATGGAGATGAAGAGCCGAGCGACGTCACCAGCGAATGGATGCAATTGCTCGCCCCAGGCAACATGCTGCCTGCAGGAGAGTCCCAACTCACCTTCAAGAAAGGGGGGTCAGGAGAACTGCAATTTGACCGCGATTTGTCTGACGGGTTTGATGGTGTCAATGCACGCAGCTATTGGAGGCTTTGGGCCTTTGACAGCGAGTCTGGACACCGTTGGCAATTGAAGCGTTTTGAAATTTTCTTTAACGCTCCCAAAATCATTGAAGTGGAAGCTGCTGCTGATGTTATCGTAGGCACTTCCAACGGCGTTTCTGATGGAGTCACGTTGCGCGAAATCGGCGTCTCTGTCAAGAACATATACACAGGAGAAATCCTCTCCTTGCACCCCAACTCAACCTTCAATCTCTATGTTCCAGGGCAGAGCGATGCCATTGAATTCACACAGGGTGGATTGAGTGAGCTGACACAATCTCTGAATGGGGCCACGTTGAACGGAAAGTGGGAATGCACCCTGCTGCAAGCACTGGATGTGACAACGGCACAACCCATTTTGGTTGAAGATCCAGCCACTGGAAACATGGTAGATGGCGTGGGCATGAACCAATTCACGATGGAGTTCCTCATTCCTCCAGGCTTGGTCACAGGACCCCAACCCTATCTGACAGAATCTGGAGATTTGCAGTTCGTAGCGGATCGTATTCGTCTAGGCGGCGGGGTCGACCTGCCTCCTACCATCTCAGAACAGGACGATGTAGATGACATCAATTTGACCACGATCTCCATTGATTCAGACTATGAAGAAGGGGTGAACGAAGAGAACATCTTCACACAGCACAGCCACGATAACGTCGTCGCATTGCTGCCACAAAACCCTCTCATTGAAGCAGGTATTGAAGATGACATCCTTGTCGAAGTGGGGAACGTGGACGTTCATTTTGAATTCCAAATCCGCGACGAGAACACCCTGTATTACGTGTCCACTGAAACCATGTCTTATGATTTGGCACAACGCGCTGCAGCCATGGCAGGTGGTCATTTGGTGGTTCCTTCAAATGATGATGAAGAGTCGTTCATCAAGCTCCAAGGGGTGCATGGATGGACCGGTTTGATTGACGCTGACACAAACCAAGTATGGGTTCCCATAACTGGAGAATACATCGACCCGAGTTGGGATTTGATGTCTCATTTCAGCGTTCCACCTCTCCATTCCGAAGACCTTACCACTGCAGATCATCAACATGCAACGATGACAGCTGATGGCCTTTCTGGTCAGGGAATCGACGCCGTCGCCCATGCGACGCTCGAAATCGGAAAAGCTGGAACTCCTGCTTTGACTTGGGCTCCAATAACGCCAGACAACCTCTTCTTTGACATCTATGACCCTGCTAACGACAAACACTATGTCGGAGCTCGAATTGGAGATGCAGAAGTTTTGGAAGGTCAAGACCACATTGGATCACAAGGCCGTATTTGGCGGGCCTCCGAATCTGGTGACCTCCTTTCATTTACAAATGGTGATGAAGACGGAGAGAGTGAGGTTTCCGACCCCTCAATTGATGGGTTCACCCTCATTGCTGCTACAGACTCTTCCAACTACTTCTCCGGCAGTGATGCCAACCTCACCTACCTGCAAGCTCAGGAAGTGTGTGCTTCTCAAGGCGGTCGTTTGGCTACTCTGGAAACCCCAGCTGAAAACGACTTGATCAAGGGACAAGCACAGGGACACATTGGCCTTTGGAAAGACAACAATGGAATTTGGATGTGGGCCACAGGTGCTACACCATCCTACACCGATTGGTCCCCAACGGACATTGAAAACCCCAACACCGACGTGGCCGTCGTTATGACGAGCGCAGGTTGGGACCGCAAGTCGAACATTTCGGTGAGTCGTGCCATTTGTGAAATGGAAGCACTGGGCGATTTGACGGTCAATGGTGACGCCTATATGGTTCCCACAAGCAGCAACACATTCCCGCTGTACTACGAGAGCAACAGCTCCTTTGTCCTACCAACCATTGTATTGTTGGATTCTGCAGGATACGAGTCCATGGACGGTCCGAGCCACTTCGGAGAAGAAGACTGGATTTTGGCTTCACAAACACGTCGCCGGACTCCCGCCTGGGAAGTGCCCGTATTGTTGGTTCCAGACCCCCTCACTTTAGAGGAGCTGTACGACAATGAGCACGGCATCTACACAGCACAAGGCAGCACTGACGGCGTCCTCGGCGACATTCAGCAGCGCTTTGGAACCTACAACCTTGGAAACATTCAACTCTCCAACCTTTGGAATACGGAGACAGAAGCGATCAATGGCACTCCTTTGACTCTCGTTGATGCCAGTGTGCATCCCGATTCAGTTGGAGGTGCTGAGAATTTGCTCAGCGGATACAATGCGGGCGAATTCTATTTGACACCACCACCTGCAAACCATGGCTTATACCGAGAGGGTAGCGACGTGAAGGTGTTTAATGCCAATACACTGAAGACCAAAATTGAATTGTCCCCAAGTGGAGACTTCAACGACCATGAAATACACGCGTCTTTCCCCATAACTGCTCCAAAGTTCAATAGTGAAACACTGTCAGACTTAAGTTATGGCGGTGCTGACGCGATCAATAATGGCCTTCCATACTGGGGCGTTCCCAACGGTGTTCCTGCGTATGCTGAGATGTATGTTCGGGTTCGAAATGAGTTGACCGGGGTGTTCTTTGACACCACCATGACCAGCGATCAAAATCCGCTGCTGCTCAAGAACTGTCCGCATCTGATGAATGACTCCATTCACATGACTTTCAAAGTCAGTGAGATGAACAATTCCGATGGGCAATTGAAATTCACGGGTGGTGACCCTGTGGTCATTTCAGCCTCAGTCTTGTGGATGACCGAGGGACGTCGGACCATGCTCTGGACGGACAGGGACTTGGTAAACAACACCCTTACAATGTGCACGGACATTGCTCCTGACTTTGTAATGCAATCTGACCCCCAAGAAGAGCAGTACTTGACTGAAGTCGACCGCACCATTACGGATGCGGATGGAACAGTTGTGAATTATCTAGCCGATGATTCTGTGGGAGTAAGCCAAGTAACCCTTGTGTGGAACCACAGCGCTGCAAGCTATAGTTCCGGGGGAAGCATGTACTTGCAACGTCGAAATTATGAGGACTATGGCGGCACTCAACTCGGTTGGCAATACGCCACTGGTGATGTCAGCAAGCCTTGGTCATTCAATCAAGAAGAAGCCAAGCCATTCTATAATGTAGATGCCGATTTCAATGGCAACCTCGACCCCATTTTCTACACTGATAGCACATTGTTCCACAACCTATGGAGCTGCGAAACAGCAGAGTACCGGGTAAAGCAAGACATGTGTGGCGATATCTTCTACACGCCATCCATTCAAGTGAGCATCCAAGGTTCAGTCTCTGACCCTTGGAAGTACATAGACGAAATCACCGACGGGGTCGTGGTCTCTGAGGGACGGTATTGGAACAAAATCCAAATTGACTGGTCTTCCGCATTGGACAGTGAGGGCATGATTGATCAGTTCCGATTGTTCCGCCGACTCTACACACCGGCTGATGTAGATAATGATGCATGGGAACAAATCTTTGCTTCCGAAGACATTAATACTTGGATTGACTGGGATGTCGCCGCTGGAACCCTGTATGAGTATAGGGTCGGTGCCGTGATCACATGCGGAACCGGAAACAGCGTTCAACAGTATTACAACCCCACTCCATATCCGATTGGATTCCGTTCCAATTACGGTGGGGTCCAGGGACGTGTAACATTTGAAAACGGTGCACCTGAAGACAGCGTATACGTCGTGGTCGAGCCGCAAGGCTTGAACTTGGCACGCAACTCCATCATTTTGGAAGAAGGCGAATACGCCAAACTCGACATTAACCGCTATGAGCAACGCGAAGGTGGAGCTATGGGCCATTGGCCAGACATTCACTCCGACTCCTTCCACCCCACCCTCAGTTTCGTAGACTCTACAGGTGTTCGTGTAAGCGAAGGAGTTAGTGTTTCACAGTGGATCAAAGTCCCCCAGACGACACTGCTTGGCGCACCCGGAACAGGAGTGGGCGCAGCTCATGAGGCTCCCTTGTTCACCTTGAACTACATCGATCCATTTGCCAACCTCGAGAAAGAAAGCTTGAGCATTTGGGCCCGTAAGATCAATGGCGATTCCACTAAGTACAGACTGTCAGCTCGCCAGAGTGGTGTGTTCACAGATCTTGGGGCCATTGAGCTCGATTACAACAAATTCCAACACGTCACATTTACGATGGCCAATGTGGAAACTGGTCGTGAAGTGCCTGGAATGAGGATTTATGTGAGGGCACACAGCGATGATCCTGCGATTGTTGATCAACCTGTGGATTTCTATGATTTCCGAGGTCCGGATGACATCATCCAAATGATTCGTGAAAATTGGAGCGCATGGCTATGGAATGCCGCGACAGGAACCTCTGGTTTCTGCTCCGACCCCAATGCTGTGAACTTCGCTGGAGACGAGCTTGGTGGCACTATGCGCTACTGTGACTATGAGTTGCCCAGCGGGTGTACAGACCCACAGGGCCAGAACTACCTCGAATACGCATTGTTTGAGCCCGGCGGTGGCGAAGATGCCTGTAACTACTCGTATTACGGCACTGGTGAAGACATCTCATTACACTGGTTTAGCGACAATGATGCGAACCCTTATGAGTACCCCGTTATTGTCCGACTTGAGGATGACAACAGCGAGACCATCGTCAAGAGCTTCTGGTCTTCATTGAACCGTTACCAGGACAGCCTCCAGGTGCTCGGTGAGACATACCCCTACACCTCCGTGGTGATGAACGTCAAATTGCCGAATGGCGATTACCGCCTGCGCGTGTTAGACAGCCGGATTGAAAGCGATGGGGACTTCCCACATGCTGAAGCCACTTCATTTGCTGGAAACTTTGCGCTCTACAACAGTGTCGGCGTCAACTATGTGACATGCAGCCAATACCTCTCTAATGAGGCCACTAATGGCTCCTATGACCTCAGTGTCGTGACCCACAGTGCACTGGCTAGCGGCGTCGGGCAGATTGACAACTTCCTTTTGGTAGACTGTGCAGAATGCTTCTCCGTCAATTTCCGCAACAATGCAGACATTGAATTGCCACTCACAGATGAAGGTATGAATGCCGTACAAGGCGGATCGACCTACGAATTCTGGTGGAGAACAGCCGATGTCATAGATGGGGACACCTACCGATTTGGAGACATATTCAAACTCAAAGGCGACGACGCTTCAGGAGACATCACGTTGTCCATTATTGAAGACACGCAGGATCCGTCCAATATGGGCAACGCCAAATTCCAACTGACGGGACCTGCGGGCACCATGAGGAGGATTCCTGAGCAGCCTACGTTCAATGAGTATGCCATAATTCCCGGACAATGGTACCATGTGATCTTGGCAGTGGGTCAACCAACTGGAGACGGTCAGCCCAATGCGTACTTCAACATGCGCAGCACAGACCAAAATCTGGCCGACAACGAACCTTGGAACAACCCACGTTATTACAAATTCGATAACCAGGATGACCAAGGCAACCCGCTTGGAAATGAGGCCGCTTTCGTCATTCCTCCTATCAATGCATTTGCAGATTACAATGCCGAAAGTTTGGTGCTCGGGGGGTCCGACATCCTGATTCACCGCGTCTCTATTTGGGAAGGCTTGCTGACCAACAATGAAGGTCAAGCCTTGTTTGCAGGTGACGTTCTGCGCAACCAGACGTTTAATGCAACGACAATGCCGAACTTGAACGGCGTCTGGCAATTACCAGAGGCCGACAACGGACCTGTTCCGATGTCACGCTTGCGTTCTGTTTTGGTGCCTGATAATGCTGGCCGATTTGCAGACCAAATGTTGGACAAACAGTTGCAACCTCAAGGAACCAACTTTGAAGCCAACGCCATCACCCAAGCATACTTCGTTGGAACAGAGGTAGCCGATGGTTCTGGAGCCTTGACCATTGATGGCATTTCAGGTGCGAACAATTTGCCCAGCATCAACCGCAAGTCCATCCGCCGTGCGCCTTACGGACAATGCAACCCAGGATGTAGCCGTGTATTTGACGCATGCAACTTCAACCCGTTCGCTAACCAGTTCATTGACTGCGAATTGAGCTGCACTGGAGCTGGACTGACCACACAACGCATGGCCTCCGAGCAGATTACATATGATGAAATCAGAACTTGGGGCAATGCCGACTACTATTCCTATGCCGAAGGTTCCCGGATTACACCAGGATCTCCGTTATTCGGTCAGGACTACAGGAGCTGGGAAGCAGCGAAATTCTGGATGCAGAAATACCCCAGCAACTACACCGATGGTCTGTTGCTGATGTATGATGCAGATGAAGGCCTTGGAAATGCGCTGTATGACCGCGCCAAGTACACGACGGATGTAGAATCCTGGTTGGGGCATAATGCGGTGCTCTACCACCAAGACTTCGGCTTCTCCGGAACCGACACCAATTGGTACCAAGTGCCCGATGCATCGCGCAACTATTTTGCCAATGGGCCACTTCGCGACATTCCGCAAAGCCTTGGAAACTGGGAGTACACCAATGGGAATGACGGTGGTGCATACGCCATCAACAATGTGAAATACGTAGGTTCAGGAGACTTCTTCGACATCAAACCGAGCAAGTCTACAAGTGGATTTGAACACATCTTCGAACCTGCCCAACGCACCACGATTATTGGTGACGTCCTGCTGTTCTCAGAGGATCAGGATTTCGTTGACAAGAGCGCCTTCGAAGTCGAAGTGGACGTTGTCTACCAAGACATCCAACCTGGATTCGGTGACTACTCAGGTGATGGTGCACTCATCCCCTCTAACTGTCCAGTGGCAGGTGTTCAATTCGAAGTGGATGGGTCCATCATGAACGACGAGAGCAATCAGCCCGTAGAAACGGACCAGCAAGGCCGCGCTAAGCTGACCCTCTCCAGGGGTTATCACGAAGTCAAACCCGTTCTGACCCACATCGTGGAAGGCAGCACGGACGATGACCACGTATTTGATGTTCCAGAAACAGGTAAGACTGTGTTTGTTGCAGGTCCTACGGGGCGCGATGCTAACGGGAATGCTGACCCCGAGTACCGGTTCATCGACAGAACGGTCCGCCGTGCCATTGGACGCGTAGTCGGTGGAGATAAAATGGCCGCTGTAGCTTGGGACCAAAGTCAGAACAACCTCGGCTTGACCTCCTTCCAGTTGACACCCATTTCTCAAGTAGCAGAAGGAGTCGCGACCTATTTCCAAAATGATAAGTGTCCTGCAGTCCAAATCACCACGGACACCTTGACTGGCCAATATGAAGCCTTCCTGTTGCCCAGCCGCTACAGGATTTCAATCGGACCAGACAGCGCCAGCGACAAAGCACACCTGTTTAATCCAATTGGGGGTTTCCAAGACTTGTCTGTCTCAGGATGGCAGTTGGAGACACCTCCTCACAGTGTATTGGGCAAGCCTTGGGTGGCTGCATTCTCCAACCACGTCATGGCCTATGCCAGTGGAGAATACAACCCCATCAAGGCCGACTACACCATTTGGGACATGACAGACCGGTCTATCTGGAACCAAACCGAGACCTATCCATTGTATCCTGACGTTTCCAATACTGATGCCTATCCAACGGACAACCCCAATTCATCATTGGATGATGTCTACGAGCGCATAGACTTGATCTACAATGCTCCAGTGGAGCTTTCCGTCAAGCAACTCACCAGAAATGGAAACAACGAGTGCGACCCTGATTCCGATCCGATTTCGGACCCAAGGCTTGGTAATCTGTTCTTGGGTGAAGTCACCTTGCACGGAGCTGACCGGGACAATTATTACGCGTGTCCTCTCGATGCGTTCTTGAACGCCTATTCGCAAGCTGTCAAGGATCCAGAGGATTTCAACGACACTTTGATTGCGCCCTTCCCTGCTGGACTGCCCCTGGTGAGGACTTACAACAAGTATTGCTTGGAATTGAGGGCTGGTCAGCGCTTTGATGTCGACCTCTCAGCAGATGGTGGCACATACTTATATCAGGATACAGCGAACGTCAAAGGGAGCAATTATGACTTTGTCATCAACAACACCCTTGCGTTGCCGCCAAACAACCTGTCCACGATCACATTGAACGAGGACAGCATACACTACGACTTCACAGTCAAGGAACCTGTTGAGAATTATGGTGGAGGTTTAGTAGAAGCTCCCACCGGCAATATGAACATCTCGCTGACCTATGGTGGGTATGTCATCGACACCTGGGAACCATTCGCCCACCTCATCCCATCCACCATCGCTGTCGAGGATATCCCGTCGGCCTACGTGGTGCCCAGCACCGGAGAGGTGGCATTCCGACATGACCGTTTCGATGCCATTATCCTCGGAGAATACAACGCTTCTCAACCAGTCCCCGTTTCGACGGATCCAATTTTGGACTTTATCCTCCGTGACCCGCCGGGAGGGGGCTCTTCATGCTCCATTGCCCAGGGCTCAACCATGAGTTTCGAGCGTTCGATTGAAACCTCAAGCGCGAACGAACTGTCCAAGGAGCGCAACATGAATGCCACTTTATCCTATGAAACTGGTGGTGGCTTGATCACTGCACCCATGGGTATAGGAATCAAAGTTGACGGGACAAATTCTGCCTCAGCAGGTCTTGAATTGGAGCAGCAAGAGACTTACGAAAAAACAGAGACCGGTGCCATTTCTGTGTCGGAAGAAATTTCTTTCAATCAAGAAATTGCCACCTCAGCAGAACCTCTGGATTATGGCGGTGGTATGAACCAAGACTTGTTCTTTGGCCAAGTTCGCAATACGGCCATTTCAACGCACAGAATCTTTGATGCACAACCAGTTTCAACCGCCATGGATGAAGCCTCGGCCAATCAACTCATTGTGGACCTCGACCAAAACGCTGAAGGGGTCGTAGGCACACAAATGGTGATCCAAGACTGGGATGGAAATGGAGAAATTGATCAAATCCCGATGCTCAAACTCACCAATCAAGGTGGTTCACCAACGGGTGAGATCATCCCCTTCATTTTGAATTGGCGTGGAGCCGTGAAAACGTCTGTGCTGCCCGCCAGCAACTTTATGAAGACGGAGTTGACCATTTCAACGGTCGACATTCCCCTCCTTGAGTTTGCACGAGACGCGTATTTCCAAAACCATCCGGAACTGTACAAGTGGCCAGATGGTGAACATTCCAACGTTGATGTAAGCTGGAGTTACCCTGATGGAATGACGTTGGCCAATAACGACGACCACCGTTGGGAAATGTTCCATCAAGATTGGATGGACTCCATGAAAACCCATCACTTGTCTACGTTCCCAACCCAAGCAAGCACCATCACACGTGGCTATGACGTGGGCAGTGCCATGCTGGCTGACGACTACATCGACTTCAGCGAATTTGTAACCAATGAAACGGAAGCAAGGGCGATTGAAGATGCCATTAGCGGCAACGATAAAATTGGCCCCGGCTACCAATTCTTGGGTACTGATGTAGGCCTCGACTCTGTGCGTTATTACAACAATCAAATCAGTGCGTGGTCAAGGATGCTCGCAGAAAATGAGTTTGAGAAGATCAATGCCCGTCGTTTCATTTTTGACAACCTGTCTCAGTTTGACGATGTGAGCGAACTCTCCAACTGGGCTGAAGATTTGGAGTCGAGTGGCATGACAGCCAACAACTATTCGTTGGATGACTTCAGCTATACCTCAGAAGAATTAGGCGAAATCGATGTTTCCATGAATGGCAACAACTCCATTTGGGAAGAGTCTGACTTTGAGCCCTACTTCCTTAACTTCAGTGGAGGTGGCGCAGAGTTCACCCAGAGCATTGAAAAAACCAATGCAAAAGAACAGAGCCGCTCCATCGAACTCAGTTCATCAAAAGGTGGTTCATTGGGTCCTGTCGCCAATTACAATGATGCTACCGGCGCAAGCATCAAGTATGGAGACGTGGGTACCCAAACAGAGTCCCGTTCGCAAACCCAAGGCCAAGAGACCTCCATATCTTATAGCTACACCCTTTCGGACCCTGATGAAGGAGACTTCTTCCTCGTCGCGGTCATCCCGGGCAGAGGTTTGAACGGGCCCATCTTCTTGAACTTAGGTGCTGCTACCTCTTGTGCCTATGCACCTGAGGACGCAGCAGACTATGCCGAATGGTACCCTGCTCTGATTCCATCTAAATATCATGTGACGCCAGGTCGCATCGCATGTGATGCACAAGCCAAGAAGCTCACGGAGCCCGCTTGGCAGCGTTCTATAGATCCCAGTGGTCTTAGCCTGAACCCTTCAACGGGCCAAGTTTGGCATGGCATGAATTCAGCCAATGGGTGGGCGAACCAAGGCACCCTCGGTGGTGAAGCTGTAGGGGCAGGAATGTTAGCGCCAATGGTTGGAGCTGTAGTGGCTTCAGGTGCAATTGGTGGTGCGATGGGCAATTTTGCTGGCATTGGACTCGCTGCAGCGGCAGCTGCAGGAATAGGCATCATCTATGGGGCGGATATGGCGGCCACTGCAATTTGGAGGTCTAACATAGAACAGTCATTGGGAGAAAGCTTTGCCGATGATGGATACGACGCGAGTTCCCTCGTAAGTATCCAAGCGGCCACTCAAGAGAAGGACATCTACATCGCGCCAGGCATGTGTGCCGACATCTTCGATGCAAACAAGAAGTTTGTGGTACAACCTGCGACGGTTCAATTGGAGAAGCCTGCATTGACGATTTCCTATGCGGAACCCGGTGGACAAACCATCTCAGACGCAGAATCCATGACAGCTACGGCCTTTATGGATGAAACGATTGGCATGACGCTGCACCTTCGGAATATGGCGCCAAATCCATTTGCGAGCAGCGCCAACTTCCATGTGTTCTCTGATGGAACTTCGAATACCCTTGGAGCTTCAGTCAACATCGGAGGTAGCTCAAGTAGTGTAAGCAACTTGGAGATTTATCCCAACTGGTCTCCTGAGGCGCCTCTCGGCGGTGCCTATGACGTTCCGGTCATGTTTACCCATTCCGGTGTAGACAATCCCGATTTCCAGACGGGCTCTGTCACTTTGGTTATGCAGTCACTGTGTGATGACAACATCACAGATGAGTTGGAGGTCAACCTGAATTTCGAGCCGGCCTGTTCAGACGTCACTTTGGAGCAGCCTCTTGAAAATTGGACGGCCAATCTGGAGCGCGTTGTCAACGGCGGGGTAGAAAACGCATCTGAAGTGGACATCGTAGTGGACATTGCACAGAACCACTTCACGAACTGGAAACTTCAAGAGAACGCCCTCGACCCCACCACAGGTGTTGGTCCTGTTGTGGTCGAATATCGACTCGGAAACGGCTCCAATTGGGCGCCTGTATCGAACTCACTGGCATTCAATACTGACAGTGTTGTGATGCTGAATGAAGACGGTACAATCAACGACGTCAACTTCGACTGGGCTCCGCTCATTGCAGAACCTTTGTGCAACCCACTCACAGAAGCAGACGAAACATCTTGTCTCGGTTACGAAGGACAAGTTTTGCTTCGCGCAAGAAGTGTTTGTGAAGATCCATTCGCACTGCCCAAAGTGTCAGAGGTGGTAACAGGATATGTCGATTACGTGCGACCTCAACTGTTTGGTAGTGTATTGCCTTCTAACGGCTTCTACCAGCCCGGTGACGAGCTGCACTTGCGGTGGTCAGAGAGCATGGAAACATCCAACCCTCAGTTTACCCTGAACCCTGACTCTATCAAGATGAGGGCCACTCAGAACTCGGACTACACCAAGAACAGCAGCGGCATCAAGTTCACGGGTGATGAGCACATCACCGTGGTGCAAGGACCTCACTTGGACACCTATTATGCCGATGAGGACATGATTGGATTCCCGGGATGGTCTGTGAGTTGGAAACAATGGGGTGGTGGACTCTATGGTGTCCAAGACACCGCTACCGGAACCATTGGGGCCACATCGACCAATCCAGAGGATTTGATTGTCCTTCCGACTCAAGTCTCTGTGATAGTCCCACCCTCACAAGCTGATGGTGTTGTCTTCACCCAAGGTGATCAATCTGGTTACAGCTTGCGCGGTGAATTCACCGACATCGACCACTTCAAGTTGACCTCAACGGTGGCCAACGTGGGTGAATCGTCATACACCGTGCAGATTTCTGGTGCGGGTGCACAATGGAATGGTTTGTGGAACCAGCTTGAGCTGGTGTTTGAGCCGACCGCTACAGAAGGCACTTACAATTGGCGCTTAAGTGTCAATGGTGCGCCAGCCGGTCAGAACGGTGTCATCGCGAACATCCGTTTGGAACCCACCCGTATCACCTTGGGTAATGGATGGGAAAATGGCAGCGCAACGGGCGAACCACTCAGCATGCCTATGCAGGACTTCCGCTTGTGGAACAGCCAGCGTGAAACCTATGCTTCTGAAACCCCAGCCTTCCAAATCACAGGTAAGGAGATTGGACTGCAATTGTGGTTGCCCATGGATGAACTGTCCGGGGCACCGCAGGACCGCGCTCGGATGCGTGACATCATCATGGAGGCCAACTGGTATAGCCCACAAGCCTCCCATGCTCTTGATTTCGCGTCAAACACCAACGGATCTTTGATTCCAAGTCTCTCCGGTGTGAACTGGACGCCAGATGGAACGCGGAATACCACCTTGGAGTTCTGGGTTAAGCCTGGCGGTTTGAATGAGGGCATCATGAGCATCAACGGCACAGCAGATCCCGACATCGACTTGCGCCGTGTAGGATGGTCCGGCTTCATCGACGAAGTGGGACGCCTCGGATTTGCAAATGGTACAGACACCATGCGGACTCAAGAGCCCCTCTCGGACGCATGGCATCACGTTGCATTGGTCCGTCGATACAATGGTACAGCCTTGCTCTATCTTGATGGCGAGGAAGTTGCGGGAGACCCTGCCTACGATCACGGCAAGTTGATCCCAGTGGTCCTCCACCTCGGTGCGCGGAACCAATTGCCTTCAGGAATTGGTGAGTGCCATGACCTACAGGGCATCAACTTCAACACCGATGGCAACCAGAACTACAATGCTGCTGGTTCTCTCGGTTGGGCAATGTTCAATGGAGTCCCCACCGAAATCTTCGGAGATGGAACCGTTGCGACGGACGACCTGGATTACGCCAATGCCTTCCATAGCTCCGAGCAGGATTGTATCGATGCATGTGTAGATGCTCCTCCAAGTGGAGCACCTATCGGGTATGATCGATTCTTCACCGGTAAGCTGGATGAATTAAGGGTATGGAACACCGCCTTGACCAAGGAGACCATTGTGAAGCAGATGCGTGACGGTGTTTATGGCTATGAAAATCTCGTGCTGCACATGCCGTTCGAGACCGCCATCGTGGCCGACACCATCGCAGTGCATCCGTATGATGCATATGTCTACGCTCCATTTGATGGATTTGACTACTTCAATGATGCAGGTTCCATGCTGATCACCCACGGTTACAATGCGGTGGAGTTGGGCAACATTGGAAATGGTGGTCTTACTTCCATCATCACAGGCATTCAAGAGGACGACGCTCCTCTGATGCAGTCCGAAGCACAAACCGCTTTGAGTCAAGTGGGAGACGTCATCGATGTAACGTGGAATTCACTCAAAGATGAGTGCATCATTGAGCTCAACGAACAGGCCTTGTACAAGTACGAGGACCAGCTTGTCACATTCATGATTCCTCGGACACAGCTTCGCGATGACGCGGGCAATGCGACTGAAAGTGACCTGGTGTTTGAAATGTTGATTGACCGGAACCCACTGAAGTGGACCGAGACAGAAGCAATGGTGGAGCAAGAGTTCGATATGGACGTGGTCACCTATACCACGAGCATCATGAACATCGGCAACACCTCGAAGTACTTCGAGATCGGTGGTCTTCCGTCATGGATCGAGGTTTCCCCTGCAAGCGGCAACATTCCAGCCAACAGCACGATGGAAATCACCTTCTCTGCGCCAGAATCGCTGCCCATTGGATACTTTGAATTTGATGCGCGACTCAAAGGTGGCCTGCCTTGCGGCAACGCCGCGGCCGGAGGCTTCTGCTATGCAGAGCGCTTCACCCTTGGTGTGGACATTTTCGCAACGCCTCCAGAGTTGGAAGTCGATGTAGCGGAGTATGAGTATATCATGCCACTCGTGACCAAAGTCTACATTAACAATGCAGCCAGCACGGACGAGGACGATATCGTCATGGCTTACATCGATGGCGAGCTTCGTGGTTATGCCAATCTCGACCTCCCTGTAGCAGGTCAGAATCTGGCCTTCCTCTCCGTCTTCTATGACACAGAGGATGTAGGCAAGGATATCGAGTTCAACGTTTGGGACGCCTCTAAAGGCATGACCCGAGCGCAAGTCTCGACACATTGGCCAACCCTGGAACAGCAAGTCGAAGTGACACCAAACGAGAACGGCATCGGCAACCTCTTTGAGCCACTGTTGCTCAAAGCTTCGAGCCGCGTCGCCATCAATACCAAATTGGTGCCCGGTTGGAACTGGATCAGTGTAAACGTTGTGGACACCCCGGCTACGTTCTCCTTGGAGAAAGTCTTCGAGCATGTTCCTCATGAGGACATCCTGCAGGTGAAGTCACACCTCACACCGTACAAGTTGCCCAGCGAGAGCGACCATGGTTGGACACAGTACGCCAGTGACGAGAATGATGTGCACATGCGCTATATGGTAGAAATGAAGTCAGATGACCCTGATGCTTCTTGGACCATGAACAACATTGGATTCGCACCGAACCCCACTGAAGAGGAGTTCATGAAGCCATTGGTCTATGGTTGGAACGAAATCGGGTACATCCCGCAGCAATCCTTCAACGTTGACCTGGCCCTGCGCAGCGTGTCTGATGCAGATTCCATCTTGAGCTTCAATGACCTCATTCAAAGCAGGCATGACGGATTTGCGATGTATGCAGGCAATGGCAACTGGATCGGTTCCTTGAACACCATGCGACCTGGCCAAGGTTACCGCATGCGCTTGGGGTTGACCAATGCTGAGCATGTTGGACAGCCTGCCGGCACACTTGAATGGCCTGTGTCCTTGGGCATGGAATACCTCGTGCGTTCTGATGAAGAGGAGAAAACATGGCCGATGGATGTATTGGAATGGGAGTCCTCCATGCTCGCGGTCATTCGACTCGAGATTCCAGCCAGCCAACCGCAATCGCTGATTGATGCCTTGGGCGCCTTCGTAGACGGACCAGAAGGGCCCATCTGCATCGGACAAGCACGCCCGATGGACACCGATGAAGGGTTGTTGTACTTCCTAACATCGTTTGGAGAAACGAATGCCGATTTGTTTGCGGGTGACATTCACTTCCGTTGGATGTCTGGCTTGACCGAATTGGAGTTCACGGCCGACGAGACAGTAAACTTCGAAGCGGACCGCTTGCACGGCGATCTCGAAGCACCCATGATTCTGCACTTCAGAGAATCACTGGCAATGCCTGAGACCAGCGTCGACGAACATCTCGTTGCCTTCCCGAATCCATTCCGCAACGAACTCTCCATTCACTGGCATGGTGATGAAGAAGTCCTTGAACTCAGAGTGGAAGATGCCAGCGGAAAGACCATTGATGTACTGGATTGCAAGGGCATTGCAGAAGGACCTTGCCGCTGGGTGACCAACAACCTCGCTTCTGGGGTCTATTTCATTCATGCGATTACCAAGACCGGACACCACGCTGTTCGGGTTATAAAGTAACCGGAAAGCCCCCTGCCAATGGGCAGGGGGCTTCCCTACCCCTATCACACCATTGACCAAAAACCACACGATGCCTTCAGGTCCCCATATGCTCTGGACTCAAACTTTCAGCTTGCTGATAGCCTGCTTGGTCTTGCCCATAGGGCTTGTGGTCGCACAATGCCCCAACCCTGCCTCGTTGGATCAATACGCTGCACCATGTGGCTCCGGATTGAACAACGGACAGAGTTTCACTGCAGAAACTACAGGGTTCTTGGATACGGTGGTGATCGCACGGTGCAGTGGAACCGACACCCGACTCATCCTTCGCACGTATGTAGGAACAGGCAGTGATTGGAATACTGGAAACATCATTGGGGAGGCGGACCAAATCATTCCGGGGAATGGAAGTACAAGTGATTGCTTTACTTCTGGTGGAAATGGCTTCGCCAATTATGTGCCTGATACGTTTACGTTCACGAGTGTAGCTGTTCAAGCTGGCGTACAGTATATCCTGGAGCTCGCTGAAGGTGTGGCAGCCACCGTATGCGGCAACAATTACAGCGGGGGAATTGCCTTCGTTTCCACTGGAGGTAAATCTGGAGAGGATTTAGCATTCGCACTTTCAGTGTGTCCCGACACACCTGTTTTCGGTTGTATAAACCCCTCAGCATGCAACTACGACAGCTCTGCGTCAGCTGAAGACGGCTCGTGCCTGATGAATGATTGCGCAGGCCAATGCGGCGGCACGGCTTATGATGACCCGGATTGCGGCTGTGTGCCCTCAATCAACGATGCCGGAAACTGCTTTGGCTGTACGGATGCTGGAGCATGTAATTTCGACCCTTCTGCAACCGTAGATGACGGCAGCTGCTACCAAGCCATCTGCAATGGCTCTTGCCCCTCGATCCTTGACTATTATGAGGAACCGTGTGGAACCGGATTGAATTATGGACAAAGCTTTACCGCTTCGATTACAGGGTTTCTGAACAGCATCACCATTTCCCGATGCACAGGTCTTGACACCCGAATTCTTGTTAGGAAATACAACGGCGATGGTGCTGATTGGGACGAAGGCGAATTGATTGGAGAAGCTGATCAGATTGTACCTGGTTCGGGGTCTCCTTCGGACTGTTTCGTGAGCAGCAATGGGTTCTCTAATTATGTTGAAACCACATTCACCTTTACCAATATGGGAATGGAACAGGGGGTTGAGTATGTGTTCCAACTCAATCAGGGTGTGGCTGCGACATCATGCAACCTCTCCTACTCTGGTGGTAGCGCTTTTGCCTATAACGGCGCAAAACCTAGCGAAGACCTGGCATTCAAGCTCTCCATTTGTCCGAACACCCTAACCTTTGGATGTACCAACCCTGACGCCTGTAATTACGATGCCAATGCACAGGTTGAAGACGGTTCTTGCCTGCAACTGGATTGCCAGAATGTATGCGGTGGAAATGCCTACCTCGACCCCGACTGTGGTTGTCTCGACTCTATCGATGAACAAGGGAGCTGTCTGGGTTGCATGGACCAAAATGCTTGCAACTACGACGCGACTGCAACATCAGCAGACAACAGCCTCTGTCTTTTCCCGGACTGTAATGGCGATTGCGGCGGCACGGCCATAAGTAGCCCTTGTGGATGTATTGGAGGCGCAACAGGCATTCCCACATCATCCTGCATAGGAGGTTGTCAAACCGAAGTCGAGGCAACAGACGCCACCGCGTGTTCGCCAGGCATTCTTTACGGCCAGTCCATTACACCCTTGCAAGGTGGAGGCCTAAAGCGGGTAAGACTGAAAACCTGCTGCGCATTGAATGCTCAAATTGTCATTCGTGAAGAAGCCAATTCTGACCCTTGTGCGCCGGGGGGCATTCAGCCCTGGAATTCCGGAACCATATTGGGATATAGCAATATCGTTGCCAGCTCTTGCAGTGGTTTAGGAGCCTGTGTAACAGGACTCGGATTTGACGGTTACAACTGGCAAGATTTCAACTTCAACGACCTTCCCGTACAAGCTGGAAAGACCTACATCATTGAATTGGTCTCTGGCGTAGCCGTGGCCAATTGCGCTTCTGATTATGTCGGAGGTATGGCTTTCAATGCTACCCAAGGTCTCAACGAATACGACCTTGTCTTTTCACTCCACATCTGCGCGGAATCATTGGTTTGGGGGTGCAACGACTCCAATGCCTGCAATTTTGACCCCGCCGCCACCAATGATGACGGAAGCTGCTTGTATCTCGATTGTAACGGCGACTGCGGGGGCACAGCCACGAACGAATCTGGATGCGGTTGCATCGGAGGAAATACCGGAATTCGGGAGTCCCAATGTGTTAACGGCAGTCTGCAAGAGATCATCGCCAATGACGGGACAATCTGCAACGCCCAACTCTCTGGTCAAACGATCTACATAAATGAAGACGGATTCTTGCAACGTTTTGGGGTTCACGTCATGCCTGATCAAGGACAAACCCTGCGATTAACCAGAGCAGATGGGCCCAATGCAGGAGAGGTCATCTTCAATTCTTCGAGAAGCGCAGAATCCACTGCTTGCCAATCAGTGGATGCAGATTGGCGCCAACTGAACTTTTCTGGAATAGCCCTTCAAGGAGGAAGCAACTACCAATTGGACTTCATTTCTGGAAATGGCAGCAGAACCTGTGCCACCAATTACACAGACGGAAATGGGATTGTAGCCTCAGGAGTTCCCAGCGAGCACGACCTCGCATTTAGATTGGTGTACCGCCAGCCCTCATCTGGAGAATTGCTCTGGGGATGCACAGACCCCTCCTATTGCAATTACGACCCTTCAGTCACGCATGACGATGGCTCTTGTACGGTCTTGGACTGCAATGGTGATTGCGGTGGCTCGGCATACGTAATTACCGACTGCGGTTGTGTAGAAGGCAATACCGGTATCACAGCAGCATCCTGTTACGGATGCACGGACCCTTCCAAGTGCAATTATGACGCCGATGTTTCCATTGAAGATGGTTCGTGTCAAGTCTATGACTGTAATGGTGACTGTGGAGGCACCGCTGTTCCCAATGCCCTCTGTGGATGTGTCGGTGGCAACTCTGGGATTGACCCCGCTCTTTGCTTAGAAAAGTGCCAAAGTGACCCCCAAGAGTCAACGTATGATGGCATTTTCAATACCTCTGAATTTGCCACATCGGGCGCAGGTCAAACCTTCACCGCAAACTCCAACAGCTACTTGACTGCAGTGCGTTTTCGGCAATTCAACAACCCCAGCAATGCCCTCGTATTTGAATTAAGGGCAATGGATACGGACAATGTCCATACTGGGACTTTGCTGGCCAGTGAAAATCATGACAGCTGGACCGACGCGGCAGGTGAAGGAGGTAACCTATTCATCGAATGGGACCTTCCAGCATTGCTTCAAAGTGGTCAAGAGTATGCCTTGATTGTGAATGGTGGTCAAACGTTTCTGCAACGTGGGACATCTAACGTCTACACCGAAGGAGCAAGCTTTGACGGATCCTCAGCTACAGCAGGACAAAACGACCTGTTTTTCGAACTCTTCACCTGTGATGACCTGCTCGGTTGTACGGCCCCTCTAGCTTGCAACTATGACAGCTGGGCCACGTTGAATGATGGATCATGTACGGTAGCCAATCTTGGATTTGATTGTGATGGAAATCCCTGTTTGGATGACAATGACGGTGACGGGATTTGTTCAGCAAATGATACGGATGACAATGACCCATTCGTTTGTACCGATTCGGACAATGATGGTTGTGACGACTGCTCCACAGGAACTTTTGACCCGAACAATGATGGCAACGACATTGATGGCGATGGCCTGTGTGATGATGCAGATCTCTGTACTGATGTTGCTGCAGACAATTACAATGACCCCGACAATGAAGTGTGTCGGGGAACATGTGATACTGCACCTTTATTTGAAGGAGTTGTACTAAGCAATGCCTCCCACCCAGATAGCTTAGATGGAACCATCAGCTTGCAACTATCGGAAGGCAATCTGCCCTTTATTCCTCCCTCTGACTTCTACCCGACTCAACTCGTTTTGACGGGACTGAATATGACACCGGACCTCACAATTTCTCTGCCGCCCAATCAAGACATTGTCATCCCTCAAGGAGCTTACTCGGCCACCGTATATGATGCAGAAGGTTGTCCAGGGGTACTGGCAGCGCCTGGCGGAACAACATTTGGTCAACCTCAAGTGAGCTACACTTTCATCCTGGGCTACGAGCTCTGTTGTGGGTCTTGCGGTATCAGTGACATCGACACAGATGGCATCTGTGATGATGTGGACAATTGTACAGACCGTCTTGCTCCGAATTACGATGACCCTTCAAATGTCCCTTGCGAGTAGTTTTGCATGAAACAACTCCAAGATGATGGCTACGGGGCAAATTCTAATTTGGAAGCGAAAAACGCTGATACCCTTTATGGGATGGTGTTGGTTTGCAATGACCCTTCTGACTCTGGCCAGTTGCAGCTCCAGTCGGAAACTCCCTGCCCTGAATGAATCACAGGCATTCATGTTGGACTCCATCCCCATGCTTCCCGGGGGAGAGCAAGCCGAATCCATTACAGGGAAATTCAGGCAGCACCAGTGCTCATTTGAAAGAGACAGTGTCCTTCAGACCGACGTCATCAGGTTGCGCTGGTGGAGAAATGAAAACCCCGCGCATTCAATCAACCTTCCATGGCCGGACAGCACTTCTCAAAATCTGGAGGAGGTTGAGGACATTGGAGGCATCAGTCTCTTTATCAAAAAGACAGGTGAAAGTCAATCCGATCCTGTCTTGGTCGTTGAGGTCGCCGACGTGGAAGGACGCAGTAGCTCTATTTCGCTTTCGGCACGACACATCCCGGTATTTCCAATAGATACCAACTGGCAGGAGGTCCGCATTCCCTTTACCGACTTTACAAGGGGAAGAATTCAAACAGATTGGTCCCGTATTGCTTCCATGAACTTGACCATGGAACACTTCGGAGAGGTTCTCATCCGGGACTTTGTGGTTGTTCCCCACATCACAAGAAAAAAAGTAGAACGGAAGGCTCGAAAGCGTCCACCTCTCGAAACTCCAAGCGGACGTTTCTTTCTATTTGAAGAAAACACCAGCCATGTATGGGGGCTGGGCGACTTCGGTGAAAACCGACGTTTCACCATCAATAGTAAACGGGGTCGAGACAAGTCTTTGGGACTGGACATGGAATGGGATTTTCAACCCATTCCTTTCTCGAGGGAACCAGCGCCTATTCCCCATCACATTGTGGGATTCAGTTGGAACGGGTGGCAATCTGTCATGCCTCCTGAAAAGCCCCAAGAATCTCATATCATCTTCAAATTGAGGAATATTGGTGTGAACCAAGGACCATCTCAGGCGCTTCCTATTCAAGTCGGAGTGGCAGATGCACAGGGGCATAGGGCTATGGTCGAGCTGTCTCAAGCCTACATTCCAGGAGAGACATTTGGTAAGTGGCATGAATGCCGTGTCCCACTCAGTGCCTTTGATTGGTCCACGAAGGAATCGCCAAATGGTCTGGGCTCCATCGCCTACATCTTCTTTCAATTTAGCGAGAAGGGCCACGTGTACATCGACGACCTCTACGTGCGCTTCTGACCGCCTCCGGCATCGTATTTTCGGGGCATGTCAGGAAACCCCACCTCACGCCCCGCCTCTTCACAAGAGGCCATGGACATGGAAAACCAATACGGCGCACACAACTACCATCCCCTGCCGGTGGTGTTGGATCGGGCCGAGGGCGTGTATTGCTGGGACATCGAAGGAAAGCGCTATTACGATTTCCTGAGTGCCTATAGTGCGGTCAATCAAGGGCATTGCCATCCGCGTATTGTCGGGGCCATGACCGAGCAGGCCCAAAAGCTCACCCTGACCTCACGGGCCTTCTACAACAGCATGTTGGGGCCTTACGAGAAGTATGTCACCGAATACTTCGGCTATGACAAGGTGCTGCCGATGAACACCGGAGCGGAGGCCGTCGAGACCGCGATTAAAATTGCGCGCAAGTGGGCCTACGATGTCAAGGGTGTCCCCGCCGGACAGGCCAAGATCCTGACTTGCGAAAACAACTTCCACGGCCGGACAACGACCATTGTGGGGTTCTCGACAGATCCCGACAGCACGGGCGGATTCGGCCCCTTCACCCCCGGTTTTGAAGTCATTCCTTACGACAACATCGATGCCCTGAAAGAGGCATTGAAGGATCCAAACGTGGCCGGTTTCCTCGTGGAGCCCATCCAAGGTGAAGCCGGTGTCTACGTTCCCAGTGACGGCTACATCCAAGAGGCCCACGCCCTCTGCAAGGCGGCCAATGTGCTGTTCATGGCCGACGAGGTCCAGACCGGCATCGCCCGGACCGGCGCCCTGCTGGCCACCTGCGGAAACTGCACCTGCGCCGGCCATTGCGAGCGACAATCCGAATACGTAAAGGCCGACCTGCTCATCCTTGGCAAGGCCATTTCTGGCGGCGTCTATCCTGTAAGCGCGGTCCTCGCTGACGACGACGTCATGGGCGTCATCCATCCCGGACAGCACGGGTCCACCTTTGGGGGCAATCCAGTCGGTGGCGCGGTCGCCATGGCGGCACTCGAAGTCGTCAAGGACGAACACCTCGCCCAGCAGGCCCGCGACCTCGGCAACCGGTTTCGGGCAGCCATGGAAAGCTTAATCTCCGAAAGCAACCTCATCAGCTCCGTCCGAGGGCGCGGATTGCTCAACGCCATCCTCATCAACGACACGCCGGACAGCAGCACCGCCTGGGACCTCTGTGTGGCCATGAAGGACAACGGCCTCATCGCCAAGCCCACACATGGCAACATCATCCGCTTTGCCCCCCCGCTGGTGATGACAGAAGCGCAACTCGACGAATGCGTCGCCATCATCCGCGAAACGGTCTTGGCGTTCAGCAAATAATCACCCCAAAACGGGACATCGAGGAATCAGTCGAGCCAGCCCTGCTCCCGCATCCAGTCGTCGTTGTAGACCTTGCCCACGTAGCGTGAGCCGTGGTCGTGGAACAGCACGACGGCGAGGTCAGTTGGCTTCAGCTCGTCTTTGAGCTGGCGCAATCCCTGAAAGGCGGAACCACAGCTGTAACCGAGGAAAAGGCCTTCCTTTTTAGCCAGCTCACGGGTGGTGACAGCGCCATCCTTGTCGGTGACCTTCTCAAACTTGTCAATGAGGTCGAAATCGACGTTGGCCGGCAGGATGTCCTCGCCAATGCCCTCCGTGATATACGGGTAGATCTCCTTTTCGTCGAACTCTCCGGTCTCGTGGTACTTCTTGAAGACAGAGCCATAGGAGTCCACCCCCCAGATCTGGATGTCCGGATTCTTTTCTTTCAGGTATTTCGCCGTTCCACTGATGGTTCCTCCCGTCCCTACACCCGTGCAAAAATGGGTGATCATCCCGCCGGTCTGCTTCCAAATCTCCGGGCCGGTGGTCTCGTAGTGCGCCTGGCGGTTCGCCAAGTTGTCGTACTGGTTGCACCACACGCTGTTCGGGATCTCCTTGTTGAGGCGCTCCGCCACGCTATAGTAACTGTCGGGGTGGTCGGGTGCCACCGCTGTGGGGCAAACGTGCACTTCCGCCCCTACCGCACGCAGGATGTCAATTTTCTCCTGCGATTGCTTGTCGCTCATGGTGCAAATCAACTGGTACCCCTTGACCGCACAGGCCAAGGCGAGACCCATCCCCGTGTTGCCGCTGGTGCACTCGATGATGGTGCCTCCGGGCTTGAGTTGGCCATTGCGCTCCGCCGCCTCGACCATGCTCAAGGCCATGCGGTCCTTGACGCTGTGGCCTGGGTTGAAGTATTCCACCTTTGCCAAGACCGGACATGGAAAATCAGCAGCGACCTTGTTCAGGCGGATCATGGGCGTATTTCCGATGGCGCCGAGGATGTTTTCGTGAATGATCATGGCAGGCTTGATTCGATGGTGCAAAGATACCCGGTCCCTCAATCGAATCTGAGCGATTCCACAGGGTCCAGACGAGAGATATACCGCGCAGGCAAATACATGGCCACTGCACACACCAAAACAATGCCCAACTCCACCGTCGCGATGCGCATCACATCGATTTCAATCGGCACTGTCGACAGGTAATAACTCCGGGCATCCAAATGCACCCATCCCGTCTCTTGCTGGAGCAAAGCCAACCCAAAACCCAACGCGTTGCCCCAAGCAAGGCCGCGCAACAAGATGCGCACGGAAAGCCGCACAAATACGCCCATCAGCGGGCCATCCGCCATGCCTAAAGCCTTGAGCAACCCAATGGAGCGGGTGCGCTCCAACATGAGCAGCAACAAGGCTGACGCCATGTTCAAAACTGCAATCAGGACCATGAGTCCTATGATCAGCTCCACGTTCAAGTCCAGCATGGAGAGCCACTGGAACATCTCAGGATGGTCGTCCACAACGCTCCGCACGTCCAGGTCGTAAGGCACAGCATAAAAAACGCTGTCAGAGACCGTCCACAATGCATCATAATCGTTGACCCTGAGCTCAAATCCACCCACATAACGGTTGCTGCTGCCACCGGCAAGCCGAACCAAGGGCGGCTCACCCGATGCGGCATCCCAGGTCACCCAAGCCGTATCCGGCAGCGTCTCGCCTCCATCAGAAACCACCACCTGAGCTGTGCCTTGGCCCAACAACGCGTGTGGCCCCTTGCCCTTCCAATCGACCCCCGTCCATGCATAACGCAACCGGTCTTGGCCTCCTGTGGCGGTCACATCAACTTCGCGCATTCCCGCCAAATCGCCCACCAATGCATCGGACACACGGATTCGGGCCTTGATGCCCCACCCACTCAATTCCTGCAGGTGGTGCAAGGCACAGAAGACAAACTCACCGTCGAATTCCTGTAGACCCGTCTCGTACACCCCCACAACCGTGAAGACCCTGGGACGAAGCTCTCCCCTCGCGTCGGCCAACAGCAAACGCACCCTTTGATCGGGCTCAAGCCCGAGCTCTCGGGCCTGTATCCCCGACACCAACAACTCCATGGAAAGCTCCCCCGATGTCCAATCCGGCAGCCGTCCAGCGCGCAAGGCCCGCGCCAAAAAATCAGGGTCCGCATCGGCTCCCAATCCCTTGACCACCACCCCTTCAACTTCTTCGCCTGTCTCCAAAATCGCGGGCCGCTGGGCAAAAGCCTGAACGTGCTCTACGCCATTTACGGCGCGTAAAGCCGCTGTATCCACATCGGTCCACGCCACACGGTCGGTCGCTTGGGCGCGGCCCTGATCAGCGGCCACCACCCGTAAATGGGCACCAAAGCCCACCACCAACTCCCGCACATCGCGCTGAAACCCCTGCACAATGGCCAAAGACATGATGATCAGCGCTACGCCCACCGCCACGCCTCCTTCGGCAATGCGCACCACGGGGCGAGCGATGCCCTTGCCCGTCGGATCCACGGTCATGCGCCGCGCAAGAAACCGAATGGCATTTCGAGAGGACTTGGACATGCGATGCAAGGTAGCGGGCGCGTTACTTTGCCAACATGCGTCTCATTGCATTCCTCCCCGTCCTCTTGTGGGTATGTGCTCTTCCCCTCACCGGGCAAGTCACCCCAGGGGATGCCCGATTCGACGAATACCTGCCTCTATTAGAAGGCCAACGCGTGGGCATCGTATGCAATCACACCGCGGTGGTTGTTGATGCCAACGGCCATGGCACACACTTGGTCGACACCCTCCTCAAATCTGGTGTCAATGTGGCCGCTGCCTTTGGTCCCGAGCATGGGTTTCGGGGCGATTTGCCCGATGGTGCCCACGCTCCCGACGGCACAGACCCCGCCACAGGCATTGCAGTATACTCGCTATACGGGACCTACAAAAAGCCTCCAGCAGCGCAACTGGCCAATGTGGACATTGTCCTGTTTGACATCCAAGATGTAGGCGTTCGCTGCTACACCTACCTCTCTACCCTTATTCTGGTGATGGAGGCCTGCGCCGAGCAAGACATTCCCGTCATTGTATTGGACCGCCCCAACCCAAACGGGCACCTGGTGGATGGTCCTGTACTCGATACCGCCGCCGTCCGCTCCTTTGTGGGATTCCTTCCCATTCCCCTTGCCCACGGCATGACTTTGGGGGAGCTCGCCGAGATGGCCAATGGAGAAGGGTGGCTCGGCGGAGGGTACTCTGCTGCTCCTGATCCAAAGCTCCGCTGCGACCTCACTGTCATCGACTGCAAAGGCTGGACGCGGAACGCACGTTGGACAGCCCCCATAGCCCCCAGCCCCAACCTCCCTACGCCGCAATCTGTGCGCCTCTACCCTCACTTGGTGCTCCTTGAGGCCACCATCGCAAGTGTGGGGCGCGGCACATCCGAGCCGTTCACAAAGGTGGGATTCCCAGGATTCGTGCAAGGACCACTGTCTTTTACCCCCGCTCCCAACGCGGCTTCGCGCTACCCCAAACACGCCAACCAAGCCTGCCAAGGGTTTAGCATGCTGCGGCGATTGGGCGCTTGGCAGGCACAAGGAGTGGACAACCGCCTCAAAATGGAAGTCCTCCAAGAGCTTCACCAAGCCTGGCTCAATACCCCAGCAGGCGACCAAAATCCGTTCATCGACCGGCCGCAATTCTTTGATCAACTTGCTGGAGGACCTGAATTGCGGCTTGAATTAGAGCGCAATGCAGACCTCAAAGGCCTTCAAAACCTGTGGGGCATGCAACGGGCACGCTTTATGGAAATGCGCAGTGGTTACCTTCGCTATCCCACAGGTTCTTGAACTTGTGTTTCACAACATCTGTACGAAGACCATGCAGCGCTTTACATCCCTGATTCTTCCGGCCATCACCGCCGTTCTTCTGACCGCTTGTAGCACTTCAGAAGAATACGAGCCCCCTGTATACACCTGCGATTGCGGCACCCTGGTGCTGGACGGCGACTCCCTTGAGGTACTCGGTGCTGAATTCGTTTATCTCCAACAAGAAGACAGCCTCTTCTCCCGCCGCTATTTTGTGACTGCCGATGCGCAGACTGCCGACGAGTCCGAAGAGCACGGCGTTAGCCTCATCCTAGACGTTCCCAACGTGCAACAAGGCGCCGTCTTCTACCCTGCCGATGGGGCATTCACTCAAATCGACGAAACCAATTTCAACGTCGCTTTCGATACCACCCAGACTTTCCGCATCACCAACGGTGTGGCCAGCATTATGGCCGCTCCTTTGACAGGTGGCGAAGAGACCGTGACCCTCGATTTTTTGATCCGCCGCGAACAAAACGGTGAACTCGTTGGGTTTGAGCGCACTTTGAAAGGCAATTTCAAGCTGGAAATCAACTGATTTTCGCCGTTTTACGGAGCAGTTCGTATCTTGTAAAAGATGCCGAATCGCTTGTTACCTATGTTCACGAAGCTCACAGCGCCGTTATACTGTCTGTGGCTGATCGCCGCTCCTCAAATCGCTTCTGCACAGCCTGAGGATTGGGTGACCACACCGAGTGCTTATGAGTTCAGCATGACGCTGACCTACACCATCTCTATAGATGGCCTCGTGGGAGCCAATTCAACCAATGCCGCCGCCATTTTCGGGGCCGACGGTACCTGCCGCGGTTGGGGAACTGCGGACTTCATGGGAACATCCGGATTCTATACCGGACTCATTTTGGTGTATTCCAACTCCGCTTCAGAGCCTGGTCTCGAAGTCCGCATTTGGGACGCAACCTTGGACAGCCTCCCTCAATGCCTTGATGAAGTGGATTTCGTCGCCAATGGCATCCAAGGCAGCCTTGCTGACCCCGTCGTGTTCTACGCCGTCTATGACCCCTTGGTTGGCTGCACAGATGCGAATGCATGCAACTATCTGTCCACCGCCATCAGCGACAATGGCAGCTGCATCTATCCAGGCTGCAACGATGAAGCAGCGTGCAATTATGTGGTCTCCTCGCCATGCTATGACAGTAACACATGTGTCTTTCCGGACCTTTACTTTGATTGCAATGGTGACTGTCTCAACGACTTTGACGGAGATGGCATTTGTGATGAACTGGAAATCGGCGGCTGCTTGGACGACCGCGCCTGCAACTACAATCCTAGTGCCACAGACGACGATTGTAGCTGTAGTTTCCCGTTCTACCCGCTGGACTGCGATGGAAACTGTTACATCGATACCGATGGTGATGGCGTCTGCGAAGCCGATGAAGTATTGGGCTGTGACGACCCGGTCAGTTGCAATTTCGAGCCCAACGCCACTGACAACAATGGAACCTGTGCCTACTGCTGCTACAGCTATTACGACGGCTCTGATGGCTTCAGCATCGAAGTAGAACGCTATGCAGGATTGGGCACAGAAGTACCCGGTCTAGAGGGTTTGACGACTTTCAGGGTTTACCTCACCTGTTCAGATTCCGCAGACCGAGTGACGGCCGTATTGGGTTCAGGAGGCAGTTCAACCTTCATAGGAGCCAGCAGCAATTTTCATCAGGCCCCCAATGGCGGTCTGCTGATCACAGATATCGACTCCACCCTTTTCGCCGATGATTTGAGTGTCACCTTAGACTCCTGGTTGACAATCGGCCTAGATCACCCCACTCCAGGTGATGGGGAAGAACCCATCAGTGCCACTTCCGGCCTGTGGTCAACGCTCTTTGAACTCGGTGAGGATGTCTTCATTGGAGGCAATTCAAATGATGGTTGGAGCGTATCATCCTCCAGCAATAACGGGATTGCAGGGTCGGATTTAAAGGTGCTAATCGGTCAGTTCACCAGCTCAAGTCCAATAGAAGGGAGCCTCAATGTGACCGTAATACCATCAGGGTCTTCTACCCCAATACAGGTCAATCCATTGTTCATCGCGCCTCCTTGCGGTTGCACAGATGAAACAGCCTGCAATTATGACCCGGACAGCAATTACGATGATGGCACTTGCCAATATCCTGCGATCGGTGTTGACTGCGCAGGAAACTGTTCTTCAGATTCAGATGGAGACGGCGTGTGTGACGAAGATGAAATTCAGGGCTGCACGGACTTCTTAGCTGACAATTTTTCCCCCCTCGCTACCGATGATTTCGGTTGCCAATTCTTGGGTTGCACCTACCTCGATGCAGAAAACTATGATGCTGGCGCCAACGATGATGATGGGTCTTGTGCGTTCTCACTGATGAATCCTTGCCCTACCGACCTGAACGGAGACGGCATAACAGCAGCGGGGGACATCTTGGAAATGTTGGCCTTCTACGGTCAACCTTGCCAGTGATTCGCACGGGCATTCGCATTGTGATTTACACCTCAATCACCGCGTCACCGGTCATGGCAAAAACCCGATCCGTTGCGTGCGGCTCGATCACATGCATGCCCGTGAAAGCTCCATAGGCCGGCATCACGGCTTGATTTTTCCCAAAATGGAAACAGCGAAGCCTCAGCGCTTGACGGCCTGCTCCTCTAAGTCGGATACCGGGATGCACATGTCCACATACGTGATACCCAAAATCTGCAGCCGCATCTGCCGGGTCATGAGTGAAGGTGAACACCGACTCATCCAGCCGGTCCAATTGTTGGATGCCCGATTCGCGCAGCAGTGTTTCTGGAATGAGGTCATGGTTGCCCCGAACAAGGACCCATTCTATATCTGAAAACTCATCGCACAACCCAGCAAAAGGCTCCCACTCTCGGTTAATATCGCTGTGGAACAGGTCCCCCAACAGCAACACGCGTTGTGGTTTCCAAGCCTTGATTTGCTCCCGCAAGCGGTGGAGGGTCTCCAAGGTGGGTTCAGACCCGATCGGCACACCATGCCGCCGAAAATGGGCCGCTTTGCCCAGGTGTAAATCGCTGAGCCAAAGTGTACCAGCCTGAGGCCAATACACCGCTCCATCGGGAAGCAACCTCAATGCAGCACCTGCGACCTCAATGGTGAGGGTGTCCAAAGGCCCACCCTCTTTCAGAGGCGCCATCCCAGGAGCATTCCAAACCTGATGCCCGGAATCCAATCGTTCTCTCCGTAGACAAAATGATCACCATAAGTCGTGGTCACCGACTTGATCTGTGGCCCAATAAACAAGTCGCCGATGAACCGCGGGGTCAAGTTGAATTGCCCACCCAAGACCATTCCAGCACCTACTGCCGTGCGACGCTGTATGCCCACAAAATTGGTGGTCATGATGCGGCGTATACAGCGAACACGCGCAAAGGCGCCCACATACATTCCCTTGCCTGACTGGGCCGACAAGTATTGCCGCAACTCAGGCTGCACCACAAAACCCTGCCAATCCACTTCGTTCAAGGAAGTACTCACCCCCAACAAACTCTCCAAGTCCGAAGTGTTCAATTCGAGGTTCGACCGCACATACCCAGCCGTTACCTGCAGCGCTCTATTTCCTGAAAGGTGGCGCTCAGCACCCACCTGAAACTGTCCTGCAAACAACCCGAAAGGATTGGATTTGATTTGGACATCTTGCTGATATTCTTGCGCTAAAGCCGTCACAGGAAAGACCAGTGAAAGCACCAATAATGCCGTCCATAAAGGACAATGTTGAGTAGGATAAAAAGCCAAAACGCGCAACTTCAATTACCAGCCAATTCCAATATTCGCACCAAACCGGACCCCCATCCCTTCATTTTCAGGAAGGGACAAATCTTCATAACGGTCAAATCCACCTTCTGTTTCACTACTGGTCGACTTGTATTGCGGGCCGATGAAAAGCTCTCCAGTCAATCCATTCGCCAGCTGATACTGGTACCCTAACACGAACCCTCCGCCGATTGCACCACGAACACGTTTCACATCTGGATCCGAGTCAATGGTGGTCCTCACGGCTCGAAAACGAGCAAATGGGGCAATGTAGAGACCGTCCGGGGCAACATCTCCCAAATAGTACCGCAGTTCAGGCACCACAATGAAGCCCAATCGGGTCGCATCATAAGTGTCCAGAATAAACGAAGCGGAATCACTCACCGTAGTCTTGGAAAAGATCACTCCCGGCAAGACTTGAACCGATAGCTTTTCGGAGAGAAAATGCTCGTAACCAAACTGAAACTGGCCAGCAAACCATCCCAGCGGATTGGTTTTGATGATTCCGGTCCCTTCCTGCTCCTGACCCTGGACTTGCAGGCCGCAGGCCAAAAGAAGTGCGAATGCTATGTATCTCAATTGTTCTGGGTTTTAATTAGATTCAATGCAGATCCTGATTGGAACCACTCAATCTGCTGCTCGTTGTAGGTGTGATTGCAAACTACCGAATCCTCGGTGCCATCAGCGTGCTTAACCTGAATGGTCAATGGCTTACCCGGAGCAAACTCCTTTAGGTCGATCATATCAAACGTGTCGTCCTCTCGGATCACATCGTAATCGGCTTCGTTTGCAAAAGTCAAACCAAGCATGCCCTGCTTCTTCAGATTGGTCTCGTGGATACGGGCAAAGGACTTGACCAACACCACACGCACCCCAAGATGACGGGGCTGCATGGCCGCATGCTCGCGTGAGCTTCCTTCTCCGTAATTGGAATCGCCGACCACCAACGTAGGTACACCTGCCGCCTTGTAAGCGCGGGCTACAGCAGGCACTTCACCTGTGGAGCCATCGAGTTGGTTGACCACCGCATTGGTAGCGCCTCCGAAGGCATTGACCGCACCGGTCAAGGTGTTGTTGGAGATGTTGTCCAGATGGCCGCGGAAACGCAACCATGGCCCTGCCATGGAGATGTGGTCTGTTGTGCACTTGCCCGCTGCCTTGATCAACAGCCGCATGCCCATCAAATTCTCTCCGTCCCAAGGCGTGAAGGGTGTCAGCAACTGCAAACGCTCACTGTCATCCTTGACCACAACTTGGACACCGCTGCCGTCTTCCGCAGGGGCCAAATAACCAGCATCCTCAACTTCGAAGCCCTTTTCTGGCAACTCGAATCCGGTCGGCACAGGCAACTTGACAGGCCCATTCGCCCCCTCAAGGGTATCGGTCATGGGATTGAAAGTCAAATCTCCCGCCAAAGCAATCGCTGTGACCACTTCCGGCGACCCTACAAAAGCATGGGTATTGGGGTTGCCGTCTGCCCGCTTCGCGAAGTTCCGGTTGAAGCTGTGAACGATGCTGTTCTTCTCCTTCTTCTCTGCGCCACTTCGCGCCCATTGACCAATGCAAGGCCCACAAGCATTGGCGAACACGTCTGCCCCCATCTTATCGAAGGTGTCAAGGACGCCATCGCGCTCCAAGGTGTAGCGCACCAACTCTGAACCTGGTGTGATGGTGAGCTTACCCTTGCTCTGCACGCCAGCCTCTACTGCCGCTTTCGCCAAAGATGCGCTGCGGGTAATGTCTTCGTAGCTGGAGTTCGTACAAGAACCGATGAGGCCAAACTCAATCTCAGTGGGGTACCCCTTCTCCGCACACAACGCTGCCATTTGGCTCACCGGCGTGGCCAAGTCCGGGCTAAACGGCCCGTTCAAATGAGGCTCCAAGGTGTTGAGATCGATCTCGATGACTTGATCGAAATACTGCTCTGGACTGGCATAGACTTCGGCATCTCCCGTCAGGTGCTCCGCAATGCCATCGGCCAAGTCAGCCACATCAGCGCGGCCTGTCGCCCGCAGGTAACGGCCCATGCTCTCGTCATATCCAAAGGTGGATGTGGTGGCTCCAATCTCAGCGCCCATGTTACAAATGGTGCCCTTTCCAGTGCAGCTCATCGCATCGGCACCCTCGCCGAAATACTCCACGATACAGCCTGTGCCGCCTTTGGCGGTCAAGATGCCAGCCACTTTTAGGATCACGTCTTTAGGACTGGTCCAGCCGCTCATCTGGCCGGTCAACTTCACGCCGATCAGCTTGGGGAACTTGAGCTCCCAAGCCATCCCAGCCATCACATCCACAGCGTCGGCTCCACCGACACCAATGGCCACCATACCCAGTCCACCCGCATTGACGGTGTGGCTGTCTGTTCCGATCATCATACCGCCTGGGAACGCATAGTTCTCGAGAACAACCTGGTGAATGATGCCTGCTCCTGGCTTCCAAAATCCGATGCCGTACTTGTCAGACACCGACTCCAAGAAATTGTAGACCTCGTTGTTGCGGTTAATGGCTTCCTGCAAATCCGTATCCGCTCCCACCTTGGCTTGAATCAAGTGGTCGCAGTGCACCGTGCTGGGCACAGCAGTCTGTGGCTTCCCGGCCTGCATAAACTGCAACAAGGCCATCTGCGCCGTGGCATCCTGCATGGCCACACGGTCCGGTGCGAAGTCCACGTAATCTTTTCCGCGGTTAAATGCGCTGGAAGCCTCTCCGTCCCACAAGTGGGTGTAAAGGATCTTCTCTGCGAGTGTCAATGGTTTGCCTGTGACGTTCCGGGCTGCAGCCACTCGGCTGGGGAAACGGTCATACACGGCGCGGATCATCTCGAGATCAAACATGTCGATAAGGGTTGAAGCGTTGCGGCGGCGAAGATACAAGCGCGCGTAGCTTTGAGCCATGACGTTGACAGTGCTTCGCGAACAGGCCACAGTGGCCTTGCGGTCCATACGGGCTCAGTGGCTGCGAACCCTGCTCACCATCACCATTATCGGGATGGGAATCATGGCATTAATGTCCATGATTACAGCTACTGAAGCACTGAGGTCCAGCCTCTTAGACCAATTCATTGGACTGGGCGCAGGCACCCTACAGGTCAGCCAAAAAAATGAGAGCGGTGCGTTTGGAGGCCGTCGGTTAACCAGTACGGATGCCCTCGACTTCGACCAGGCCATCTCACTAAAGAAGGCCATGACGGACATCGCAGAGATCTCCATTTCGGCGCGCGGCACCATGATGGGGCGCGTTTCGTCAGGCGAAAATGAGACCGACCCCAACGTGATGGTGGTCGGGGGAGACGAGGGCTTTTTGCCCATGAGCTCCTACACATTGAGCACTGGGCGCAACTTCACGGCGGACGAAGTGCGCCGCAACGCGCCTCTTGTGATCCTCGGTCAAGACGTGGTAGACAAACTCTTTGCACCTTCAGAAAACCCGATTGACAAGAGCATACGCATACGCAACCGGCGGTACAGGATTCTGGGGGTTCTAGAACCTGAAGGGGCTTCTTTTGGCATGTCACAGGACAACCAAGCCATCTTGCCTGTCAGCGAAATCAAGGCCCGATTCAGTGGACTCCGAACGAGCTACTCCGTGCAAGTCAGGGCACCAGACCCAGCGGCCATAGCCGGCCTAGCAGAAATTGTAACCGGTGAAATGCGGGCGATTCGTGGTGATTTGCCCGGCCAGCCCGACAGTTTCCGCATTACCCGCTCCGACGCCCTGATTGAGCAGTTCAACGAAAGCCTTGGAAGTGTGACATTGGCGGCCCTTTTCTTAGGGCTCATCACCCTTCTCGGCTCGTCCATTGGCCTGACCAACATCATGCTGGTCACCGTCACGGAGCGCACCCGCGAAATTGGATTGCGCAAGGCCCTCGGCGCCTCTGCCAAAACGATACAAGCACAATTCCTCGTTGAGGTGGTCATCATCGGCATCCTCGGTGGCATCTTCGGTGTGTTTATGGGCATCGGCGTAGGCAACATGGTTGCCGGATATCTCGAAGCGCCCTTTGCTCTGCCTTGGGGCTGGGTGGGCATCGCGCTCTTCCTCAGCGGCATTGTGAGCCTCGGAAGCGGCTATTACCCCGCCCGCCAGGCCGCCCAACTCGACCCCATCGACGCCCTGAGGCACGCCTGATCCTTTCGTCCAATATGGACGCGCTGCGAGATGGTCCAACCAAAGCCTTCGCCCTATTTTTACAGGGATGGCCGGCCCTACGGAAAACAACGTCGCTTGGATCATGCGAAAACCCAGAAGTTTGGGGAATTTCAGCATTGAGACTTCGTACCGCACCATGCACAGTGCGTGGCCTTCGGAGCACCCCAAGCCAGACATCCAGGTCGCCAGCCGATTTACTGTAGGATTGGTCAACCGATGGAACATCTGGCGGGAAGTCCGGTCCTTGAGACACAGCGTCATCCACATCACCGGCGACATCCACTTTACCGCCATTCGACTGAACCACCGAAGGGCCATATTGACCGTCCACGACTTGGGCCTGTTAGACGAAGGTGGACGCATAAAACGCTGGCTCAAAAAGAAGTTTTGGCTGGATTTACCATTGAAGTCGTGTGACCGACTGGTGGCCGTTTCCAACCGCACCAAAGAGGACATCCTCAGCCGCACCTCCTTTCCTGCCGACCGCATCACGGTCATTCCGAGCGTGATCTCCCCAACCTATCGGCGGCGAGAAAAACTCCCAGAAAACGACCTCCCGCGCATCCTGCATATTGGATTGGCCGACAACAAGAACCTCGACCGACATGCGGCTGCATTGTCGGGACTCCGCGTTCACCTGCGCATTATTGGAGAGCCCTCAGCACAACAGCACACCATGCTGCGCCAGCTAAAAGTGGACTACAGCACCGCTTCCAAATTGACCGAATCGGAACTTCAAAATGAATATGCGTCATCCGACGCCCTGCTCTTCTGCTCCACCCTTGAAGGCTTTGGCATGCCCATCATCGAAGCCCAAACCATTGGACTTCCAGTGATCACCAGTGCTATTGCCCCCATGGACGACACCGCAGGAGAAGGTGCATTGCTCGTGGACCCCACGGATATCAGTGCCATTAGAGGCGCAGCAATGACCCTATTAAACCGTCCTGAGGAACGGGATGAACTGATTGAAAAGGGACACCGCAATGCAGAACGGTTTTCTGCGGTGACCGCTGCCCGTCGCCACGCAGAGCTGTACGCAGAACTCAACGCTACGCAGCATAAGTGAGCCGCTTCACCGGGTGAATCGGTCACCCTGCCAAGCACTTCAGAACCGCTTACAAGCGGGACTGCAAATACCGCTGAATCTCAAACCAACGTTCGGGCTTCAACACAATCTTGCCTTGGTTGTCCAGCAAGAAATACGTGGGTGTCTGTGTGATCTTGTAATCGTCTGTAATGGGCGCGTCCCAACCCTTGAGTTGGCTGACATTTGACCAAGGGATCTGGTTGTCGGCGATGGCCTTGGTCCAAGCCGCCTTTTGCTGATCTACAGAAATACCGATGACACCGAAGCCCTTTGGGTTCAGGTCATTGTACATCGGCACGAGGTTGGGGATTTCCTGCTCACACTTATGGCACCAACTGGCCCAAAACATCACCAAGGTGTACTTGTTCTTTGCCACCTCCTCTGACAAGTCTACCGTCTTGCCGTTGACGTCGGAAATCCGGAAACTGGGGGGCGTATTGCCCACGCGGAGGTTGATGATGCCTTGTGCTCGCTGGCGAATGACGTCAGAGAGATTGGCCCCGCAGTCCTCATCGAAGATGTAATTGTCGAGGATGTACTGACAAATGGTCTCCTTTCCCGTGTTGTAGAAACCGTCAAGCATATTGTACAGCACAAACTCAAGGACGATTGGATTCTCCTCACAACTCGCCTTGACCAAGTCAATGCAGCTCAAAAAACCAGAGTCCTTGCCCCCACTAAACGTCCGCATCATGGATTGGATGCGGTCCGGAAGGGCCATGGAACGGATAAGGCTGTTGTCACTGACATCGAGGTCACTCAGGAATGTTCCCTTATCACCGATGAAGCGCGGTTGTTTCCACGTCAGGAATTTGGCGAGGTACGTTCCGGGGTAGTCACGGATGAACTTGTGTTGGGTCTGGGCGAGCTCGTCTTCCTTGAGCTTGACTTTGCGCTTGGTCTCCTCCTCTTGGCCCTTACCCTGCTTATAAAGCTGTCGAACCTGATTCTTGTTGGCCCCTTCGGCACCGCGGTATGCGAACCAGCCCTGGTTTTCTTGACTGTCCGTTCCACCGCTGATGAGGCGCGCATTTTGGAAGTCGATTTTGAGCACGGGCTCATCGGGATTCATGATGATCTCCCCCGTCTTCTTCGTGGGCTCGAAACCGAGTCCGTAAAACCCGCGGCCCACTTCCACTGAGCCAAAGTCGAACTTGCCATTCACCAAAGTCACAGAATCGATGGCGGCCACGTTGCGGCCCTCAGTTTCCAAGAGGTACAGCTTGCCTGTTCGGTTTTGAATGCTCCCTGAGAACTGGACCTTGCCCACCTTGTCTCCGCGGTTCTTGTCATCGATGCCGTTCAGGAAATTCGGGTTCTCTCGCCCACCACCAGAAACCTGCTGTTCAGCGCCTTCGGAGACTGCAGCAGCTTCTGCTGTCGCATTCTTTTGAACCTGTGCCGTCAAGGCAGCGGTAGGGTCAACATTTCGGGTGGCTTTTCCAGCAGGCGCATTGTCTGCACAGGCAGTGAAAAAGAGAAGAGAAAGACTGAGCGAAATCCACATGACTTTAGGGGTCTGCATTTGCATGCCTAAAAATAATGCCGAGCAGCACCAGCAAACAAGTCCAAAAGCACCGACACCAACGAAAGAAAGTGAATTACACGAGTCTCCACCCACCACTGCCTCCCCCGAATGGCGTAATTTGGTGTGATGGACCGCCAGACTGCCTTGCTCGTTCTGCAGCTTCCCGAAGCGCCAACGCCAGAAGAAATTCACGAGGCGTTTGAAGCCCACGTCTTTGGGCTGCGTGACTTCCTGTTTCGCCAAACGGTCATTCCTCAAGTATTTCGCGCCAAAGTGGACCGGTTGCTCACGGCATCTGAAGTTGGCGAAACGCTGGGTGTCGAACTGCCGTGCAACGACAGCAATCTCCCAGAAATGCTGCCTTTAGAAGGCACAGCAGACCAGGTTGTTCGCCTCCATGCAGCCAACGTTGGCCGTCTTCGGACCGCCATGGCCGCCACACTGGACCCCAACTGCCTGACCCGTTTCGGCGAGTACCTGGTCCGCATCCAACAGCAGTATGTCGCGTGGATCACGGAATGGGCCATGGAACGGTCCTTTGATGAAACGCACCACCGCCCTATGCGGGATGAATGGGCCGCCGATGCCCTCGCCGATGCCTTAGAGAATGAGCGCAAAGGGCAACCATTGGATGCCAAAACGGCGGAGCGGTTGTCAGAGGAATTGCTTCGGTTGAGGACATTGGACAGTGCGTCCATTCCCCTCCCCGCCTGATTCAGGCACCATCCAATTGAGCATACAAGCTCAGAATGATGCCATCGGCCAGTCCCACTTTGGGCACCAAAATGCCTTCAGCGCCGACCATTTTCATGGCATCCAAGTAAATCCGGCCCGCCGGCACCACCACATCGGCACGGTCTGGCTTCAGCTGAAAGCGGGTCATCCGCTCCTCGTAACTGCACCGATCCAAAACTTCGACCAATGAAGCCAACCGGTCGAATGGCAGCACCTCTCCGCTCAAACCGCCGCCCAATTTGAACAATCGGTTGATGTTGCCCCCCGCCCCAATGGCCATTGGGGCTTTTAGACCGCGATCGGCAATCAATCTGGAGCACCAATCGGTGACTTCTGGCCAGACACTGGCATCCACCTGACCTTTCAAAAGGCGCACCGCCCCAATTTTAAAACTGCGGCCTTCAATACGCGTGCCTTGGCGGATCAACGTCAACTCGGTGGAGCCCCCGCCCACATCGATGTAGATGTAGTCTCGGTTACGGTCCAACAGGCTCACCTCGAAGTTGGAGAAGATCAAATCTGCCTCGGTCTTGCCGTCAATCAGCTCCACTTGTATTCCCGTCGATTCTGCCAGCCGCTTTGCGATCGCCTTTCCGTTCGTCGCCTCCCTCATCGCACTGGTCGCGCAAGCTCGAAAATCGCGCACTTGCATGGACTTCATAAGCAGGTCAAACCCTTTCAGTGCCTCGCCCAAACGGCCCTCCTTTTCTGCACTGATTTCGCCCGAACCAAATACATCTTCACCCAAGCGAATCGGCACGCGGGTATGCGCCACCTTGCTCACCTTCAGGCTGCCCGGCCGGCCTTTGATTTCCTTCACAATCAAACGGACAGCATTGGACCCTATGTCAATGGCCGCCAACCTCATCCCTTGTCTTTGAGTTGGCGCTCGTAGAACGCATACAGGGCGCGGTGTGCTTCCATCGGGTCATCGTCTTTCCCCACGGGCACGTAGCGGTTCTGCTGCTTTTTATCCAGTCTTCTCCGCTTCACATTGTCCCGGATTTGGCACTCAAGCATGGCAGAAACCTCGGCCTGCAAAGCAGCATCGTAAATGGGAACACTCACCTCGATCCTGCGGTCGAGGTTTCGGGTCATCCAATCCGCACTGGACAGATAGAATTCAGGCGTACCCCCGGCCCCAAAAGCGACTACGCGGGCATGCTCCAAAAACCGCCCCACCAAACTGTAAGCTTGAATGTGGTCGCTCAACCCCTTCACTCCAGCGCGCAGCGCACACGTTCCGCGCACGAGCAGCGTCACTTCGACGCCCGCTTGACTGGCCTCGTAAAGCTTGCGGATCATGCCGGCGTCGGTCAGGTTGTTGCACTTGAGCACCATCCAAGCATTGCGGCCCTGCAAAGCTTCCTTGATTTCGCGGTCGATCATCTGACTGAACCGCCGCCGCGTGCTGTAAGGCGACACAATCAAATGTCGGTAGACACCACGCTGGTAGTTGTGCTCAAAGAACTGGAACAGCCGCTCCACCTCAGAGGCTATCCGCCGGTCCGCCGTCAGGAGCGAAAGGTCACTGAAAACCCCAGAGGTAGATTCATTGAAATTGCCTGTCCCCACATGCGCATAATGCCGCAATACCCGCCCTTCCTTGCGGGTAATCAGCATGAGTTTGGAGTGTGTTTTGAGGCCGGCAACGCCAAAAATGACCTGAATCCCAACTTCCTGAAGTTCACGGGTGGCCTTGATGTTGTTGCGTTCGTCAAACCGCGCCTGCAGTTCAATCACCACCTGCACCTCTTTGCCATTCAAGGCAGCGCTGGTCAGCGCATTGATGATGTGTGAATTCCGAGCTACCCGATAGAGGTTGATGCGGATGGCCGTCACCTTAGGGTCAATCGCAGCTTCGCGCAGCAAGTCCACGAGCTGAGAAAAGGCGTGGTAGGGGTAGTGCAGCAGGATGTCGCGCTTGGCCACCTGATCCAAAATGCTGCGCCGGTTGAGCAAATGGCGGTGCGGCAAGGGCTTCAACTTGCGGAAGACCAAGTTGGGGTGGTCCAAATCCGGAAAGTCCATGAGGTCCCGGCGGTTGTGATATCGGCCTCCAGGAATGATGTTGGCCTGCTCTACCACACCCAGCTTCCGCACCAAGAACTTGAGCAAGTCCTCCGACATTTCCCTGTCAAAGAGAAAACGGACATAGTCGCCGTGCTTGCGGCGCGCAATGCCCTTTTTCATCTTCTCTAACAGCGACTTCGAGAGGTCATCGTCCATGTCGATCTCGGCGTCACGCGTCACCTTGATGGCATATGCCCGAACAGAATCGGGTTGGAAGGTCGAAAAGAGCCTCGGCAATCCGACCCTGACGACATCGTCCAAAAACATGAGCCCCCGTCTACCCCCCTTTTCTGGCAGCACCAAGAAACGATCAAGGTGGTCAGGAAGCTCCAGCAGGGCGTATCGCGCACGCTTGGACACATCGCCCTCCAGCGCGATGGTGAGGTAGACCAGACCATCCTTGAGCTCGGGCATGCCCACATCAGAAATCAAGATGGGCACCAAATGCGGTCGCACCTTTTGATCGAAGTACCCCTGCACGAATTCCGCTTGCCCCCCGTCGAGGCCTTCCTCTGTCAAAATGTCAATGCCCTCCTGGGCCAATTGGCCTTCCAGCTCCTCAAAAGCTTGGTTGTATCGGACCTGCAAGGACATGACCCGCTCAGAAATGCCCTCGAGGGTCTCGGTGACACCAAAGCCCAGCGTGGTGGTCGTGCGTTTGCCCAAAGCATCAATACGCTGCAATGCCGCAACCCTCACGCGGAAGAATTCGTCCAGGTTGTTGGAGAATATCCCCAGAAAGCGCATCCGCTCAATCAAAGGAACCCGCTCGTCTTCGGCCTCTTGGAGCACGCGCTCATTGAACGCCAACCAGCTCAGTTCCCGGTTAAAGAACTCCTCCTCGGGAGGCAGCACTTGAGTGGCTTTGCGGCGGGGAACTTTGGTCTTCTTTGCGGTCACGTGGGCGAAGATACTTTCGCCCCGGAAGCCGGGGTACTTTCGCCGTCGAACAATTCCACGGTTCGGCCACTTCTTTTCGCAATTCGACCTTCACCATGACCATGCTCGGCAAACCCGCCCCAGAATTCACCGCCACCGCCGTCGTTGACGGAAAGGTGGTCCGCGACTTCTCCCTCGACGCCTACCGCGACCAATATGTCGTGCTCTTTTTCTATCCAGAGGATTTCACCTCGGTCTGCGGATCGGAAGTACACGCCTTTCAGGAGCGGCTCAAGGACTTTGCAGACCGCGAAGCCGTGGTCATTGGCTGCAGCACCAATTCTGCCACCACCCACCTTCAATTCCTGAAGACTCCAGCCGCCGATGGCGGGGCACAAGGTGTGACTTACCCCCTCATCGCCGACATGAACCGGAACGTGTCAGACCGCTTCGGCACCCTCGACGGACAATTCGATTACGACGAGTACGGACGCCTGACAGCCAACTCAGACCTACTCTGCCAGCGCGGACTCTTCATCATGGACAAAGGCGGCACCATTTGGTTCCAGTCTTACCACTTCAAGCCCATCGGACGGGACATCGACAGCGTGATCCGCGAACTCGACGCCATCCGCCGCCTCCAAATCGACGGCCAGGTCTGCATGGCCAACTGGAAGGGCTAAGTCCAGACTTCAGGTTTTTCTAGAAGGAGGACATCTTAACCTTCCACCAACCAACGGCGGACATATGCTTCCATGCGGTCAGCGTTGGCGTGAGACAACCTCATGTCTACGCTGCCTGAGACGGTCGTGCCATCTGCGTCAGTCCATCCGCACCAGATGGTCAAACGCTCGCCGGCAACCTCTGGAATGCGGGTCACGCCGCTAACCTCTCCTTTCTTAAGCGGCGCGCCGAATACCTCAAGCCGGCTTCGGAAATAAAGGATGGCCCCTTCAGTGGTACGCTCGAAGTTGCAGCCGGTGCGCGATGTGGCAACCCCTATCAAGTCGTTCAGTTCTCCCGACCCTCCCACGAGTTCCGCGCGGGGCGAACCGGTACCGCCCGTCTTGACGGACGCCCAGAAGCCCAGCGGCTTGCCCGAGATGGCGTGGACTTCGGCCCAGCGCCGCGGGTCATTGTAGGTCAAGTTCCAAAGTCGCATGGCTCCAGTGTCTGCGGTACTTGCCGTCGGCGTCGTAGCGCTCGGCCTGACCGGTCGTGTTGAATTTGCGGTTGGGACGTGGGTCGTTGCCGACACCGGCCACGTAGATCCAGTTGCCGCAGTTGCTGGCCGGGTCGTGGTCGAGGAGCATGTGCTCGAACCAACTGGCTCCGAGGCGCCAGTCCACCCCGAGGTCGTGGACGAGGTAGCTGGCCACGTTTTGCCGGCCCCGGTTGGACATGAAGCCCGTCGCAGCGAGTTCCCGCATGTTGGCATTGACGAAATCGCACTTCGTCCGGCCCTCGCACCACGCCTCGAAGACGCGCCGGTCCTGCCGCCACTTGGGCGATTCGGCCTTGATGCCGCGCTTGTGGAAGATGCGGTTGCCGTAGCGCATGGCCACGTAGCGGAAATAATCCCGCCAAATGAGCTCGAAGATGAGCCAATAGGTGTCCTCGTTCTTCTCGATGTCCTGCTCGAAGGCGCGGACCTGAGCATGGATCTCCCGCGGGCTGATGCACCCCAGCGCGAGCCACGGAGAGAACTTGGAGCTGTAGTCTGCGCCGAGCAGGCCATTGCGGGTCTTCTTGTAGACGCGCAGCTTCTTGGTCTCCCAGAAGTAATGATCGAGTCGCTTCCAGGCCGCCTTGGCACCGCCATGGAACGGCAGCACCCCCCGGGCATCCGGCGCCTTGGCCTCGACGCGGAGGTCGGCCATCGTCGGTGCAGCATCGCTCGACAATCCATCAGGCACTTTGACCGCTTCCGGTTCACAAAGCGGATCCCGAACCTCACTGCGCTTTTCCATCTTTCCGCGGAAACGCGTGAAGACGTCCGGCAATTGCTCCAGCGCGAAAGGCAGGTCCTCCGGGTGATACATCGTCAGCTGCTCCTCCAGCCGCAGGTCGAGCACTTCGGCCACTTGCGCCTCGCGCTGCAGCTCCTCGCTGGTGTGCTCGGCGGTGGCAAATACCGTTCGCGCCCCGAACTCATCGGCCAGCGCCTTCAGCACCTCGGCCGGCTCACCGGAACGGATGAGCAACGCCCCACCCATGTCTTCGAGGTCCGCCTTCAGGTCGGCCAACGACTCCAACAGAAACTGCGTTCGAAACGGCCCGGTCTTCACATGCCCCCAGCGGTCTTCGGACCATTGAGCCGGGTCCAGGATGAAGACCGGAATCACCTCCGTGGAGGCCTTCACGGCCGCATTCAGGGTTGCATTGTCGGTGACCCGCAGGTCGTTTCGGAACCAGATCAGGCTGCGCATGGTCAGAGGTTTTCGAGGTTGGCCAGTACGGCATCCCCACGATCGAGCAGGGCCTTCTGCTTGTCAGCGGGCATCTTGTCCCAAGTGCGGTATGCCATGCCGATGCGGGGGTTGCGCTCGAGCTTGGCCCGGTTGCGTGCGTGGAAATGCCAGTACAAACTGTTGAGCGGGCAACTGTTGTCGCCCGTCTTGTCGGCCGCATCGTAGCTGCACCCGCTGCAGTACGGCCCCATTTTTTTCATGTAATTCGCCGAGGCTGCATAGGGCTTGGTCCCCACGATTCCCCCGTCGGCGAATTGACTCATGCCGCGCGTATTGGTGATCTCTACCCACTCAATGGCGTCGATATAAATACCTAAATACCAACGATCTACATCGCCCGGATCAATCCCAGCCAGCAACATAAAATTGCCCGTCACCATCAAACGCTGGATGTGGTGGGCATAGCTGTAATCCAAGCTCTGGCGAATGGCGTGCCCGACGCAGGCCATTTTCGTTTCACCCGTCCAGAACCAAGACGGAAGGGGGTTCTCCGCATTAAAGAAGTTCAGACCCGCATACTCCGGCATGTGGGCCCAATAGACCCCACGCATGTATTCCCTCCACCCCAAAATTTGACGAATGAACCCCTCCACTTGTGTGATGTCCGCGTGGTCGGGGTCGGCGCGCCACTTGTCTTCCACCGCGCGAATCACCTCCATGGGCGCAAGCAGTTTGGCGTTCATGCAAAAGGAAATCCGAGCGTGGTACATCGACCAGTACTCTGGGTGCATGGCGTCTTGGAAGTCCCCGAAGCGCGGGAGGCATTCCTCCACAAAAAAGTCAAGCAACTCCAGACCTTCTTTGCGGGTCACCGGCCATAAGAACCGCTGCGCTTCCACCGTTCCTATGGTCTTCACCCCACACTCCCTCAGCATGGCCTCAAGGTCACTCAGGTCACGCTCAAACAACAGCGGCTCCACCGGGCGGTGGCCTTTGGGCAACTTCTTTCGGTTCGTGGCATCATAATTCCATTTCCCTCCGGCAGGCTCGTCGCCTCCAGCACCGCCTTCCATCAGCACACCATGGGCCTTGCGCATCCGGCGGTAGAAGGACTCCATCAAGTAAGTCTTCTTGCCCTTGAACTGCTCGGCGAGGTCACCGCGACCCGTCAAGAAATGATGTGTATCTACAGACCCCGCGCGGTCGCCAAACTCTGCTGCGAACTCCTTGAGCTGAACATCGAGGCGGTACTCGTCTGGCCATTGGTATTCAAAACGCGCGCAGCCCTCCTCAGCCATCACCATGCGCACATTGGCCTCCAAACCCTGGGTATTCCGTCCTTCGTCGAGCGCGAGGTAGACCACGCGGTGGCCCTCAGCCCTGCGGGCTTGAGCAAACGCCCGCATCGCCGCAAAAAAGGCAAGCACCTTTTGGATGTGGTGGGGCGCATAATCCGTCTCCTGCCGCATTTCCGCCATCATATAGACCACATCACCGGACACCGTCTCAAACCAAGGGTGCGCGGCATTCAGCTGGTCTCCCAGGACAAGGCGTAAAGTTTTCATGCGGCGCTGCTTTTAGCGGTTCGGCGGCACCGCTCGCTGCAGTACTTGACCTCATCCCAGCACCGCGCCCATTTTTTGCGCCAATCAAAAGGCCGTCCGCAATGGACGCAATCCTTGGACGGCAGATGGGATTTCCGGTGCATGTTAAAAGAACATCCTCCTGAGGCTGCGGTTCACCCGTTCATACCCCTAATTTGACCGGAGCAAATCACATCGACATGTTTTCCAACCGCATCGGTTTTGGCCCCCGTTTGGGCGCCACCCTTCTTGACCTTGTTTTCCTCGTAATTCTTATCGTGCCCATTGCACTTTTGGGCATCGGTGCTGGCCTTACTGCAGCGCTTGGTTTTGATGCCGTTTCGGGTGAAGAAGCCGAAGCGATGGCCTTGATTGGAATCGGGACAGGAGCCATCGCCATGATTCTCTTAGCCGGCGTGATCGGCCTCGCATACACCCTTATCGAAGCCTTTACAGGTGCATCTCCAGGCAAAAGGGTGATGGGTCTGCAAGTTGCACGTGCAGACGGAAGTGCAGGAGACACCTCATTGTTTTTGTTGCGCTGGGCCTTGAAAAACAGCGGCAGCATTCTTCAATTCCTCCTCCCGATCGTTTCGACCTTGGCCAGCCTGGTCTTCTTTTTTGGATGCTTTGCCGCCCTTGGAGAAAAGTGCCAAGCCCTACACGACACCATTGCGAAATCCGCTGTCTACAAGAAAGCGGACATCACCGGCTAAACCTTCGAGGGTTTTCTGCGAAGGCTTCAACGGTTGGGCAACACCAACCAGCTGAAGCCGAGCGCCGTGTAGTTCATGCGGTGGTTGATGCCTGTGCCGTAGCTGATGTCCCACTGCCATTGATCGGAGGCGAGCAGGGTCAGGCCCGCATCGAAGCTGGCGTAATGACTTCCTGAGACCAACTCTCCATATGGCTCGAAATAGAGTCCGAAACGGTCATTGATGGCCTTTCCGATGGCCATGGCATAGGTGAAAGTGCCCCTGCCGTCGGCCAAGTCATAGCCCAGGTTGTAACCCAATGCCCATGCCGGCCCAACATCGTGGCTAATGCACAGCTTGTTGACCATACCATAATCAAAACCAGTGACCTCGGAGTCACCAGTCGGAAGTACCGCATGACCGAGGTAAGCCACCTCCGTGCGACTCCCCTCCCGCTGCCAAAGCTGGATCTTGGTGCCTATTTGCACATCGCTTGTGCCTTCTAGCACGACGTCATCCGCCCCCCAAGCGAGCTGCGCATTGCGGTTGAGCTGATGGACCACCCGAAGTTCGAACTTCTCATGCAGGCTCACCCTGAACAATGAATTGGGCAAGGCCAGCTCCCTGAACGTGCCTCCGAAAGTGGGGCGCCACGTGCTCGAAAATCCGCACTCCCATTGAAATGAACCTGCAGGCACCACCGCCGAGCTCTCGGTCTGGTCGGGACGGTCCGTGTTGATGGTCTGGGCTCGAAGTACTCCGCAACCCAAACCCACAAAGAGGATCACAAAAAACTGTTTCATGTCATTGAACTTTAAAAGAGGCCATCAACCCTGCAGGGCTTTGAGATCAGCCCAGCTTGAAGGAACTGGATTGGCCGTCACTCTTAACGGCACCTCTTGACCAGACAAAAACTTGAGAACCAAGTCATTAAAGAGGTCTGGCGCCTCAATAGAACAGACATGACCACAATTCTCGATCACCGCGAGCCGCATGTTTTTTTGAGCGCGTGCGAATTTCTCAGCAGCGCTAAAAAAAATGTGGTCCTGCGACCCCATGACAACCAAACCCCGCTTGTCCACTTTGCGCTCCACGTATTGTTTGATGAGCCGGAAAAACGGCTTGTAAAGCTCCACCCATTTTAGGTATTCTCCCGGCGTCAGCCGCAAACTCTGACGGCGGAAAATCCAGCGGCTCATGCGGTGGTTCCTGCGCGGCAGCACAATGAAACTAAACAACCAGTAGATGGCCCGATACGGCAAGACGTAGTTGAGCAGTTTGCCACTGTGCACAAACCAATGCATCAACCGTGAACCATCGAAGATTGCTCCTGCCATGACCATCCGGTCGATAAGCTCGGGACGCTCGATGTCCAATTTTTGCAATATCACACTGCCGATACTCAGGGACACAAAATGTGCCTTTTCAATACCCAAGTGGTCAATCACAGTGAGAATGTCCTCGCCGACAATGTCAAAATCGTATTCCGGAAATTCCGGAAGAATGTCCTTGCTATAACCGTGGTCCCGCAGGTCGATCAAGAGCAAACGATAATGCGGCTTGAACGCTTCTATCTGATATTTCCACGTGCGGATACTCCCGCCAGCGCCATGCACGAAGACCAACCAAGGGGCTTGGGCTCCCGCATCGGCAATGACCTCATGATAGAGCAACGTGCGCCCGTCGGCTGAATGCAGTATGGGACGGTGAGAATCCATGTGGGGCGAAGTTCGTGAAGGTTCGGGTTCTTTCGTCAATCCATTGTGCGCGCTCCTGCCACCACATGACGGTGCAGGATGCGCAGACCTTCTTCCCTGACCTTGGGGTGCTTGCGGTGCGCCCACAACTTTTCCCGCGCCTCACGGGACGACTTCTCTAAGGAGACCACCGGCCCAGGGTAATGCTCACCCAGCCTAAAGTCGAGCAGAGCCGCCTCTATGGGCGGCATCGTCCACGGCGCAAAAATGTAGGGCACGGGAACCTGGGCCAGTTCTGGAACCCATTTGCGAATGAAGGCACCCTCGGGGTCGTGGTCCTCCGCCTGCTTCACTGGGTTGTAGATGCGCACTGTATTAATGCCTGTCACACCCGCCTGCATCTGGAATTGTGGATAGTGAATGCCCGGCTCAAAATCCAGGAATTGCTGGGCCAAATGGTCGACCCCCGCTTGCCACGGCTGCCACAAATGATGGGTGAGAAAGCTCACGAGCATGGCCCTCATCCTAAAGTTCAAGTACCCCGTTGCGGTCACACTCCGCATGCAAGCATCGACCAATGGAAATCCAGTCTGTCCTTGTTTCCAGGCTACTAAGTGGGCCTCATTCACTTCTTTGTTCAAGAGGTTATACCCTCCATTCACATTCTCAAACTCCATGCGGTCCTCCATTTCGAACTTCTGTATGAAATGGCAGTGCCAACGCAGTCGGCTATCAAAAGCGCTAAAATTGCGCAGCTGACCAGCCGGTCCAGCTCCTCCCCCTTTGCGAGCAAGTGCTTGACGCTGGTGCACCTGACGGATACTCAAGTTGCCCCAGGCCAGATAAGGGCTCAGTCGACTGCACCCCTCCCTGCTGCCTTCTGGTTTGGAAATGGTACGAGCGTAGCGCCGAATGCGATCGGTCACAAACGACTCCAAATAGGCGTGCGCGCGGCGTTCGCCACCCGGCTGAAAGCCCTCTGGCCCCTCCTCTGGACATGGAATTCTTTGCCATTCAGCGGGCCAATCCAATGTTGATTCCGCCACAGGCTGGGCCAAGGCGAAGTCTGGATGTTCCTGTGGCCTAGACATATAGGCAAACCACTGTTCGCGCCATCGGTGGCGGTTTCGACGTCCCCTTTGAATGCCGTCGCGCTGGTGCTCATGCCAAACCACACCCGACTCATCGAGCAGCTTCTTGACCTTGAGGTCTCGGGCATAGGTGTGTCGCAGTCCAGACTCGGCGTAACTGTGCACGCCCGTCAAGTCAAAGCGCTGCATCAATTGCCGCAACACATCGGGGAAAGCTGCATACAAAACCGTTGTGCGCAGGCCAGTGGGCATGCGGCCTTCCTTTGCCCATTCTGCCCACTGGGCATCGAGGTCGGCGAGACCTTGCTGTACAAAAGCCAGATGGCGTCCCGAAGTTGTGGGATGCGCCAGGTCTTCCGGTTCAAAGCAATAGAGCACCAAGTGCGGACCTCCCATGCGCATCGCCTCCGCCATGGGGGCATGGTCCCTCAAACGGAGATCCCGCTTCAACCAAATGATGCGCAAAGGCGGCAAGACGGACATGGCTCAGTCCCAACCCTTCATGAAGTCCGTGCGCACCTCGGGGGCAGCGTCAGGTTTGGCATAACTCAAGCGGCCTAAACGCGAGGCGGTGTGGTACGCGTCCAAGCCACCGATACAGACCGTGTCGAGTGCAGCGAGGTCCAAAAACCCATCGGCCGCCTGGGCCTCAGACTGAAAGTCGACCCATTGAACCGCGCCCAACACAAAATGACACCCATTGGGCAACACCAAGTCTTCTGCCACGGTCAATCCCATCCGAACGGGAGATTCGGCAACAGCTGGAGCCTGAAACTGGGCTTCGCCTTTTCCATGCCAATGCGGCGTTAAACCCACAGCGTCAAATTCAGACACCTCCTCGGCATAGCGGGCACTTGTTTGGTGGGCCGCTGTATACATTCCTGCAGTCACATGGCTGAGGGTGAAACAGCCCGACACCGATAGATTTTGGTAATTGTGGGCATCGGCTCCAGGAGGCCGAAACACCACCCCCATGAGGGCTGGGTTCGACCCTAAATGCACCACGCTAGAGACAATACAGCACGCCGTTTCCCCTTCGCTGTTGGCAGTCGCCACAATATTGGCCGACTTGAACCCACTGATCGAATTGATCAATCGGGCCCGCTCACGCTGAGGCAAGCCTTCGATATCGCCCAGGTTCAACACCCGGCGCTTGTCCTCCTTTGGTGTACTCATCGGACGGCACTCATCCCGTTGTCGACCTGCATGACCTGACCGGTAATGGCTGCAGCCGCAGGTGAAAGCAAAAATGCAGCTGCAGCAGCCACGTCGTGGGCAGAAGCAACGCGCTTGAGGGGGTGACGGTCAGCACTGGCCTCTCTTTTGGCGTCTGAAGACAACAAAGCAGCTGCCAATGGGGTGTCGGTCAGCGAAGGCGCGACAGCATTGACCCGAATGTCAGGTGCAAACTCTGCAGCCATGGTACGGACCAACCCCTCCACTGCCCCTTTGGAGGCTGCAATGGAGGCGTGGAAGCCCATGCCTGTCTGCACAGCCACCGTCGAAAACCCCACCACAGAAGAAACACCACCTTGGGATGATGCTGCCTTGAGCAACTTAAGGTTCGCCTGAACCGACTGAAGGAAACCCAGCGCATTGATCTTGAAGTCCTCCAACATCTGCTCGGGCTTTACGCCGCGAACCGGCTTCAAGGAGATCGTTCCTGGACAATACACCAATCCATCCAAGCGGTCCGTAAACGAGGAGAGGTCGCATGGATGGGCTACCGCGTCAAATACAAGGCCGGTGTATTCACCCGGTGCTTGAGCACCTGTGCGGGAAACCCCAATCACCCGGTCACCTCCCGCCAGCAACTGCTCACGCAACGCCAAGCCAATGCCCTTGCTGTCCCCAATGATGGCTACCGTCCTCATGCGTTGCCCTTTTGGGTCAAGGCCACCAGCTCCGCCTCGATTTCGGCCGCCTTCGCGGTCATTGCGTCGCTTTTGGTGCGGTCAACCGTGCTGAGCCTGTGCGCTTCAGCCAACAACCGTGCGTGCTCCTTCCTGAGCTTCTCCACGGGATCCTTCTTGAACATTCCGAACATGACCTTACAACAGGCATACGCGCCGGAGGTTCGGGAAAAAAGAAAGCCGCCCCGGAATTCCGGAGCGGCTTTTAAAGGTGCAGGGCACCTCAAATATTACTGCTTGTTGGTTGGGCCAGCCGCATTCTTCACGGGAGCACCGACCTGTTGGGCAACAGCCTCAACCTTTCCTTTGATGCGAATCACCTTCGTTGGCTCGTTTGAGGCATTGGAAGTGATGGTCACGCTTTTGTTGATGGGACCAACACGCTTGGTGTCGTACTTCACCTTGATGCTGCTGGTAGTACCAGGCATGATGGGATCCTTATCACACTGAGGAACAGTGCAACCACATGAACCCTTGCAACGAGAAATAATGAGCGGGTCAGTACCGTCGTTGGTCACTGTAAAGACGCAATTGCCGTCAGCGCCTTGATCGATGGTGCCGTAATCATGTACTTCCTTGTCCAAGCTCAGGACAGGGCCGTTGACCACTTCTTGGGCTCCGGCGAGGATAAATCCGCCGAAGACAACGGCGAGGGTAAGGAGGACCTTCTTCATAATGAGGGTTGATTGATTTTTCAGTGTTGAAGATAAACCTGTCTTTCTCATGTTCAGAGCAAGGTTAACGCCATTTTAACAGGCTAAATTTGGGCCCGCAACCGCACCGTTCGTTTTCGCCATGGCACAAGACATACCCTCACAGTACGATCCCACCTCAGTAGAAGACCGCTGGACACAGGCTTGGGAAGACGCCAAAGCGTTCCGAAGCGTCCCTGACGAGCGCGAGCCTTACACCGTGGTGATCCCTCCCCCCAATGTCACCGGTGTATTGCACATGGGCCACATGCTCAACAACACCATCCAAGACGTCTTGGTACGTCGGGCCCGCATGCAGGGGAAAAACGCGTGTTGGGTACCCGGTACCGACCACGCCTCCATTGCTACAGAAGCCAAGGTGGTCCACAAGCTTCGGGATCAAGGCATCAAAAAGTCCGACCTCACCCGCGACGCTTTCTTGGAGCACGCTTGGGACTGGACACGCGAGCACGGCGGCATTATTCTAAAGCAACTCCGCAAACTGGGCGCCAGCTGCGATTGGGAGCGCACCAACTTCACCCTCGACGATCACTACAGCAAAAGTGTCATTGACACCTTCTTGGATCTGCATGCCAAGGGCCATGTGTACCGAGGTCTGCGCATGGTCAACTGGGACCCTGAAGCCCTCACAGCCGTGAGCGATGAGGAGGTCATCCATACCGAAGAGCAGTCCAAACTGCACCACGTGAAATACCAGGTCGAAGGCAGCGACGAATGGCTCACCATCGCGACCACCCGTCCAGAAACCATCCTGGCCGACACCGCCATTTGCATCCATCCCGAGGATGAGCGGTATACACACCTCCACGGAAAACGCGCGATCGTGCCCATTGCAGGGCGCAGCATCCCCATCATCCAAGACGACTACGTGGACCGCGAGTTTGGAACTGGATGCCTCAAGGTGACCCCCGCTCACGATCCAAACGACCACGATTTGGGGCAAAAACACAACCTCGAGGTCATCGACATGCTCAACCCCAACGGCACCGTCAACGCCGTAGGCGGAGAATACGAGGGGCAAGACCGCTTCGAGGCACGCAAGACGTTCACGGCCGCGTTGGACGCTGCAGGCCATCTGGTCAAGGTTGAAGAGCACCCCAACAAAGTGGGCCGTTCAGAGCGCACAGGCGCCATCATTGAGCCACGCCTGTCCATGCAATGGTTCGTGGCCATGGAAGAGCTTGCCAAGCCCGCTCTTGACCGTGTGATGGACGACACGATTCAATTCCATCCCGCCAAATTCAAGAACAGCTACCGGAATTGGATGGAGAATGTCAAGGACTGGTGCATTTCCCGCCAATTGTGGTGGGGGCATCGGATCCCGGCCTGGTACTACGAGGGAGAACCCACCTCTGCCGAGGCGAAGTTCGTCGTCGCGGCAGATGCCGAAACGGCCGCGCAATTGGCCACTGAAGCCGCCGGGCGCGACATTGCCCCATCAGACCTGCGCCAAGACGAAGACGTGCTCGACACCTGGTTCAGCTCTTGGCTGTGGCCCATTAGCGTATTTGATGGATTCTACTCCAAAGAGGAGGTGGACTATTACTACCCCACCAACGACCTGGTTACCGCACCTGAAATCATGTTCTTCTGGGTCGCCCGGATGATCATCGCAGGATACGAATACCGCCAAGCACCGCCGTTCAAAAACGTCTACTACACGGGCATTGTAAGGGACAAACAGGGCCGCAAAATGTCCAAGTCATTGGGCAATTCTCCCGACCCTATTGAGCTCATGAAGCAATACGGTGCAGATGGCGTTCGCGTGGGCATGCTGCTGACTTCACCCGCGGGCAATGACCTCCCCTTCGATGAGTCACTGTGTCAGCAAGGACGGAACTTCTCGAACAAAATTTGGAATGCCTTCCGCCTTGTTAAAGGCTGGGAGGTCAGCGACAGCGCCCAACAACCCGAACATGCCGCTGCCGGCATCCGCTGGTTTGAAGCCAGATCAGAACAGGTGCTGGCCGACATCGAACAGGCTTATGCCGAGTTCCGTCTGAGTGAGGCTTTGATGGCCACGTACAAGCACATCTGGGACGACTTCTGTTCATGGTATTTGGAACTGGCCAAACCCCTCTACGGTGAGCCTTGTGACCGCGCAACATATGACGCCACCACCCGACTATTCGAACGCATGCTGTCCATGCTGCACCCTTTCATGCCCTTCCTCACAGAAGAGGTCTCCAGCCTCTTGGAAGTTCGTGATGCAGGCACACTGCTGTGCAACGCCCCTTTCCCCACGAGGTCTGGCCAGCCTGTCGACGAGCGTTTACTTCTCGACTTCGAACTGACCACCCGCATCGTAGCTGAAGTCCGGAGCATCCGCCAAAAGGGACACATTCCCAACAAACAAGCCTTGGACCTTCAGGTCATCGTCGATGCGGATGGCAAACACTATCCTGCCGACCTCGAGTCTGTCGTGTGCCACCTGTGCAATGTGTCATCCGTCCAACGGATTACCGAGAAAGTCACCGGCGCTTTTGGATTCGTCCTTGAGACGCACGAGTTCTTTATCCCTGCAGGCGACGCCGTCGACCTGGACGCCGAAAAGGAGAAGATTCAGAAAGACCTCGATTACCAGGAGGGCTTTCTCAACATTGTCCGGAAAAAGCTCGGCAACGAGAAGTTCGTGAACGGCGCACCGGAGCAAGTGGTCGCCTCTGAACGCGCCAAGGAAGCAGACGCCCTCGCCAAAATTGAAGTCTTAAAAGCCCAACTCTCCTCACTGGGCTAATCGACACCCTTATTTGGGACGGCCTATCCTAGAGTCAAGTCCATAACGGCCTCCCCCCAAGAGAGCAAGCACCACAAACGGAACCAAAAAGAGCAGGGCATGCTCCTTGTCTCCTATCGGGTCCCCCGCATGGGCGCCAAATGCTGCCACTGCCATGGTGATCGCAGCGGGAATAGACATCCAGCGGGTAAACAGCCCCAAAACGATAAAAGCGGGGGCCACTAGCTCCCCAAAAACAGCCAAGCCCAAGGAGGCTTCGGTCCCGATTCCCATCCAATTGTAGAACTTGACTTCGCCGGCTTCGAGCCCCGTCATCAAACGATTCAACTTCCCCCACCCGTGGGGCACCATCAATCCGCCTGCACACAGGCGCAACAGCAACAACGAAAGGTCCTTTTTCCAAGCCATGGTTGCAAAGTAGCGCTTCAGTGTGAATTGGCTGTAGGAGGCCATCCGACGTTTCGAACGGCCTCCCTTAACCAAAACCTAGAAGCTGTCAGCGGGCATCTCCGCAACCGGCTGACAGGGTGAATCTGCATCATCAAAGCCCTTGTTCAACCGGGCTTTCATAGCCGACCACATTCAGTTTACCAACGGTCCTAAAAGCAGAAAGGCGCCCCGAAGGGCGCCTTTCCAATGTCATTCAGCTCAAGGCTTACTCACAGTTCTGACCGAACTGACCCAAGAGGAGCAGCAGGTCTCCTACGGCAGTAGCACCGTCGCCGTCCAAGTCCGTTGGACAAGGATTCGCCCCACTCACCTCACAGCTTCCATCATCAATGGTCGCAGCGCTGTTGTAGTTCGAAGCGTCAGAGTATGTACAACCGTAAACAATGGCTGTAGCGCAGCTTCCGTCATCCTCTCCGGCAAACGGATTGTATTCTGCACTGAAGGGGTCGGTACAACCGGCACAAGGACCGCACTCACCATAGCAAGCAGCATCCAAGATCATTGGGCTGTCTGCAACAGCCACCATGCGCTGTGCATCGCAAGTTCCGGAGATGGTCTCCGTTGCAGCACCGTTTGCATAATTGAACTGGTAGGAACCCACACCCAAAATCAGAGTGGTCTCCCAAACACCATAACCCATCTCCATCATGGATGAAACTGTAAATCCATTGAAGGACCCTGATACACCCATTGCACCATCCACCATCGTGTTGGACGCATTGACACGGAAGACAATCTCGAACTGGCAGCTGCCATCGTCCGTATTGGCTCCATCATCATAGTTCACGGCGTCAGCGTTCGTACATCCGTTGTAGTTACAAGCACCGGCATCCGTTGCGTTGGCGTTGTAGTTGTCGGCGTTCTCATCTTGACATCCAACAATCTCTTGACAATCGAGGATATCGTCTCCGTCAGTGTCAGAGTAGTCACACAACAAGCTGATGTCGCATGGGCTGGTGAAACCGCAAGCTGTGGGGTCTCCACAACCTGGAGTGAAGCTGCTCAATGGAGCGGCCCAGAGGTATTGAGGCCCCAATACAGGAACAATGGTCCTCCACACGCCGTTCTGTTCTGCAAGTGTCAAAACTGTCCCAGAAAGGTTGACCGTGAATTGACCACCGCAGATGCCCACAGGAGTGTTGCTCACAATGGCCACCAACGAAGCCAGCAAGCCTCCAGTTGGATCGGTCACACTCGACATCACGAGAGGACCACCGGTACCGTCACCGAGGAATACACCATTCACAGATACGTTAGGGTTCACTCCACCGCTCAATTCGCACCCTCCAGCGAGAGGCTCGTTTTCGGTACCTGACAATGTCAAGCCCACCAACCAAACGTTCTCAGCACCCGTAGGCAATGTGGTGTCCATGTAATCGCATGAACCATCGTCTTCCGTTGCAAAGCCATCATAGTTACAGGCAATCACGTCAGTACAACCAGGCACGATCAGTGAGTTTCCATCGCAATCGAATCCTTCGGCTGCGTAGTCACAAGAACCGTCATCCGTAGTAGCAAGGGCGCTGTAGTTACAAGCAGCCTCGTCATTACAGCCAGGCCCGAGTGAAGCCACCTCCAAACTCACCGCCAAACGTGGCGCCGTGTAGTTGGTGATCTCGTTGATCCAGTATGCGGCCTCAGCAGGTCCCATAGTGGGGTTCAAAGTCAACTGGGTCGCTGCAATGTTGGTTCCGTTCAAATTGTCCACGAACTCTGTCGTAGCCACGTCCCACCACTGCCAAGGAGCACCATCGAATGGCTCAGTTGGAGCGCCGTCAACGTAGTTGTTCAGAACGGGGTAAAGACCGTCCCAACCCTGGTTGCCAAATGCGACAGCAGGGTCAGGCAAACCAATCTCGGCAAAAACTGCATTGTTATTGGTGGCATATCCATTGATTTCAGAGTGCACATCAAAGGCACCGCTCACCTCAACAACAGGCTCATTGGTGGTAGGCACCACGAGGACACCTGTTGTGTACGGAGCAAACTGATCGTGTGGGCCATGGAAGCTCACCATAGGAACATCTCCCTCATCCATCCAGTTCAAATCACCCATCGCACCACCGAGGTTCATCTGGAAGTTGAACGTAGAAGGGATGGGATCACCACTGGCGTAGTTCACGTGGTTGGCCAAGCACAATGGGAAACCTCCAATTTCAGCGGGTGCAAACGCGTCAATGGTGGCATTGGGATCACCGTGGATTGACTCAATCACCATTGGGATTTGAGTTCCAGTTCCTGGATCATACCAGAACTTAGAAATGGGCACACCCGTATCATCGAGGATGATGTCATTGTAATTGGAGATACCCGCTGAAGCCAACGTGATGTAACCTCCTGTACCCTCGCCGAACATGGCGATTTTATCTGAGGACACTCCCCAAGGATTGCTCTCATCGGCAACAGACTTACGGAAAAAACGCACCGCAGTACGGCTGTCCTGTACACCGCGGTAAGCAGCCTGAATCAATTGAAGGGTGCGCTCGTCTTGCGTGGCAGCCAAAGCGTTCCAACCTAAACGGTAGTCACAACTCGCAACCACATATCCTTTCTTGGCAAACTCGGTACACAATGCAACGGCACAAGAGTCTGTGCGTGTACCCACTGCGCTGCCATTCACATACTGAGGCAAGAAGTTACCTGTGTGGAAGTACAAAATCAATGGACGATCCGTCTCGGTATCACCTGCAGGCTCATAGATGTCACACAGCAGATCTTCTGGACCTGGAGGGAAACCTTGCAGAGCAGGAATCACTGTAATGTTGTTGCCGTAGGCTACTCCTGAAGTCACTTCAACATCGGCGAACACCTCATCGATGTAACGCACACCGTTGCTGTTGATTTGACCTTCTGACAAGATGCCGAGCGCAAGGCCCATACGCGGAGAGTTGTAATCCACAATCTGGTCAATCCAGAACATGGCTTCTGCCTCACCCATTGTAGGGTTCAAAGTCAATTGAGTGGCAAGGATGTTCGTGCCATTCGCATCGTCATAAGCCTGGACAGCCGCTTCACTGTACCACTGCCAAGGTGAACTATCAAAAGGCTCAGTGGCTACTCCATCTACATAGCTGTTGAAAACGGGGAAGAGACCATCCCAACCATTGTTGCTTTCCGAGGCGGCATCTTCAATGTCCGCATCAGCAAAAACAGCGTTGTTATTGGTGGCATATCCGTTGATCTCACTGTGAATATCGTAGGCACCACTCACCTCTACAACAGGCTCGTTTGTGGTAGGCACAATCAAGACTGCAGTCTCATATGGGGCAAACGGATCGTGCGGGCAGTGGAAGCTCACCATGGGCACATCGCCTTCATCCATCCAATTCAGATCACCCAAGGCGCCGCCAAGATTGAATTGGAAATCAAAGTCTGATGCGTAATCCACGTGGTTCGCCATACACAATTGGAATCCACCAACCTCTGCTGGAGCATAGGCGTCATTTGTCGCATCGGGATTACCGTGAATGGACTCTACGACCATTGGAATTTGGCTGCCTGTGCCTGGATCATACCAAAACTTTGGAATGGGCACGCCGGCATCATCCAAAATGATGTCGTTGTAGCTGCTGATTCCTGCAGAGGCCAAAGTGATGTATCCACCTGTTCCGTCTCCACCCAAACCAATCTTGGTGTCGTCGATGCCATAAGGGTTGTTGTCCTCTGCCACTGACTTGCGGAAAAAGCGAACCGCAGTGCGGCTGTCCTGAACACCGCGATAGGCAGCCTGGATCAATTGTAACGTGCGCTCTTCTTGAGTAGCGGCAAGGGCGTTCCAGCCCACGCGATAGTCGACGCTGGCCACGACGTAACCCATCTTGGCGTAGCGGGTACACATTTCGACAATGGCACTGTCGGTTTTGGTTCCTTGAGCTCCTCCGTTCAAGTAAACAGGGAGAAAGTTTCCGGTGTGGAACATCAACAACAGAGGACGATCTGTCTCTGTGTCACCGGTGGGCTCGTACAAGTCCAATGCAAGAGGCTGTGGCGCTGGAGCCAAACCCTGCAGGGCGGTGATGACGGTAATGTTCGTTCCGTACTGAATGTTGGAGGTTACAGTGACATCACTGAATACCTCATCGAGATACCGGGTCTGTGCACCGGCTGTTAGGCAAGCGAAAAACGCTACCAAAAGGAGACAAGTTTGCTTCATGGTTTGGTCCCAAAGTTGAGAGGGTAAGATAGGAAACGGCGAATAAGTGTGTATGAATTACACAGCAGATTCCTTGTAACGGGAATCAAGAAGTTTGTAAACGTAAAAAACAGGAGGAGACTCAGTCTCTTGTGTTGACTTCATAGAGCAGGCTGATGTACGCCAAACGTCCAACAGAAGGCCCTCCGTAAGCCTCTATATGCCAGTTTTTCAATACGTTAGACGCCCCTGCTTTTATGGTCATGTTGAGCTGGTCAATGTGGGCATTGGCTTGAATGTCCAACACATCAAAAGTGGGGACCACCCCCGTAAACTGAGGCGACCCTTCAAAAACAAAGCCCTGGACCCACTTATAATTCACGCCGAAACCCCATGTACTTGCTTCACGCAACCTCAGGTCGCGTGTGCTAACGCCAACATTATACTTGTGCTCAGGTGTATTGAAGGCGGGAATGATGGGATCGTTCTCGTCCGTCTTGACCAATCGGTTCCAACTGTAGTTTCCAGAAATCATCCAGTTGTCACCCACGTACCAATTGGCTCCAATGGACGCTCCGGTGGTCCTCACATCATTGATGGAGTTCGCAGCATATCTGAACACATCAATTCCTGTCACAGCTTCTGGGAATGCGGGGTTTTGAAAGAGCACATCCAAACCGATGTTGTATCCAATAAAGTTGGTGTATTGACTGTAGTACCAACTTCCATCCAAGTACAGCTTATCCCAAAGCGTGGTCCTATACCCCATCTCTACAGACTGAACCTGCTCAGGACGCAGAGGTGCAATATTGAAAAACTGCATGGTGTCCAGGTTTCCAAAAGGCAGGCCTGCTGCGCTGGAAATACTGTTCCGGTAGTCAATGAAACTCTGAATGGTCACCAAGCTGTCCCTGCCATTGAGGTTGCCGACCAAGGTGGCGGGTCCAACGTCGAGGTAGAGGTACTGGTCTGCCAACGTTGGATTCCGCAAAGCACTCGAAAAACTCAGCCTGAAATAATCCTCTTCTCGTGGCTTCCAGACCATGGAAACTGCAGGGGAGAAGACCATGTCGAAGTTCTGGTTCTTATCCGCACGGATCGTCGCTGTGGTGATCACCTTGTCTTCTGCAAACCGCTTGCGGGCTCCAGCATAAAAACCGTACTCCTGATTTGTAATGACCACACCGGCAGTGTCACTAAAAATGGTGCCATCACTGTTGGGTGTGTAACGGCGGAAATTGGCGCCCACCCTGACTTCTTCTAAGCCAGTGGGGTTAAAAGTGCGCTCACCGTGAATGTGAATCAAACTCGAGCGGTCGTAGAAACGGGTGCCCCCCTCCCCTTCATTGTTCTTGAGCGAGGTAATCCGGTCAAACGCCTCCTGAAATTCGGGGCTACCAGGTTGGAGGTGGCCCACTGGATCTTGCGACACGTCGCTCAGGCCCGCATAGCCATTGTTGGTCCAGTCTTCAACCAGATTGTGCCAATCTGTGAGGTTGTTCTGATTGTTGGAGAACCAAGCAGAAATGCTGTCCGGTGGAATGGTAAACGTGGGGAAAGCCCCAGAGGTGTCCAAAATACCTGCAGGCCATGTCCCGTCGATCATCGGCGCAATGCTGTCTACCCAATATCGGTAATAGACCTTGGCATAGCTGTAGTCACTGCGGGTCTCTTCTTGCAAGCGCAGGGCAGTCGCGTAAGGGTCATAGCTGTTGCCCGCATCCTCGCTTGTGCGATAAGCCCTCAAGAACCATTTTCCTGGCTTGGACAGTTGAATTTTGTGCTGGTAGAACTCAATATCCCGCAAGGAGAACCGGTTATCGCCTTGGTACACCGTGGTGCCGAAGCCGCTGTTGAATCCGTATACTAACTCCGCTGATTCGTACGTCTTCTCAGGCTGCAGTCGGAGGTGCAAAGCCGTGGAGACTTTGAGGTTTTTGGTGCCGTAATCCACCAAATCAATCTCCCTATAGCCGGTCCGATAAAACGACCCCAACCCACGCCCATTGGCACTGTTGTCTCCGCTGTAGTCAAACACCGTCTTGTATTCGTCTCCATAAATGTTCACAGCGTCAAAACGGCCGGGGTTCGTGGCGTCGACATCGGACCCATCTACGGGATTGTAGTTGTCGGCAACCCAGTCATCGGCGCTGAAACGAAAGGCATTGACCTTGAACCCGAGTACAGGGTTGCCTTCTTCATTTTCGATGTAATCAGCATAACGGAATCCTGTCTCAGTGAGGTTGCGCTCCCCCAGTTTGGCGCTGACGGCCACCCCTGGAAACCGAAAGGGCGACTTGGTCTCCATCGAGATGACACCATTAAAGGCACCAGGACCATAAAAAGCACTGCTGGCTCCAGCAACAATGTCCACTTTCATCACATCGAGGTCTGGGGCCCCCAAAAAATTACCCAAGGAGAAGTTCAAACCAGGGCTTTGGTTGTCTACCCCATCAATCAACTGCAGCGAACGCACCGGTGAGGTGCTATTGAATCCTCGGGTGTTGATGATTTTGAAACCCAGCGAGGCACTGGTCATATCCACCCCTTTCAAGTTGCCTAAGCTCTCATAGAAATTTCCGCTGGGCGCTTCCTTGATCGCCAAGACATCCATGGACTCCACCGTCAGCGGACCCTGCTTTTGCCGCTCGTCAATTCTGGAGCCCACCACCTCGGCCTCTTCCATCAGGACAGCATCGGGTTGAAGCGTCGCACGGACCTCATTGTCAGCGCTGTTCACATCGACCGTCAACATCGAATAACCAATGAAACTGATGCTCAAGCGCACTGGCAGTGTAGGCACCTCGATCCTGAATCGCCCATCAAAATCTGTAGACGTTCCCGTTGTGGTTCCCTGAACGAGAACGCCTGCTGCAAAAACAGGGTCACCCGTTTCACCATCGATGACTTGACCCTTGACCACCTCTTGGGCGGATCCGGACAATGACAAAAGACTCAGCATCAGGCATACAGCCCAGTTTTGGAAGCGCATCTGGCACATTTTTGAAGGAATCAATCGCGAATTTTACCAACCTTTCGAGGATGGCGTCAGGCAATATGCGACGAAATCACGGCCCAACCGCTTCAATAATGCCCACTAGATATTGACCATCTACCACCACCTGATCTCCAGTCACCAATTTTCGACGGCGGCGAGACTCCGGCTCACCGTTCACCGTCACCCTTCCCTCGTCAACCGCCCATTTGGCCTCACCTCCTGTCGCACATAAGCCCGTAGCCTTGAGGAGTTGAAGCAAGTCGATGTAAGGCGTGCGCAATGAAAACTCGATGTGCTCCACAATCAGCGCAAATCGGGGAAGGACACAGGGTCATCCTCTGAAACCATGGCATACACCCTCTCCACAATGTCCTCTACAGATGGCTTGGAGAAATAATCCCCATCGCTTCCATAGGCGGGCAAATGTGGCGCAGCCGACATGGTCTGCGGAGCGGAATCCAGGTGCTCCCAAAGGCCTCCAATAGACATGGAGCGCTCCATCATGTAAGCCGACGCACCACCCGGCACATCCTCGTCGACGAAGAGTACCCTGTGGGTGCGGGCCACACTCGCAGCAATGGTTCCTGTAAGGTCAAAAGGCAGGAGTGTCCTCACATCTACCAACTCCACCTCGATGCCCAATTCTGCCAACCGATCTGCTGCCACTGTGCAAAGGTTAAAGGTGCTTCCATAAGAGACCACCGTCACATCAGTTCCTGAGCGCACCACCTCCGGTTGTCCCAATGGAATCCTGAACGCCCCTGCATTCAGCGGCTTGCGCTCCTTACTGCGGTATCCATTCAAACACTCCACAACCAGTGCGGGCTCTCCCGCGGCCATGAGGGTGTTGTACATCCCGGCAGCCT